>NZ_CAUQWC010000009.1:0-29599 GCF_963521695.1 uncultured Microbacterium sp. | reverse complement strand
CCCCGGACGCATGTCGTCGCTGCTCGCCCGCGCCGGTCGAGGCGGCCTCATCGGAGCCGGTGTCGTCGGTGCCGGGGGTCTCCTCGCCGCCGTCGCGGGCGGCGCCGTCGTGAGCGCCGTCGCAGGTCCCCTGCTCGCGCAGGCCGGACAGATGGGCGTCGACTTCGCCGGGCTCGCCGAGGGCGTCGACCTCGAGGGTCTGGCATCCGGAGTCGATCTCGCCAGCCTCGCCGAGGGCGTCGATGTCGGGGCCGCGGGCGAGTGGGCCGGTGGCGCAGCCGAGTGGGCCGGTGGCGCGCAGGATGCCGTCTCGGGTGCAGGTGATCGCATCAGCGGTTTCGGCGACAGCCTGGGGAACTTCGACCTCCCGGGCTTCGGCGACTTCCTCGGTCGCTGACGCGTCGCGGGCGACGTGCGGTGCGGCTGGCTACTCGGCGCGCACGGGCAGCCCGGTGTCGGGACGACCGTTCTGCTGCGGACCGATGCCGCGGGGCTCGAAGGTGTTGACCATGGCGTGGGCGGCGCGCTCGAGGTAGTCCCAGAGCGGCGCCTCGAACGCGGGCGGGAGAGCGATCTCGTCGACGGCTGCGCGCATGTGGCGGAGCCAACGGTCGCGCGCATCGGGGTCGACGTGGAAGGGCATGTGCCGCATGCGCAGACGCGGGTGGCCGCGCGTCTCGCCGTAGATGGGGGGACCGCCCCAGTACTGCGCCAGGAACAGCGTCAAACGCTCGGCGGCGGGGCCCAGATCTTCTTCGGGGTACATCGGCTTCAGCACCTCGTCGGAGGCCACGCCGCGGTAGAACGCATCGACGAGGCGACGGAAGGTGTCCATCCCCCCGACCTGGTCGTAGAAGCTGACGGGCTCGCTCATCAGGTGCCTTCTTCGTCGGCGCGGACGGCCGGGGGCGTGGGCTTCGGGGTGTCGGCGCCCGGGAGGTCGAGAGTCGTCGTGGGCGCCGCGTCGTGCACCGTCTTCTTCTGCGTCACGGGTGCGGCGTCATCGTCGTCGATGGCGGGGGCGAGGGGCTTGCTGCGGCGGCGCGGTTTCCAGACCGGGCGTGCGTCGCCCGCCGTGACGGGCGTCTCTTTCGTCTTGGGCGGGTGGGCGCCGCGAACGCTCTGCGCCCCCTCTGCGCCGGTGAGCACGATCGAGTTCAGCTGCGGCAGCGAGATGCCCAGCTCGTCGATGGCACGCTTCAGGCGGGCGCGGAGTTCACGGGCGACGTCGTCCTTCGCGCTCGAGCGCGTCTTCATCACCAGACGGATGACGATCGCGTCGCCGCCGATGGATTCGAGGCCCCAGATCTCGGGCTGCTCGATGATGCGCGAGCGCCACTTGTTCTCTTTCGCCATCGTCTTCGCGGCGCTCAGCATCGCTTTCTCGACGACGTCGAGGTCGGCATCCACCGGCACTGCCAGGTCGATGATGACGCGCGACCAGCCCTGCGACATGTTTCCGATACGGGTGATCTCGCCGTTACGGACGTACCAGAGCGTTCCGTTGACGTCGCGCACGTGCGTGATGCGCACGCTGACGAACTCGACGATTCCGGTCGCGAGGCCGAGATCCACCACGTCGCCGATGCCGATCTGGTCTTCGGCGACGATGAAGATGCCGTTGAGCACGTCTTTGACGATGTTCTGCGCACCGAATCCGAGGCCCGCGCCGATGGCGGCTGTCAGCAGTGTCAGCGAGGCGAGGGCGTCTGGTGCGATGATGCCGGCGATCCACACCAGCGCGACGATGACGAGGATGACGTTGACGATGTTCTGCAGGATCGTACCGAGCGTGCGCGTGCGCTGCACGAGACGGACGGCGCTGAGTGGGGAGCGGTCGAGCGCCTGCGTGTCGTCGACGCGGGCCTTGCTCTTCGCGCCGTTGACGATACGGTCGACGACGCGGCGGATGATCACGCGCAGGATCCACGCGGCGACGGCGATCCCGACGATGATGCCGAGGATGTGCAGCATCATGCCGCCGAAGTCGAGCAGACGAGCGCCCACCCATGTCCAGAAGTCGAGGCTGGCGATATCGGCGGGGGGCGCGGTGGGCGACGGGGTGGGTTCGGGGTTTTCGGCGAGAAGCATCGAATTCAGACTAACGACGGATGCCTCGGCGCTGGCTGAGCGTCGAGGCATCCGTGGAGGCGGACGGGGTGGGGAGGAGGGTCAGGCGTCGCGGAAACGCAGGGCGACCCACCCGACCAGCAGCGGGACGACCGCCCACGCGCCGAGCGTGATCAGGCTGTCGCCGATGTCCGCTCCCGGATCGGTCAAGGTCGAGGCCGCGTTGGCGGGAAGGTAGGCGCCCGCATCGACGATCCACTGCCAGTTGGGGCCGCCGAAGGTGAACAGCGACACCACGATGGGAAGGACGAACAGCACACCCACGGTGGCGGCGATCGCGCCGGCGCCGGCGCGGATGAGGAAGCCGAGCCCCAGCCCGATCAGCGTGAAGACCGCCATCGAGACCACCCCGAACCCCAGCGGGACGGCGGACTGCGACGGATCCGACCAGTCGATGCCCGTCGTCAGGAGGGGGGCGGTGACGGCGATCGCGGCGATGTAGGTGAGAGCGGTCGTCACGGCCATCACCAGCGAGACGACGATGGCCTTGGCGAGCAGCACCGCGCCTCGACGCGGCTCAGCCGTTAGCGTCGAACGGATCATCCCGGTGGAGTACTCCCCGGTGATCACGATGGCGCCGAGGATGCCCGCGACGAGCATCGTGAACTGCGTGGGCATGAGCACCACGTTCGCCGCGGCGAAGCCTTCGAAATCGCGAGCGGCGTTCGCGATCATCAGCGAGACACCGATCGACAGGGCCGCGGTCAGGCCGAGCGACCACCAGGTCGAGCGCAGCGTCAGGATCTTGATGGTCTCGCTGCGCAGCAGGTGGGCGAACGTCAAGCGGTGCGGGTGCGCGTGCGTCTCGCGCCGGGGCGAGGGGGCGAGGGCGGTCATGCGATCTCCTTGGTCTTGTATTCGACTGAGTCGTCGGTCAGGGCGAGGTAGGCGTCTTCGAGCGAGCCGCTGCGCGGCGTCAGTTCGTACAACGGGATGCCATGGCGGGCGGCGACGTCGCCGATGGTCTGGGGCGTGACCCCGGTGATCTGCGCCGCTCCGGGCTCCAGACCCGAGATGGTGGCATCCGGGATCTGGAGGGCCGCGACGAGTTCGGGCAGCCGTGGGGAGCGCACGACGATCGTCGTCGTCGTCCACGACCCGACGAGGTCGGCAAGGGGCGCGTCGGCGAGGACACGGCCGCGGCCGAGAACGATGACGTGGTCGGCGGTCTGCGACATCTCGCTCATCAGGTGGCTCGACAGCAGCACGGTGCGACCCTCGGCGGCGAGGTGACGGACGAACTGGCGCACCCACCGCACGCCCTCGGGATCGAGACCGTTCACCGGCTCATCGAGGATGAGGGTGTGGGGGTCGCCGAGCAGTGCGGACGCGATCCCGAGACGCTGGCCCATGCCGAGCGAGAACTTGCCGGCGCGCTTTCGCGCCACCGAATCGATTCCGGTGAGTTCGATCACCTCGTCGACACGCGCGCGGCCGATGCCGTGCGTCGCGGCGAGGGCGCGGAGGTGGTCTCGGGCCGAGCGTCCGGTGTGGACGGCCTTGGCATCCAGCAGCACGCCGACCTCGGTGAGGGGCGAGCGCAGCTGCCGGTAGTCCTGCCCGCCGACGGTGACGGAACCCGCCGAGGGCCGGTCGAGCCCGACGATCATGCGCATTGTCGTCGACTTGCCCGCGCCGTTGGGTCCGAGGAAGCCGGTCACCCGACCGGGGGCGACAGTGAAAGAGACGCCGTCGACCGCGGTCTTGGCGCCGAATCTCTTGGTGAGGTTGTCTGCAACGATCATGCTTCCACGCTAGGAAGCCGCGCTCGATCGGTCGTCCTCCCCGGGGATGACGTGCACGCACCGCGAGGATGATCCGCAACGACGGATGCCCCCTCCCGGAGGGGAGAGGGCATCCGATCCGGCGGAAGCGCCTAGTGCGCGTCGCGCTCCTGCACGGTCAGCGCGCGCTCGACGCCGGCGAGGTTCTCGCCCACCAGGCGACGAAGCGCCGGGGCCGCATCGGTGTTGCGCGACAGCCACTGCCGCGTCGCGTCACGCAGCGTCCTGCTCGCCAGCGCCGCGGGGTAGAGCCCCACGATGAGGTACTGCGCGATCTGGTAGCTGCGCGACTCCCAGATGGGCAGCAGCATCGCGAAGTACGGCTCGACGAAGTCGGCCAGCCCATCGACGGTGGCGGGGTGGGTGAAGCCGGCGGCGGTGGCGCGCACGATCGTGTTCGGCGCGTCGGCCGAATCGATCAGCGAGCTCCAGGCCTTCTGCTTCGCCTCGCGCGAGGGGAGGGCCGCGAGCGCGGTCGCCGCGAACTCACCTCCCTTGGCGGTGTTGTCGGCAGCGCGTGCGGCCTCGATGTCGGCCTCGGCGGCGACACCCGCGGCGGCCAACGAGATGAGCAGCTGCCACGACAGATCGGTGTCGATCTCGAGGCCCTCGAGGGTGATCGAGCCGTCGCGGAGCGCCTTCACCGTCTCGGCGTGCGCCGGAGTGGACGCCGCGGAGGCGAAGGCCGTGACGAACTGCAGCTGGCTGTCGCTGCCGGCCTCTGCGGACTGCGCCAGCTCCCATAGACCGTCGGCGACGCGCTGACGCGCCTCGTCACGGGTGGCGGGGGCGACGTAGGCGTTGGCGGCGAGCTGCAGCTGAGCCAGCGTCGTGCGCACGGTGGTCGACTCGGTCTCGGAGCCGATGTTGCGCAGCACGAGGTCGAGGTAGTCGGTCGCCGAGGCCTCGGCATCCCGGGTCTGATCCCACGCGGCGCCCCAGACGAGCGAGCGGGCGAGGGGGTCGGAGATGCCTCCGAGGTGCGCGATGGCGGTGGCCAGCGAGCGCTCGTCGAGGCGGATCTTGGCGTAGGCGAGGTCGTCGTCGTTGAGCAGCACGAGGTCGGGACGACGGATGCCGCGCAGTTCCGCGACCTCGGTGCGGTCGCCGTCGACGTCGAGCTCGACCCGATGCACCCGCTCGAGGGCGCCGGTGTCGGTCAGCGAGTAGAAGCCGATGCCCAGGCGATGCGGGCGGATCGTGGGGTAGTCGCTCGGCGCCGTCTGCACGATCGCGAAGCGCGAGATGGTGCCGTCGGCTCCCTCTTCGATCAGCGGGGTCAGCGTGTTCACGCCCGCGGTCTCGAGCCACTTCTTGGCCCAGTCGCCGAGCTCGCGCCCGCTGGTGGCCTCGAGCTCGGTGAGCAGATCGCCCACCTCGGTGTTCGACCACTGGTGTTTCTGGAAGTACGCGGCGACGCCGGCGAAGAACTGCTCGATGCCCACCCAGGCGGCCAGCTGCTTCAGCACCGACCCGCCCTTGGCGTAGGTGATGCCGTCGAAGTTCACCTGGACGTCTTCGAGGTCGGTGATCTCGGCGACGACGGGGTGGGTCGAGGGGAGCTGGTCCTGGCGGTACGCCCAGGTCTTCTCCATCGCGTTGAAGGTCGTCCAGGCCGCATGCCACTCGGTGGCCTCGGCGGTCGCGATCGTGGACGCCCACTCGGCGAACGACTCGTTCAGCCACAGGTCGTTCCACCACTTCATGGTCACGAGGTCGCCGAACCACATGTGCGCCAGCTCGTGCAGGATCGTGACGACGCGGCGCTCCTTTACGGCATCGGTCACCTTGCTGCGGAAGACGTAGGTCTCGGTGAAAGTCACCGCACCGGCGTTCTCCATGGCGCCGGCGTTGAACTCCGGCACGAAGAGCTGGTCGTACTTCGCGAACGGGTACGGGAAGCCGAACTTCTCCTCGAAGTACGCGAAGCCCTGGCGGGTCTTCTCGAACACGTAGTCGGCATCCAGGTACTGCCACAGGCTCTTGCGGGCGAAGACGCCGAGGGGGATGACGCGGCCGTCGGCGCTCGTGAGCTCCGAGAAGGTGGCCTCGTACGGGCCGGCGACGAGCGCGGTGATGTACGACGAGATACGCGGGGTGGCGGGGAAGTCCCAGCGGGCGGTGTCGTCGGAGACGGCCACCGGCTCGGGGGTGGGGGAGTTGGAGACGACCTTCCACCGCGAGGGGGCGACGACCGAGAAGATGAAGGCTGCCTTCAGGTCGGGCTGCTCGAACACCGTGTACACGCGGCGCGAGTCGGGCACCTCGAACTGCGAGTAGAGGTAGACCTCGCCGTCGACCGGGTCGACGAAGCGGTGCAGACCCTCACCGGTGTTGGTGTACTCGCAGTCGGCCTCGACGACGAGCTCGTTCTCGGCCTCGAGGCCGTCGAGCACGATGCGCGAATCGGCGAAAACCGCGGCCGGGTCGAGGGGGCGGCCGTTGAGCGTGACGGTGTGCACCGTGCGGGCGATCAGGTCGATGAAGGTCGACGCGCCCTCGGTGGCGCCGAAGGTGACCACCGTGCGCGAGGAGAAGACCTCGTCACCGCGGGTGAGGTCGAGCTCCACGCGGTACTCGTGGGTGTCGACGATCGCGCGGCGTTCCTGCGCTTCGATGCGGGTGAGGTTCTCTCCTGGCACTGGCGTTCTCCCGGGGATCAGGGTGGATCGTCGCAGACGCGTCGGCACGGGTGGCGACGGACGCCGTCGGCGACGACGACAACCACATAAGCCTAGTGTCGAGATACCCCCCGTCCGGGCTGTGCAGGCAAGTGGGAGGATGTCTGCGTGAGCACGACCGACACGGACACCACCCCCGAAACCGTCCTCTACGCCTCTCCCGCCGCGTCCTCCGGACCCAAGTGGGTCGAGACGCCGGTGGCCTACGACGGCATCCTCCTCGCCGGGTTCGGCGGACCGGAGGGCCAGGACGACGTCATCCCGTTCCTGCGCAACGTCACGCGCGGACGCGGCATCCCCGACGAGCGGCTCGAAGAGGTGGCCCACCACTACCGGCACTTCGGCGGCGTAAGCCCCATCAACCAGCACAACCGCGAGCTGAAGGCGGCCCTCGAGGCCGAGATCGCGGCGCGTGGCCTGGGCCTGCCGGTCTACTGGGGCAACCGCAACTGGGAGCCCTACCTCGAAGAGGCCGTGACCGAGGCGGCCGAGGCCGGTGACACTACGCTGCTGGCGATCGCGACGAGCGCGTACAGCTCGTTCTCGAGCTGCCGCCAGTACCGCGAAGACTATGCGCGTGTGCTGGAAGCGACGGGGCTCGGCGAGACGGTGACCATCGACAAGGTGCGCCAGTTCTTCGACCACCCCGGTTTCGTGACGACGTTCGTGCGCGGGGTGACGGATGCCGTGTCGGCCTACGTCGCCGAGGGCATCGCGCCCGAGAAGATCCGTGTGCTCTTCTCCACCCACTCCATCCCGTCGGCGGACGCCGAGCGCTCCGGCCCCCGCGACGTCGACTTCGGCGAGGGCGGTGCGTACGCCGCCCAGCACAAGGCCGTCGCGGCGTTCGTCATGGCCGAGGTCGCCGCCGCCGTCGCCGATGTCGAGTGGGAGCTGGTCTACCAGTCGCGCTCCGGCCCGCCCACGCAGCCCTGGCTCGAGCCCGACGTCAACGACGTCATCGCCGAGCTCCCGGGCCGCGGCGCGGAGGCCGTGGTGATCGTGCCCCTCGGCTTCGTGAGTGACCACATGGAGGTGCTCTGGGACCTCGACACCGAGGCGATGGAGGCCGCTGAGGAGGCCGGGATCAAGGCGGTTCGCACCCCGACTCCCGGCATCGACCCCGCTTATGTCTCGGGGCTCATCGACTTGGTCGAGGAGCGGCTGAAGGGCACGCCGAAGGCCGAGCGTCCGTCCCTCACCGACCTCGGACCCTGGTACGACGTCTGCCGACCCGGCTGCTGCGAGAACATCCGCGCGGGCTTCAAGCCCGTGGCCGCGGGTCTTCGTCCCTGAGGTCATCGACGCCGCCCGTTCCCTCGAGGGGGGCGGGCGGCGTCGGCGTATCCGCCCCGCGATGTCGGTGATCCTCAATAGGATTCCCTCATGCGCATCCACATCGGCACCGATCACGCCGGTCTCGAGTTCTCCACCCAGATCCAGCACCACCTCGCCTCGCAGGGGCACGAGGTGATCGACCACGGGCCCGTCGAGTACGACCCGCTCGACGACTACCCCGCCTTCTGCATCCGAGCAGCGCAAGCGGTCGTCCGCGACCAGGCTGCGGGCGTTGACGCCCTCGGCGTGGTGTTCGGCGGCTCGGGCAACGGCGAGCAGATCGCCGCCAACAAGGTGCTCGGCGTGCGCGCAGCCCTCGTGTGGAACATCTCCACGGCCGAGCTCGCCCGCGAGCACAACGACGCCAACGTCATCTCGATCGGCGCGCGCCAGCACTCGTTCGACGAGGCGAGCTCGTTCATCGACCGCTTCATCGCGACCCCGTTCTCGGGTGAAGAGCGTCACGCACGCCGCATCGGGCAACTCGCCGCCTTCGAGCAAGACGGGGTGCTCCTGCCCGATCCCCGGGCGGGCGCGTCCGAGAACACCATGACCGACGCCAGCGACTCGTTCGACCCCGAGGCAGGCTGATGCCCGAAGGGCATTCCGTCCACCGCATCGCCCGACAGTTCGAGCGCAACATCGTGGGCCGCACGGTCGTGGCGTCCAGTCCCCAGGGCCGTTTCGTCGAGGGGGCAGAGGTCATCGACGGGCGCGAGGCGCTCGAGGTGCGGGCCGTCGCCAAGCAGATGTTCCTGCTCTTCGACGGAGATGTCTGGCTGCGCGTGCACCTGGGGATGTACGGCGCCTGGGACTTCTCCGGCGACGTATCGGTCGATGCGACGATCGCGTCGTCCAACGGTCGCATGGGTCAGACGAACCAGCGCGGAACGGTGATCGACGACGCCATCATGGATGCCGCCGGCGAGAACTCCCTCAGCTCGATCGGCGCCCCGCGTCGCGCCCGCGTGCGCATGTCGGAGCAGACCACCGGGCTCGACGAGCAGACCGAATGGCCGCCGCCGGTCGTGGGCGCGGTGCGCCTGCGTCTTCTCACCGAGACGACCTGCGCCGATCTGCGGGGGCCGACGGCGTGCGTGCTGCAGACGCCCGACGAGATCGCCGCGGTCATCGCCAAGCTCGGCCCCGATCCTCTCGTCGACGATGTCGCCGAGGGGGAGGAACTTTTCACCGCCACGGTGAAGAAGAAGCCGACGGCGATCGGACTGCTGCTGATGGACCAGGCGGTGGTCAGCGGAATCGGCAACGTCTATCGCGCCGAGTTGCTGTTCCGTGCGCGACAGAACCCCCACACCCCCGGACGGGAGGTGCCCGAAGAGGTCGTGCGCGGCATCTGGCGCGATTGGGCGCGACTGCTGCCCGTCGGTGTCGAGACGGGTCAGATGATGACCATGGACGACCTCGACCCCGCGGCCTACCGCCGCGCCATGGCCCACCGCGATGACCGGCACTGGGTCTACCACCGCGCGGGCCTGCCCTGCCGCGTGTGCGGAACCGCGATCGTGATGGAGGAGGCGGCGGGGCGCAAGCTCTACTGGTGCCCGAACTGCCAGGCGTGAGGTCGCACGGGGGTTCCGGCGGAGGCGGCTGAGCTCGTCGGAGCCGCCGGGCGCGCGGGGTCCCGGCGGAGGTGGCTGAGCCTGTCGGAGCCGCCGGGCGCGCGGAGTTCCGGCCCTTCGACAGGCTCAGGGACCTGGGTTCGTGACTCGGCGGAGCGCGGCGGCGACGAGGACCTGCCACGGACGGTGGCTGAGCCTGTCGAAGCCACCGGGACCGGCGTTCTAGGCTGAACCGGTGCGTCAGAACCCCAGCTTCGCGATGACCGACGTCGGTGAGATCCGACGCCTGATCGACCGCCACCCGTGGGTCACTCTCGTCAGTCAGACCGACGACGGGCTCGTCGCCTCGCACTATGCCGTCATGCTCGACGACGAACGCGACGACCTCACCATCGTCGGTCACGTCGGCAAACCCGACGACCTCATCCTGGGGCTCGGGGATCGCGAACTGCTCGTGGTCGTACAGGGCCCCCACGGCTACGTCACACCCCGCTGGTACGGCGACGTCCCGGCCGTGCCGACGTGGAACTTCGTGTCGGCGCACCTGTCCGGCATCCCGGAACTGCTCACGCCGGACGAGAACCTGCGCGTGCTCGAGCGGCTGGTCGCCCGCTTCGAGGGCGACGACGCCGACGCGCGCGGCCTGTACGCGCTGCCCAACGACGCCGCGTTCGTGGAGCGGCTCGAGCGCGGGACGGTCGGCTTCCGCCTGACGCCCACGCGGGTCACCGCCAAGCGCAAGCTCAGCCAGAACAAGAGAGCCGAGGTGGTCGATACGGTGATCCAGGGCGTGTCCGCACAGAACCCCGAGCTCGCGGCCGAGATGCGTCGGGCGGCCGACGCGCGGGTGCGCCCGTGATCGGCGAGAGCGCGGGGTTCCTCCGCGCGGTGCGCGTCGCGGGTCCGGGCCGCGAGTTCCTCCCCACCGATGAACCGGTCGACATCGTCATCGCGGGCGGTCGCATCGCCGACATCGCGCCCACCGGCAATCTGCGTCCGACCGGTCTCGTCATCGACGGCGAGGGCGGCTGGCTGCTCCCGGGGCTCTGGGACCACCACGTCCACGCGCTCCAGTGGGCGCTCGTCGCCGATCGCGTACCGCTCGGCGGAGTCTCGTCGGCGCGCGAGGCGGCTGCCGTCATGGGCGCGGCGACGGCGAGCGACGGATGCCGCGTCGGCGTCGGATTCCGCGACGGCCTGTGGACCGACGCGCCGAGCCTCGAGATGCTGGATGACAGCACCGGCGTCGTCCCGACCTATCTCATCAACGCCGACGTGCACAGTGTCTGGCTGAACTCCGCGGCCTTCCGACGCGAGGGCTTCGCGCCCGTGGCATCCGGAATGCTGCGCGAGGAGGACGCCTTCGAGGTCTCGCGTCGCCTGAACGCGGTGGACCCCGACGTTGCCGACCGCGCCGTGGAGCGCATGGCGCGCGCAGCCGCCGCTCGCGGGATCGTGGGCCTGGTCGATCTCGACATGACGTGGAACGACGGACCGTGGCAACGTCGCGCGGCGCGCGGGTTCGACGCGGTGCGCGTGTCGTACGGCACGTATCCGCAGCACCTGGATCGGGCGATCGCCGAGGGCCTCCGCACGGGAGACCTCGTGCGCGGCGCGGTCGACGACCTGATACGTGTCGGACCGCTGAAGGCGATCACCGACGGATCGCTCGGGACGCGCACCGCCGCGTGCGCGCACCACTACCCGGGCGACGTCGACAACCACGGCCTGCTGACCGTGGCACCCGACGAGCTGGTCGAGATGATGACGCGGGCGACGGCGGCGGGGCTGGAATGCGCCATCCATGCGATCGGCGACGTCGCCAACAGCCACGCTCTCGACGCGTACGCGCTCAGCGGCGCCGTCGGCACCATCGAGCACGCGCAGCTGGTCGCCCACGCCGATATCCCGCGCTTCGCGCGACTGGGGGTGGCGGCGAGCGTTCAGCCCGAGCACGCGCTGGACGACCGCGACATGACGGATGCCATCTGGGCGGAGCAGTCCGCGCAGCCGTACCCGCTGCGAACCCTGGTCGACAGCGGCGCGAACGTGCGCTTCGGGTCCGACGCCCCGGTGGCGTCGCTCGATCCGTGGGCGGCGATGGCGTCGGCGGTGTTCCGCACGCGCGACGGGCGCGACGCCTGGCACCCGCACCAGCGGGTCGACATCGGAACGGCTATCGCAGCATCCACCGCCGGCGGGTCGACGGCTCCGGCCGAGATCTCACCCGGTGCGCTGGCGGATCTCGTCATCGTCGGAGCAGACCCGCTGACCGCCGACGAGCGGAGTCTGCGGGCGATGCCGGTGCGCACGACGCTGATCTCCGGTCGCATCACGCACGGCGGCTGAGTCCCGCGCGCGCCGGGTCGAGAAGCGTCGCCTCAGCATCCGCTCGGCGACACGTGCTGACCTCTCGCGCGATCGTCCGCGGGGACGACGAAGGGGGCGGTGCCGAGGCACCGCCCCCTTCAGAACGAACGCCTTACGCGGCGAGGTGCGCGAAGAGGAACCAGCGGTCCTTGTCGAGACCGCGCTTGATCTCGATGGCGACGTCCTGGCTCGACATGTCGACCTCGTTGAGGCCCTCGATGGCGGCCTCGAGGTCGACCAGCACGGCGTCGATGTCGGCGATGACGGCGCGGATGACGACGTCGGACTGTGCGAAGCCGGCGGGCACCTCGGTGGCCTTGGCCTTGGCGGCGACGGTCGACAGGCGGGCGTCGATCGGCAGGCCCAGGGCGACGATGCGCTCTGCGGCGAGGTCGGCCCAGTCCTGTGCGTGGGCGACGACCGTGTCGAGCAGCTCGTGCACGCCGATGAAGTTGGATCCGCGCACGTGCCAGTGGGCCTGCTTGCCGTTGACGACGAGCGCCTCGAGGCCGATCACGACGGGGGAGAGGAACTGGGCGGTGCCGGCGGCCATGGTCGGGTCGACGGTGGTGGCGGCGGGGGTCTGAACGATGCTCATTTTTGCTCCTTAGGCGACGTTCGAAGTCTGATGTAAAGAACGCTACTCACTCTGTTCCATTCCGCAAGCAAGATGAGGCTCGGCTAAATCCCTGGTGAGTAGGCAATCCTCACCTACTCTCAGACGGCATTCGCGACGGCGTCGGCGGGGGTGGATAGGGTCGCTCGCATGACGATCGCCCCGGATGCCACCGTGCTCGCCCTCCCCGACGCCGCACCCGCCATCCATGCCACCGCGTTCGTGGCATCCGGTGCGCGGATCGTGGGGGAGGTGCACCTCGGCGAAGGCGCGAGCGTCTGGTACAACGCCGTCCTTCGAGCGGACAGCGCGTCGATCACGGTCGGGGCGCGCAGCAACCTCCAGGACAACGTGTCGGTGCACGTCGACGCCGGACGCCCCGTGCGCATCGGGACCGATGTATCCGTCGGGCACAACGCCGTCGTGCACGGGTGCACCATCGGCGACGGATCGCTCATCGGAATGGGCAGCGTCGTGCTCTCAGGAGCCGAGATCGGACCCGGATGCCTCGTGGCCGGGGGCGCGGTCGTGCTCGAGGGCACGGTGGTGCCGGCGGGTTCCCTCGTCGCCGGAGTCCCCGCCAAGGTGCGCCGGGCGCTCACCGACGAGGAGCGCGAGAAGATCCTGCGGAACGCACAGACCTACGTCGCACACAGCGGTCGGCATCGTTCGGCGCTGCCCGTCGGTGAACCGCCGGTACTCGGCGAGTGAAGCCCCTTGCGGGATGCGGTTCGGTCCGTATGCTCGCGCCATGCACATCACGTCATTGCAGCCGGGGGAGATCTTCGTCTTCGGATCGAACGCTTCCGGAGCGCACGGCGGGGGAGCGGCACGCTTCGCCCTCGACCGCTTCGGCGCCGTCTGGGGGCAGAGCGAAGGACTGCAGGGCCGGTCGTACGGCATCGACACGATGTCGGGGCTGACGGTGTTCGAGGAGCAGGCGCGACGGTTCGTCGCCTTCGCGGCCGCGCGTCCTGACCTGCGGTTCCTCGTCACCGAGGTGGGGTGCGGGATCGCCGGGTACCGCCCGAACCAGGTCGCGGGCTTCTTCGCGGATGCCGGGGAGAACGTCATCCTGCCGGAGTCGTTCCGTGCGGTGTCATAAGTAAGACGAACCGTCGCTGCCCCCTGTTCTGAGATTTCGCGGCAAGTGAACGGACAGCGGACGGGGCGGGCGTCATGGACGCGTCGCGGGTGACGATCGGCGCACGAACATAATGAACGCATGTTCCCGTTACGAGTGCCTGAGAACTGGTCAGACGACGACCGGTCGTCGCGCCGGGAGGCGCTGGGCGCGTTGAAGGCGCGGTTGCGTGACGACCCCGCCGACGCGGTCACTCGTGCAGAGGTGGTGCGGGCCTACCGTCAACTCGGCCATCCGGATCAGGCCGGTCGGTTCGCCATCGCGCTCGACGAGGGTGCGCACCGCCCAGAGCTTCGCGCCTACTCCGAGATGCTGCGGCGAGTGGGCGCGGATGAGAAGACCGCACGCCGACTCAGCATGATGCCGACCGAGCTCGATCTCCCAGAGGATGTGCGGCGGGCGATCGAGGAGGGGCCGCTTTCCGACCAGTGGCGACCGTGGGGCGTGTATGTCGGTGTCGCGTGGGCGTTGGTGGCCGTCTCAGGCTTCGTCACGCTGGCCGTAACGTACGGGTACGCCATGGTCGGCGCAGGCGACGTGGCGCCGATCGCGTGGTGGTGGACGCAGGCGACCTGGTGGGTGATGATTGCGGCGCTCACAGCGACCATTTTTTGGTGTGCGACCTCCGCGAAATGGCGAGCCGCCCTCGTCTGGACGGGCATCACCCTGGTCGCGGGTGGTTGCTTCGCGCTCGCCAACGCCGCCTTCTCGAGATGACGGCTGAGACCGCGCGGCCCTATATGCGCTTTCGAACCCTGGAGAGCTGGCGGCAGCTGAACGGCGCGGACTGAGCCTCCGAGACGGCGATCAGCGCTCTCGACCGTAACAGGGTCATCCGAGGGACGAACGTTGCTTCGACGAAGATGTGGAGGGGCTGACGAGAATCGAACTCGCATCATCTGTTTGGAAGACAGAGGCTTTACCACTAAGCTACAGCCCCGAATTTCGGCATCCTGAGCGGGACGACGAACTCGAACTCGACCACTCTACGACACGCGCGCGGGTGGTGCGAACGCGACCCACGGGCGTCTCCGCCGGTTCCTGTATGGCGAGACCTGCGCGCTCAGGCCGATCGACTAGACTTTCAGCGGTCGTTTCGTCGGCGCGTGCCGCGCGCCGCCCCGGGGCGTAGCTCAGCTTGGTAGAGCGCCCGCTTTGGGAGCGGGAGGCCGCAGGTTCAAATCCTGTCGCCCCGACGTCACGGCCCCACAGACCACAGGCCTAGCCGGCCCCCGCGTGCGCGCGGGCCACACGAGGAGAACGAACCGCATGGTCAACAGCACCGTCGAGAAGCTCAGCCCCACCCGGGTCAAGCTCCACATCACGGTCTCGCCCGACGAGCTCAAGCCGAGCATCGCGCACGCCTACGAGCACATCGCCAAAGACGTGCAGATCCCCGGCTTCCGCAAGGGCAAGGTGCCCGCGCCCATCATTGACCAGCGCATGGGCCGCGGCGCCGTCATCGAGCACGCCGTCAACGAAGGGCTCGACGGGTTCTACCGCGCGGCCGTCGAGGCGAACGACCTGCGCGTGATCGGTCGCCCCAACGCCGAGATCATCGAACTGCCCGCGCTGAAGGACTTCTCGGGCGACCTGATCGTCGACGTCGAGGTCGACGTGCGCCCCGAGTTCGACCTGCCCGCGTACGACACCATCACGGTGACCGTCGACGCCGCCGAGGTCGACGAGGCCGGCATCGACGCCGAGCTCGACAAGCTGCGCGCCCGTTTCGGCACGCTCGTCACCGTCGACCGTCCCGCGACGACCGGTGACTTCGTCGAGCTCGACCTCGTCGCCACCATCGACGGTGCCGAGATCGACCGCGCCGAGGGCGTGTCGTACGAGATCGGCTCCGGCGAGCTGCTCGAGGGCATCGACGAGGCCATCGAGTCGCTCACGGCCGACGAAGAGACCACGTTCCGCTCGAAGCTCGTCGGCGGCGACCACGCCGGTGAAGAGGCCGAGGTGGCCGTGACCATCAAGGCCGTCAAGGAGCGCGAGCTTCCCGACGCTGACGACGACTTCGCCCAGATGGCATCCGAGTTCGACACGATCGCCGAACTCCGCGAGTCGCTCAACGAGCGTGTCTCGCAGCAGTCGGTGTTCACGCAGGGTGCCGCCGCGCGCGACAAGTTCATCGAAGCCCTGCTCGAGGCCGTCGAGATCCCCGTGCCGCCGGCGCTCATCGAAGACGAGGTGCACAGCCACCTCGAGGGTGAGAACCGCCTCGAAGACGACGAGCACCGCGCCGAGGTGACCGAGGCGAGCGAGAAGCAGTTCCGCACGCAGATGGTCCTCGACAAGATCGCCGAAGACGCCAACGTCCAGGTCTCGCAGGACGAGCTGACCCAGTACCTCATCCAGTCGGCCGCGCAGTACAACATGGCGCCGCAGGACTTCGTCAACGCGCTGCAGCAGGGCAACCAGCTGCCCGCGCTCGTCGGAGAGGTCGCGCGCAACAAGGCCCTGGCCATCGCGCTCGGCAAGGTCACGGTCGTCGACACCGACGGCAAGCCCGTCGACCTGACCGGCTTCGTCGCCGTCGAGGGCGAAGAGCCCACCGACGGCGAGGACGAGGTCGTCGAAGAGGCGCAGGAGATCGCTGACGCCGCGGCCGACGCCGACGCGGTCGTCGAGGCAGAAGAGGCGCCCGCCGAGGAAGCCCCCGCGAAGGCTCCCGCCAAGAAGCGCGCCCCCGCCAAGAAGAAGGTCGCCGACAAGGCCGCTGACAGCGAGTAAGTCATGTCGAGGGGGCGGATGCCACGGCATCCGCCCCCTTTTTCGTTCCCGGATGCCGTGCCTACCCCTGTTGAGGGTCCACGCCACGCCGCATGCCGGCCACCCGAGCGGCGTGTCTTGGACACTCAACGGGGTTTGGGGCCCGGGGGCGGGGGTGCGCGAGCGAGCCGGGACGGGCCCAGAACGCGGGTGAGTGTCCAGGACACGCCGCGCGGGGCCCGGTGATGCGGCGTGTTGTGGACAATCAACAGGACAGCACGACGCCAGGAGGGTGGAGAGACGTCATGGACGACTGGCAGAGCCGCGTGGATGCCGTGTGGGCCGACGAAACGCTCGACCCCACTGACGTCATCACCCGCGTCGACGAGCTCGCTACGGAGCGTCCGCAGGACGACCCGGTGGCGCTGTTCGATCGGGCCGGGGCCCGCGACTCGGCCGGGCGTGAGCGGGAGGCGGAGGAGCTGTACCGCCGGGCGCTCCAGATCGGTCTCGACGACGAGCGTCGCACGCGTGCGACCATCCAACTCGCCAGCACGATCCGCAACCTCGGTGAGACGGCGGAAGCGCTGGCCCTGCTGCGCGCGGAGTACGAGCGCGAGCCGCGCGGCGACCTGCACGACGCGGCGGCCGCCTTCTACGCGCTCGCGCTGGTGTCGAACGGGGAGCCCGAGCGGGCGGTATCCGTCGCTCTGCAGGCGCTCGCCCCGCACCTGCCGCGCTATACCCGGTCGGTGACCGGATACGCGCGTGAAATCGCCGAAGAACCGCGCTGATCCGCCCGCGGCGAACACGGCATCCCGCCCCGGAACGCGCCGGTAGATTCGTTGAAGATCACCGGAAGAGGAGCACACATGCCCGAACCCCTTATGGCAACGAGCGTCTTCGACAGGCTGCTGAAGGACCGCATCATCTGGCTCGGTTCCGAGGTGCGCGACGATAACGCCAACGAGATCTGCGCCAAGATCCTGCTGCTCGCGGCAGAAGACCCGCAGAAGGACATCTACCTCTACATCAACTCGCCTGGCGGCTCGATCACGGCCGGCATGGCGATCTACGACACCATGCAGTTCGTGCCGAACGACATCGTCACCGTCGGCATCGGCATGGCGGCGTCGATGGGTCAGTTGCTGCTGACCAGCGGCACCAAGGGCAAGCGCTACATCACGCCCAACGCCCGCGTGCTGCTGCACCAGCCGCACGGTGGCTTCGGCGGAACGTCGAGCGACATCCAGACGCAGGCGCAGCTCATCCTCGACATGAAGCGTCGCCTCGCCGAGATCACTGCGGCGCAGACGGGCAAGAGCGTCGAGCAGATCAACGAAGACGGCGACCGTGACCGTTGGTTCACGGCGCAGGAGGCCCTCGAATACGGCTTCGTCGACCACATGCGCGAGCACGCCACCGACGTCACCGGCGGCGGCGGAACCGCAGCGGTCTGAGGCGAGAGGAAAAGGACACCGACATGAACATCCCCACCTTCGGCGGCGCTGCGGCGCACACGCCCTCCAGCCGCTACGTCCTCCCGCAGTTCGAGGAGCGCACGGCCTACGGCTACAAGCGCCAGGACCCCTACAACAAGCTGTTCGAGGACCGCGTCATCTTCCTGGGCGTCCAGGTCGACGACGCCTCGGCCGACGACGTCATGGCCCAGCTGCTCGTGCTCGAGTCGCAGGACCCCGACCGCGACATCATCATGTACATCAACTCGCCCGGTGGCTCGTTCACGGCCATGACGGCGATCTACGACACGATGCAGTACGTCTCGCCGCAGATCCAGACCGTGGTCCTCGGACAGGCCGCCTCCGCGGCATCCGTGCTGCTGGCCGCCGGCGCCCCCGGCAAGCGTCTCGCCCTGCCGAACGCCCGCATCCTGATCCACCAGCCCGCCATGGGCGAGGCGGGCCACGGGCAGGCGTCCGACATCGAGATCCAGGCGCAGGAGATCCTCCGCATGCGAACCTGGCTCGAGGCCACGATGGCGCACCACACCGGTCAGGACGTCGCGAAGATCAACAAGGACATCGACCGCGACAAGATCCTCTCCGCTCACGAGGCGATGGAGTACGGCATCGTCGACCAGGTGCTGACCACGCGCAAGCGCGTGCCCGCGGCTCTCACCGCCTGACGCGTTGCTCGTCACGAAGCCCCGCAGACCTCCTGGGTCTGCGGGGCTTCGTCGTGTGCGGCCGGCGCGCCATCCGTCGCACTCCGGGCGCGCTGTTCGCACCGACGCTGCATCACGGTGACAGGCTGCAGCCGAGTTGTCAGGCACACGCCGTCCCGACGCACGCTGCGTCGCCGCGGATGGGTGGATCGCGGGCGTCAGCGGATGCCGCGCGTCCGCCCTGGGCGATCATGACATCGCCGCGGTCGTAAATGCCCTTGGTTCGTACGGGCACGGGTTAGGCTCGACTACACACCGGCGGGGGCCGGGTGACGGGAGGAACCGGCATGGCACGCATCGGTGAGAGCGCCGACTTGTTCAAGTGTTCCTTCTGCGGCAAGAGCCAGAAGCAGGTTCAGCAGCTGATCGCCGGTCCCGGCGTGTACATCTGCGACGAGTGCGTCGAGTTGTGCAACGAGATCATCGAAGAGCGCATGGCCGAATCGACGGCCGGTGACGTCGCCGAGTTCGACCTGCCCAAGCCTCGCGAAATCTTCTCCTTCCTCGAGGAGTATGTCGTCGGTCAGGATGCCGCGAAGCGCGCCCTCGCCGTCGCCGTCTACAACCACTACAAGCGCATCCGCGCACACGGCACGCTGCAGCCCGCTGAGGCCCGCGCCGAAGAGATCGACATCGCCAAGAGCAACATCCTGCTGCTCGGTCCCACCGGATGTGGAAAGACGTATCTCGCGCAGACGCTCGCGAAACGCCTCAACGTGCCCTTCGCGGTGGCGGATGCCACGGCCCTCACCGAGGCCGGCTACGTAGGTGAAGACGTCGAGAACATCCTGCTGAAGCTCCTGCAGGCCGCGGACTTCGACGTGAAGCGCGCCGAGACCGGCATCATCTACATCGACGAGGTCGACAAGATCGCCCGTAAGGCCGAGAACCCCTCGATCACGCGCGATGTCTCCGGTGAAGGCGTCCAGCAGGCGCTGCTGAAGATCCTCGAGGGTACGGTCGCCTCCGTCCCGCCGCAGGGTGGACGCAAGCACCCGCACCAGGAGTTCATCCAGATCGACACGACCAACGTGTTGTTCATCGTCGCCGGTGCTTTCGCGGGCCTCGAAGAGATCATCTCCGCGCGTGTCGGCAAGCACGGCGTCGGCTTCGGTGCCCCGCTGCACCGCAAGGAGGACGCGCCCGACCTCTTCAGCGAAGCGCTGCCGGAAGACCTCCACAAGTTCGGCCTGATCCCCGAGTTCATCGGTCGTCTGCCCGTCGTGGCATCCGTGTCTCCGCTCGACCAGGACGCGCTGATGGAGATCCTCACGGCGCCTCGGAACGCCTTGGTCAAGCAGTACCAGCGCATGTTCGAGATCGACGGGGTGCAGCTCGAGTTCGATGAAGACGCTCTGCGTGCTATCGCCGACCTCGCCGTGCTGCGCAAGACGGGCGCCCGCGGGCTCCGCGCCATCCTCGAAGACGTGCTCGGACCGATCATGTTCGACGTGCCCTCGGCCGACGACATCGCCAAGGTCGTCATCACGCGCGCTTCCGTCGAAGACGGCGCGCAGCCGACGATCGTGCTCGCGCAGAAGCGCCGCAGCGCCTGAGCGCACGAACGCCCGGCTGGTCTCGCGCGAGAAGATCGGGAGCGTTTCGAATGACGGCGGCCCCGTAGCGCGGGCGTCCGCGCACGCGGTCCCGCACCGGCGGTGACCAGACGACCGCGGCGTCGGACGCGATGTCGGAGGTGGCCGCTACCCTCGCGACATGGCCACCGTCACACCCTTTCGGATCTCCGTTCCCGAGCACGACCTCGTCGACCTGCGGGAGCGCCTGCGTCGTTCACGGCTGCTCCCGGATTCCCCCGGTCGACCGGCCTCGGGCATGACGGCCGACTACCTCGCCGAGCTGGTGGAGTCGTGGTCCGATTTCGACTGGCGCGGTCGTGAGGAGTGGCTGAACGCGCACCCCCAGGTGCTCGTCGAGGTCGAGGGGGCGACGTTGCATGCCGTGCACCTCCGCGCGCCCGACCCGGCGGCGCCCGCCCTGGTCGTCATGCACGGGTGGCCGCACACCTTCGCGCTGCAACTCGACTTCGCGGAGCGTCTGCAGTCTCGAATGCACGTCGTAGTCGTCAGTCTGCCCGGGTTCGGCTTCTCGACCCCCTACCGGGAGGGGCCGATGACCGACGACCGGCTGGTGCGGTCCGTGCACGAACTCATGACCGAGCACCTCGGATACGAGACGTATGTCACCTACGGCGAAGACGTCTCGGCGTCGATCAACGACCTTCTCGCGGTGCGGTACCCGCACCAGGTGACCGGCATCATCGCCACGCACCCCCACTTCGCCGCCCCGAGTGACGAGACCCTGTCCGCGGCCCTCGAGGTACAGGCGTTCCGCGCACGTCTGGAGCGCGAGCGCGTATCGGGCGGCGCGTACAGCCACGCCCAGGCCACCCGGCCCGACACCCTGGCGGTCGGGCTGAACGACTCGCCCGCGGCTCTGCTGGCGTGGATCGTCGAGAAGTTCGTCGAGTGGGCCGACGTCGACACCGACGATCCGCGCTCGCTGGAGGTTCGCATCTCCCGCGAGAAGATCCTCACCGAGGTGACCCTGTACTGGGTGACGCAGACGATCGCGACCTCGTTCCGGCCCTACTTCGACCACCACTCCGCCGCTGCCGACCCCACGGCGACGACGACCGTGCCGGCCGCGGTCTTCATCCAGCGCCACGAGGCCGACTATCCCGAGGTGATGGCTCGGGCGTTCTACCGCGACCTGCGGGTGTTCGAGCGCCTTTCAGAGGGTGGGCATTTCACCGCGGGCGAGGTGCCGGCGGCGCTGGCGCAGCGCGTCGGCGACTTCGTCGAGTCGCTCGGCAGCTGACAGCGCGCGGTTGCTCACCACCGTGGCCCACCCACCCCGTAGAGGGCGAGGGTCACGGCGGAACGCCTCAACCCGTGAGACCGCGGCGCTCCAGCAGCGGCTGGATGTCAGCGTCGCGTCCGCGGAAGTCGCGGTATGCTGCCAGCGGGTCGCCCGAGCCGCCGACGCCGAGCAGGCGGTTCCGGAACCGGTCGCCGTTCTCGCGGCGCAGGCCACCGTTCTCGCGGAACCACTCGACGGTGTCGGCGTCGAGCACCTCGCTCCAGATGTACGAGTAGTAGCCCGCGCTGTACCCGCCTGAGAACACGTGGGCGAAGTAGGTCGAGGCGTACCGGGTGGGCACGACGGGGTTGTCGAGGCCGATGTCGGCCAGAGCGGCGGCCTCGAACTCGGCGACGTCGATCTCGGCCGACGCCTCGTCGACGGACAGGCCGTGCCACGCCTGATCGATCCAGGATGCCGCCAGGTACTCGCTCGTGGCGAAGCCCTGATTGAACGCCTCCGACGCGTGCAGGCGCTCGACGACGTCAGCGGGGAGGGGTTCGTCGGTGTCGATGTGGCGGGCGTAGTTCGTCAGGATCTCGGGCCAGAGGATCCACATCTCGTTCACCTGGCTGGGGAACTCCACGAAGTCGCGGTGCACCGCGGTACCGGCGAAGTGGGGGTAGGTGACCGTCGCGAAGAGCCCGTGCAGAGCATGACCGAACTCGTGGAACAGCGTCGTGACTTCGTCGAGGGTCAGCAGCGTCGGTGTGCCCGGTGCGGGCTTGTTGACGTTGAGGTTGTTGACCACCACGGGCGCTGTGCCACGCAGCGCCGACTGCGTGACGATCGAGTTCATCCACGCGCCACCGCGCTTGGTGTCGCGGGTGTACAGGTCGAGCAGGAACAGGCCCAGTTCGCTGCCGTCGGCGTTGTGCACCTCGAACACGCGCACCTCGGGGTGATAGCCCTGCAGGTCGTGACGTTCGGCGATGGTCACGCCGTACAGCTGTTCGGCGGCGAAGAAGACGCCGTCGCGCAGGACGCGCTCCGCCTCGAACCAGGGGCGCAGCGCCGCGCGGTCGAGGTCGTACCGCTCGGCTCGCACCTTCTCTGTGTAGAGGGCCCAGTCGGCGGCCTCGATCCGGATGCCGTCGGCATCGGCGATCTTCTGAAGAGCGTCCTGCTCGGAACGCGCGTTGGCGGCGGCGGGCACAGCGAGTCGGCGGAGCAGGTCGCGAGCGGCATCCGGAGACCCCGCCGTCTGGTCCGCAAGGACGGCGGCCGCGTGCGAGGGGTATCCGAGCAGGGCGGCGCGCTCCGCGCGCACGCGCACGATCTCGCGAAGGACGTCACGGTTGTCGTGGGCGTTGCCGCGCGCGGCGCGTGAGCGGGACGCCTCGAGCAGCCGTCGACGGCTCTCGCGGTTCGTCAGTGACGCGAGGTAGGGGTGACCGGTGTACAGGGTCAGGGTGACGACGTACCGCCCGTCCAGGCCTCGGCTGGTCGCCGCCTGCGCCGCGGCCGACAGTTCGCCCGCGCCCAGGCCGTCGAGTTCGGCCGCGTCGTCGAACACGACGGCCAGGTCATTGGTGTCGGCGAGCAGGTTCTTCTCGAACGTCGTGGTGAGGACCGAGAGGCGCTGGTTGAGGTCGGTCAGGCGCGCCTTCTGCGTGTCGTCGAGCCCCGCGCCGGCCAGCGACATCTCGCGGTGACGGCGTTCCACGAGGTAGCGGCTCTCGGCATCGAGATCGAGTCGGTCGAGATGGGCGTGCACCTCCGCGATGCGCGCGAACAGGGCGGCATCCAGCTGAATCGCGTCGCTGTGCGCGGCCATGAGGGGGGCCAGCTCCTCCTCGATCTCCTGGATCTCGGCGGTGCCGTCGGCAGAGGTGACGGTGTAGAAGGTCCGCCCCACACGGTCGAGAAGCACGCCGCTGCGCTCCAGCGCGAGAAGGGTGTTCTCGAACGTGGGCTCGTCGGTCTGCGCGGTGATGGCGTCGACCTCGGCGCGATGGGCGGCGAACGCCTCGTGGAAGGCGGGCAGGTAGTGCTCGGGCCGGATGCGTCCGTACGGGGGAAGGTCGTAAGGGAGAGCGGGCGGTGCGAGGAGGGGATTGGTCACGGCATCCGTCATCGTTCCAGCCTACGAGCACGAGCGACGGATTCGGGGGGGAGGACTTCCGATGGGCGGAGGATCCTGGGAGCGTGCGCCGTCTTCCGCCGCCGGAAACTCCTCCGCTCCCGGACGTCGGTCCCGCCGTGCGCGCAAGTGCGAACGGCGAGGCGAGCCTCCGAGCGGAGGACTTCCGGCCGGGGGAGGATCCCGGGCGCGTGCGCCGTCCTCCGTCCCCCGAATAGCCTCCGCTCCCGGGAACGACGGATCGCAAGCGCCACACGACGAAGCCCGCCGACGCCCCGGAGGGCGCGGCGGGCTTCATGGCGAGCGGACGGCTCAGGCGAACTCGTCGTCGTCGTCGTAGCGCACGACGATGTCGCCCGCGGCATCCTGGGACACGATGACCCCGGTGTCGAGCTCGGCGACGGGGCGCCCCTCGAGGAACGTCAGCGTCCAACGCGGGGCGGGCGCGCTGAGCCCGTCGGGATTCAGTGCCTCTTCGACTGCGGCGATCTGCGCGTGCAGCGCCTCGGGAACGGCTTTGGGCGGCTGCTCACGGGCGGTCCAACGGGTTCCGAGCTGCATCAGTCCTCCTGGGGTGCGAACACGATATCGGTGACGGTGGTGGTCTCGCCCGGCGCGAACGAGATGGTCTCGATGCGCCCCACGGCGCGCAGGTCGCCCTCAGCGAGGCGCAGCGCCTCGACGTGCGGGCTGGCGACCGTCAGCGATGTCACGGCCGTCTTCTGCGAGGCTTTCGCCTCGGTCTTGGCGCGACGGATGCCGATGAGCGCGGCGCTCACGGCGGTGAGCACGGCCGGGTCGCCCTCGATTCCGAGGGGTTCGGGCCACGCGGCGGTGTGCACGGAGCCGTCCTCGAACCACGACCAGGTCTCTTCCGCGGCGAACGACAGCACGGGGGCGAACAGGCGCACGAGCGCCGACAGGGCCGTGCGCAGGGCGAGCGCCGCCGACGCCTGACCCACGTCGGACTGGTCGTACGCGCGTTCCTTGACCAGCTCGAGGTAGTCGTCGCAGAACGTCCAGAAGAACGACTCCGTGATCTCCAGCGCCCGCGCGTGGTCGTACGCCTCGAAGGCGGCGGTCGCGTCGCGGATGACGGTGTCGAGGGTTGTGAGCATCGACGCGTCGAGTGCGTGCGTGACCTCGGCTCCCTCGGGGACGGGGAAGGACAGCACGAATTTCGCCGCGTTCAGCAGCTTGATCGCGAGACGGCGACCGATCTTCACCTGGGTGGGGTTCTGCGGGTCGAACGCGGCGTCGGTGCCGAGGCGGCTGGAGGCCGACCAGTAGCGCACCGCATCGGAGCCGTGCTGCTTCAGGATGTCGGCGGGCGTGACGACGTTGCCCTTCGACTTCGACATCTTCTTGCGGTCGGGGTCGACGATGAAGCCCGAGATCGCGGCATCCGACCAGGGGCTCCGGTCGTCTTCGAGGGCGCTGCGCAGCATGGTCGAGAAGAGCCAGGTACGGATGATGTCCTGGCCCTGCGGGCGCAGGTCGAACGGCGCCACGAGGTTCCACAGCTCCTCGTCGCGCTGCCAGCCGCCGGCCAGCTGCGGGGTGAGCGAGGAGGTCGCCCAGGTGTCGAGGATGTCGCGCTCGGCGTCGAAGCCGCCCGCCACGCCCCGCTGGTCTTCGGTGTAGCCCGGGGGCACGTCGGTGGTCGGGTCGACGGGGAGCGAGGCGAGGTCGGGCGTGAGCACGCGGGAGTAGTCCCGCTCACCGTTCTCGTCGAGGCCGTACCAGACCGGGATCGGCACACCGAAGAAGCGCTGGCGCGAGACGAGCCAGTCGCCGGTGAGACCGTTGGTCCAGTTCTCGAAGCGCACGCGCATGAAGTCGGGATGCCACGACATCTCGCGCCCGAGGGCCACGAGGCGCTCGCGCAGCTCGGCATCCCGAGCACCGTTGCGGATGTACCACTGGCGCGTCGAGACGATCTCGAGCGGACGGTCGCCCTTCTCGAAGAACTTCACGGGGTGGGTGAAGGGCTTCGGAGCCCCCTCCATGGCGCCGGATTCCTGCAGCAGCTCGACGATGCGCTTCTTCGCGCTGAACACGGTTTTGCCCGCGAGCTCGTCGTACGCCGCCTTCGCGGCATCCGTCACGATGACATCGGGAGCCTCGGCGACGATCCGGCCGTCCTTGCCGATGATCGTGCGGTTGGGAAGGTCGAGCTCGCGCCACCAGATGATGTCGGTCACGTCACCGAAGGTGCAGATCATGGCGATGCCCGATCCCTTGTCCTTCTGCGCGAGCGGGTGCGCGAGCACCGGCACCTCGACATCGAAGAGCGGGGTGCGCACGGTCGTACCGAAGAGGGGCTGGTAGCGCTCGTCGTCGGGGTTGGCCACGAGAGCGACGCACGCGGCGAGCAGCTCGGGGCGGGTGGTCTCGATGAAGACGTCGCCGGAGCCGTCGGTCTTCGCGAAGCCCACGCGGTGGTAGGCGGCGGGCTGGTCGCGGTCTTCGAGCTCGGCCTGGGCGATCGCCGAGCGGAAGTCGACGTCCCACAGGGTCGGCGCCATCGACTGATACGCCTCGCCGCGCTCGATGTTGCGCAGGAACGCCAGCTGGCTCGTGCGGATCGAGTCGTCGGAGATGGTGCGGTAGGTCTGCGTCCAGTCGACGCTGAGTCCCAGCTCGCGGAAGAGCTCCTCGAACTGCTTCTCATCCTCGATCGTGAGCTGCTCGCAGAGCTCGATGAAGTTGCGGCGGCTGATCGGCACCTGGTCGGCGGCCTTGCTGCTCTTGTTGTCGCCGCCGGCGAACGGCGGGGTGAAGTCGGCGTCGTAGGGGAGCGAGGGGTCGCAGCGCACGCCGTAGTAGTTCTGCACACGGCGCTCGGTGGGCAGGCCGTTGTCGTCCCAGCCCATCGGGTAGAACACGGTCTTGCCGCGCATGCGCTCGAAGCGCACCTTCACGTCGGTGTGAGTGAAGGAGAACACGTGGCCGATGTGCAGGCTTCCAGATGCCGTCGGCGGCGGGGTGTCCACGGAGTACACGCCCTGGCGACCGACTTCGGCGGCGCGCAGGCGGTCGAAGACGTACGTGCCGCGCTCGTTCCACGCGGCGTCCCACTTCTGCTCGAGGCCTTCCAGGGCGGGCTTGTCGGGAATCGTGGCCATGGGAGTACTCCTCGAGCGATATGGGCGGCACTGTGTGAGCGTGCCTGAAGGGTGTGGCATCCACGATACCGGGGGCGGGGCCGCGGCGCGGGCAGGGCGCCTTCGTGGCCGCGTGAGTGTCCACGACGCCACGGAGCGGTCGGAGATCGTGCGGGTGTCGTGGACACCCACGCGACGAGGCGACCCGTGCGCGCGGTGGTCGCGCGTTCGCCGCGGGCGAGCGGGCGGAGGCCGGGGTTTCCGCACCGGGTCCAGGAACGCGGGTAGGCTGGAGGTTCCCCATCGAGATTTCCGAGGTCTCTCCATGCCTTCTGTGCACACCCGCCGCGTGCTGACGGCGGTCGCCGTCGCCGCTGTCGCCGCCCTGTCCCTCTCCGCGTGCGCGGGGTCCGACCCCGAGGCCTCCGGTGACGGCGAGATCGTCTGGGCGATCGAGGGCGCCAACCTCTCGGCCGGGCACATGGACCCGCAGACCAGCCAGCTCGATGTGTCGGCCATGGTGCAGCGCGCCGTGCTCGACTCGCTGGTCTACCAGGAGGCCGACGGCTCGTTCTCGCCGTGGCTCGCGACCTCGTGGGAAGTCGAAGACGGCGGTGCGAGCTACGTCTTCCAGCTCCGCGACGACGTGACCTTCCACGACGGCACGCCCTTCGACGCGGCGGCCGTGAAGGCGAACTTCGACCGCATCGTCGATCCCGAGACGGCGTCGGCGCAGGCGTCATCCATGCTCGGAGGCGACCTGTACGGCGGCACCGACGTGGTTGACGACCACACCGTGCGCGTGCGCTTCTCGCAGCCCTACGCACCGTTCCTTCAGGCCGCCAGCACGTCGCTGCTCGGGTTCTACTCCCCGGCCGTGCTCGAGACCAAGGCCGACCAGCTCAAGGCCGGCGGCCCCGGCGTCACGGTGGGAACCGGCCCGTTCGAGCTGACCGAATACACGCCCGACCAGGACATCGTCTACACCCGCAACGACGACTACACCTGGGGCCCCGACGGCACCGGGGCGCCGAGTTTCGAGACGCTGCGCGTCGACATCCTGCCCGAGGCCTCGGTGCGCGTCGGCGCCCTTTCCAGCGGCCAGGCCGATGTCGTGACGAACCTGCCGCCGAACCTCGTCAGCCAGGTTCCCGCCGACGACACCGTCGAGTCGCTCGAGTACCCGGGTCTGCCCTACTCGCTCTTCCTCAACGAGAAGTACGGCGTCTTCGCCGACCAGAAGGTGCGCCAGGCCTTCACCCGTGCCATCGACGTCGACACCGCGGTGCAGGAGATCTTCTTCGGCCAGTACCCGCGTGCGTGGAGCATCCTCGGCTCCACCACCCCCGGCTACGACGC
This sequence comes from uncultured Microbacterium sp., assembly GCF_963521695.1. Lineage (GTDB taxonomy): Bacteria > Actinomycetota > Actinomycetes > Actinomycetales > Microbacteriaceae > Microbacterium. The sequence continues at coordinate 1,624 of NZ_CAUQWC010000009.1, read as the reverse complement.
GAGCCTCGAGAACTCCTGGCCCTTCGACCCGTCGGCGGCGAACGCCCTGCTCGACGAGGCGGGCTGGACGGGCCGGGATGCCGACGGCATCCGCACCAAGGACGGCCAGCGCCTCACCGCCCGCTGGATCGCGTGGACTCCGGTGCCCGACGATCGCGCCGCACTCGCGAACGCCGTGCAGAGCGACCTCAAGGCGGTCGGCTTCGACCTGCAGCGCGAGGTGCTCGAGCCCGGCGCCTACAACGAGCAGTACGGCCCGAAGACCTTCGACGTCACCGATTGGGGCTTCTCGGGCGTCGACGCCGATCTGCTGCAGAGCCACCTCGCAACCGACGGGTTCCAGAACGCCTCGCAGGTGAGCGATCCCTCCCTCGACGCGCTGTTGGAGCAGGGTGCCTCGACCACCGACGCCGCGGCCCGCAACGCCGTGTACGCCCAGGTGCAGCAGTGGAACGCCGAGCACGCCGCCATCGTGCCGCTGTACAGCCCCGCGCTGATCAGCGCCGTGCGCCCTGACGTGAGCGGCCTGACGTTCGACCTCTACGGTCGTCCGCTGTTCGCCACCGCGTCGGTCGGCTGAGACCCCGCCCGACGACAGACCCCGGATGCCACGCTCTCGCTCCCGCGCGATCTTCTCGCGCCTCGGCGGGATCGTGGCATCCGTCGTTCTGGTCCTCTGGGGTGCGGCGACGCTGGCGTTCGTGGCGTTCCGCATCATCCCGGGTGACCCCGTCGAGGTGATGCTCGGGCCGCAGGCGCAGGTGAGCGACGCGGTCAAGGACGCGATCCGCGCCGACCTGGGGCTGGACCGACCGGTCTTCGAGCAGTACGACGCGTTCGTGGGCCGGCTGCTCCGCGGTGATCTCGGGGAGTCGTACCAACTGCGCCTCCCGGTCGTGGAGGTCATCGGTCGGCAGCTCGGTCCGACCCTGCAGCTCTCCACGCTCGCCCTGGTCATCGCGGTGGTGCTGGCTCTGGCATCCGCCCTGCTCGTTCGCGGGCGGACGGGGCGAGCCGTGGCATCCGGGATCGAGCTCGTTGTGCTCTCGTCGCCGGTGTTCTGGACGGGCCTGGTGCTGTTGAGCGTGTTCTCGTTCCAGCTCGGGTGGTTTCCGGTGTCGGGGGCGAGGGATGCCGCGGCGATCGTGCTGCCGGCGGTCACCCTCGCGCTCCCGGTCGCAGCTCTGCTGTCGCAGGTGCTGCGCGACGGGGTGGAGGCGGCCGAGCGGGAGCCGTTCCTGTTGAGCGTGCGCGCGCGGGGGGCGACGCCGCTCCGCGAGAGCGTCCACCACACATTGAGACATGCGAGCGTGGGCGGTCTGACACTCGCCGCCTACCTCGTCGGTTCACTGCTCGGTGGGGCGGTGCTCGTGGAGACGGTGTTCGCACGGCCGGGAATCGGGCGCGTGACGCTGACGGCCATCACCGACCGCGATCTGCCCGTGATCACCGGTGTGATCCTGTTGAGTGCGCTGGCGTTCGTCGTCGTGAACACCGTGGTCGACATCGTCGTGCCGCTCATCGACCCGCGTCTGCGCGCGGCGACCACGGCGCTGGACATCCGCACGGCGGTGCCCTCGTGAGCGCTGTCGTGGGCCTCGCCCGGGGTCGAGCAGGCGGCACC
>NZ_CAUQWC010000008.1:0-29687 GCF_963521695.1 uncultured Microbacterium sp. | reverse complement strand
GCGGGTGCGGGGGGGCGCGGGCCGTGCGGGGGCACGATGCGTGCAGTGGGGCGGGGGATGTCCGCCCCACTGCACAAATCGCGCCCCGAACCACCGCAGCGGCGATGTCGGGCGCGCGACGGCCGGATGCTCCGGCCCCGGGCGAGGATGGCGAGTTCGGGGCGGGATCTGCCCATCGGGGCGTACTTCGCCCGCCCCAACGCGTCGATCCCGCCCCAAACCGAGTGGCAGCTCGACGCGGAGCCGGAGCCCGCGACTCCATCGGGCCCGGCCGCGTCGAAAGGGTTCTCTCAGACGCGCGGCCTAGCGTGGGTGTCGGATTGGGGAGGTCGGATGCCGATCATCGACATCGTTCTGATCGCCCTGCTGGTGATCGCGCTCATCACGGGCCTGGCACGGGGATTCCTCGCGACCATCGGCTTCTTCGCCGGTCTCGCCGTCGGTGCCGTGGCCGCCTACTGGGCGACCCCGTTCGTGGGGCAGTGGATCACCTCGCCGTCCTGGCGGGGGCCGGCGATGATCCTCACCGGCATCCTGTTCCTGCTCATCGGGTCGGGTCTCGGCACCGCCGTGGGCGGCTTCATCCGTCGAGGTGCCGACCGCATCAAGCTCCGGGTGCCCGAACGTCTCCTCGGTGGAGTGGTCAACGTCGCCGCCGCGGCGCTCGCCATCTCGTTCGTCGCCGGGTCGCTGACGCCCGTGGGGGTGCCGGTCGTGTCGGCAGCGCTCGGTTCCTCCACCGTGGTGCGGACGATCGACGACCTGACTCCGGCGCCGGTACGCGGCGCGCTCGCCGAGCTTCGCGGAACCGTCTTCGCCGAAGGGATCCCTCGCCTCGGACAGCTCATCCAGATAGGACCCGTGCCGAGCGCCCCCGCGGTCGCGCTCGACGATCCGTCCCTCACGCAGGCGGCGCAGTCGGTCGCCCGCATCTCGGGCACCGCGTACGCGTGCGGTGTGACATCGAGCGGGTCGGGTTTCGTCGTGGCCGCCGATCGCGTGATGACGAATGCCCACGTGGTCGCCGGTGTCGACACCCCGGTCGTCGAACTGCCCGGTCGCCCCGCCCGCGAGGGACGCGTGGTCTACTTCGACCCCATCGACGACATCGCTGTGGTTGCCGTCGATGGTCTGGATGCCGCGCCCCTCCCCGTCGTCTCGACACTCGACGTCGGCTCGCCGGCCGTGGTGCAGGGATACCCCGGTGGAGGTCCGTTCGCTTCGGGGAGCGCCCAGGTGCTGTCGGAGGGAACGGTTCCCGTCCCCGACATCTACGACGGTTCGTCGTCGCCGCGCGACATCTACGCCCTGGCCGCGATCGTCCGCCCCGGCAACTCCGGCGGACCTCTTCTCACCACGGGTGGTGAGGTCGGCGGGATCGTGTTCGCCCGCTCCGACACCGACGACAACGTCGGGTACGCCATGACGCCGGTCGAGATCGAGCCGGTCATGGCGCAGATCGACGCGCTGACCGTGCCGGTGGCATCCGGGAGCTGCGCGCGGGGCTGAACGGGGCGGCCGAGTGCCCTGTGAGGGGAGCGCGTCTGCCCGGGCTGCCCAGCCAACGGGTGTTGGACGGCAGAGTCAGCCGCGGTGCTGAACGCGGCGGCCGCGCGCTCCGCGCTTTCGGCGCGTGTCTAGGGCTGAGCCGCGCGGCCGGCATGAGGGTTCACCCCGCGCGGCCTGTGGAGAATTTTCGAGGCCATCGGACGCATTTCTCTAGGGTCGCCGCATGGCTGACCGATATGCGATCGACGTGAACGGCTTCCTCGACCTGGCGGCGCGGACGGCACGGCGTCTCGACTCCCTCGCCGGGGCCGTTTTCGGCGTGATGTTCGTCGCGAATGAGATGCGGGATGCCGTGTCCCTCGCGCCCGATCTCGCTCGCGCCTTGTCCAGAGCCGTCGACCCCTGGCTGGAGCGCGCGATGGCGTTGGCGGAGCACGGGGGAGCGGTTCTGTGGGCCGCCGAGCGCGCTGTCGTCGAATATTGCCGAGCGGATGCCGCGATGGCCGTCGAGACCGATCGCGCCGCTGATTCACGCGGGCACGGACGCTGGACGGTCTCGTGAACCAGCAGAGTTTCGACGTACCGTCCCTGCCCGCTCGCTCTGACGAGCTCGAGCATGCCGCGCATCGCCTGCGCGGTCGCGCGGCCGCGGTCACACCGACGGCCGACGAGGTCGTCGTGGAGTGGCGTGACCTGGGTACGCTCTATGACGCTCCCGAGGCGGCGGAGCTCACGGAGAGGATGAACAGCCTCTCGGCGGGCGGACGGCAGACGAGTGAGGCATTTGCGCGAGTGGGTGCGGTGCTGGGTGAACTCGCCGATGCGCTCGCGATTCTCGAGTGGAGGCGTTCTCTGCTCGTCGACGAAGCTGCCGCAACCGCTCTCCTGACGAAAGGCCCGGCGTCCGATCACGCCGACGTCGAGTCGGCCATCGCACGCCTGCGGTCCGACGTCGCCGCCGTGATCGACGACGCGTGCCGTGACCTTGCCGGGATCGCCGAGCCGCCCCCGCTGCCCCTGGCGGCGACCGGAGCGGTGTCGCCGCCGATCGGTCCGCGGATCACCTGGCAGATGCGCACCGAATCGGTCGCCGTCGAGGCGATGCTCGCACCGCTGGGCGAGATCGCCCGAGGTGGAGCCGGACGAATGAACCAGATCCTCGCCGAACATCCCGATTGGGTGGAGCGGCTCCGTCGGCGTCCCCCCGCACCGGAGACGGTGAAGGCGTGGTGGGACGCGCTGCCGCCCGGTCGGCAAACGGCGCTCGTCAATGGAGCGCCCGAGGTGGTGGGGGCGCTCGGAGGCGTGCCGCCGCTCGCCCGCGTCGCGGCGAACCGCTTCGTGGCGCGTGATCGGCTGCCGGCGGTGGAGCGGGAGATCGCGCGTCTCGAGTCGCTGCTTGATGAGGGGGCGATGGCTACCCTGCTGGCCGAGCGGCGGAGCGCTCTCGACCGCCTGCGCACCGAGAGCGACTACCTCCGTCGCGTCGTGGCCGGAGACGTGCAGCTCGTGCTCTACCAGCCTGAGGAGAATCGGATTGCGGAGATGATCGGGACCCCGGGGCCGGACACGCGTCGTGTGCTGACGTTCGTGCCCGGGACGTTCACGTCGGTGGACAGCTTCTATGGTGGCGGGGTGCAGGCGATGCCAGCGTGGCTGGCAGATCAGGATGACGGGATGGTGGCGTTCGTTTGGAAGGGCGCGGAATTCCCGGGGGACGACGAAGGCCCCGTTCTGGCCGAGCAGCTGAGAGGCATCGTGGAAGCGAACGCGCAATCTCGGTCAGTTCCGGCAGGCGAAGAGCTTGCTCGCTTCTCGGCGGAGATGCGCAGCGATTCAGAGATTTCGAGAGCGAGTCAGATCGCGGCTGGATATAGCTGGGGCCTCGTCGCGGTGACGGGCTCAGAGGTCGCAGGTACGCGGTACGACGCTGTCCATTCGATGGCCGGAGCGTGGGTCCCGACAGGATGGACTGCCGATCCGATGACGACGTACTTCCATTGGAGTTACACCGACTTCTTGTCCATGGCGCAGGACATGGGATGGGTGGGGGAGGGACGCAACCCCGACGTCACTCCCGGTTTCACGAGCCGTGTCTACGATCGGCCGGGAGATTTCGACGTGCCGTTGGGTGGCGATCTGGCGCCGTTCCTCATTCCGGATGGACCGTCGATCAGAATCTCATTGGACCCCTTTGCGAACCATCAATTGATCGCCTCTGCTCGGCCGGAGAACTATCCGGCTGCCGCTGCCATCAGCGAAACGATGATGAAGGACCAGAGATGAGGACCAGAGGTTCGTTGGCGTTGCTCGTTGCATTGATGGGCGGCCTTTCGGGATGCGTAAGCATCGTCGACGTCGTTGACCGCGACCTGTCGCTCCCCGAGGCGAAGGCTTACACACAGTCCATCGAGCGCGAGATCGTAGAGGCCATGCCGGGCGAGCTGGTCAACGCTGTCGAGCAGAAGGAGACAGGCACTTTCCTCGCGTGCTCTCGGGGCGGCGGGGAGCAATGGGCGGGCGGCCTTACCGCTGAAGCGCGACCGGGGGTGCTCCCCGACGAACTAATGGGGAACATCGAGGAACACTTCTCGGACAAGGCCGATATGTCGGTGAGCCGACGCGTCGAAGACGAGGATTCCCTCGTGGACATCGCGGGCCCTCACAGCTCATTCTGGATTGTGCGTTACGACCCCGTTCGAGCCGAGATCCGCATTGTCTCGTTCTCACCGTGCATTTACCTCCCCGAGGACGTGTGGCGTGGCGACAAGTACTAGAACGCACCCTCGATCGACGCTCACCAGGGCTGTGCCCCGCACGCCGCTCCAGTAAGCTGGCCCCACAAGTCCACACCGGCCCCATGATCGATGCGGGAGAGCTCCGGCGCACACAGCCGGGCACCGAAGGAGCAAGCCTCCCCGCCAATCTCTCAGGTACGCGTACCGCGTCGATCGGGCCACTCTGGAAAGTGATCCGGGTGCACTGCGCCGGATCCGCCGACGGTGAAAGCCCGCGTCTCGTACGACGTCGCGGGCGAAACTCTCAGGCCCATGACAGAGGGGGAGTTCTTCAGGCGCTGACCGGCGTCTGTCCGTCATCGCGAACGGCAGAACTCATGACCAACACCCCCGCTCCACCGCGCACGTCGCCGCTACACGATCGGCACGAGGCCCTCGGCGCCTCGTTCACCGACTTCGGTGGCTGGAACATGCCCGTGCGCTACACCTCCGACCTCGCCGAGCATCACGCCGTCCGCACGGCCGCCGGCCTGTTCGACATCTCGCACATGGCCGAGTTCTGGGTGCAGGGCGGACGTGCTGCCGCCTTCCTCGACTTCGTGCTCGCGGGCCGGATCTCCACGATGCGTATCGGCAAAGCGAAGTACTCCTTCGTGCTCGCCGACAGCGGCGGGATCATCGACGACGTGATCGTCTACCGCACCGGCGAGGACTACTTCCTGGTGATCGCGAATGCGGCAAACCGGGATGCCGTGGCCGCGGCGTTCGACGGTGCTCGTGCCACGTGGTCCGCGGCGCAAGCATTCATCGACGGCCCGCTCGAGGGAACCGAATACGCCGTTGTCTCCGGTGGGGCTATCCCGCGGGTCGAAGACGTCACCGACCAGTTCGCCCTCGTCGCCCTCCAGGGCCCGGAGGCGCGCGGCATCCTGAGCTCCACGCCGGGGGTCGAGATCACCGGAACGGCGCTCGACGAACTCGGCTACTACGCGTGGACCGACGGGACGTTCGAGGGTGCGCCGCTCTTCGTCGCCCGTACCGGGTACACCGGGGAGGACGGCTACGAGCTGCTCATCCCCACCGCCCAGGCCGGTGCCCTGTGGGACGCCGCGCTCGCCGCGGGCGCCGAGAAGGGTCTGGTGCCGTGCGGCCTCGCCGCGCGCGACACTCTTCGGCTCGAAGCGGGCATGCCGCTGTACGGACACGAGCTCTCCCGCGACATCGTTCCCGCCCAGGCCGGTCTCGGTCGGGTCGTCGCCGTCGACAAGGAGGCATTCGTCGGAAGAGACGGCCTCTCGTCCGGACCCGTCGATGCGCCCGTGCTGGTGGGGCTTGTCTCGGAAGGCCGCCGTGCCGGTCGCGCCGGCTACGCGGTGCTGCACGGCGACGACAGCGTCGGCGAGATCACCAGCGGCGCCCTCAGCCCCACCCTCGGTCACCCGGTCGCGATGGCTTTCGTCGCCCCCGCGGCATCCGAAATCGGCACCGAACTGACCATCGACGTGCGCGGAACCCGCATCCCCGCCATCGTCACCGCCCTTCCCTTCTATCGGAGAAACGCATGACCGACCTCACCGCCCTCAGCTACACGTCCGAGCACGAGTGGATCTCCCTCGAGGGGGACATCGCAACCGTCGGTATCACCGACTTCGCCGCCGACAAGCTCGGCGACGTCGTCTTCGTCGAGCTGCCCGGCGCCGACTCCGCGGTCTCGGCGGGCGACGTCTGCGGCGAGATCGAATCGACGAAGTCGGTCGGCGAGCTCTACGCACCCCTGACCGGCACTGTCGTCGAGGTGAACGACGCCGTGGTCGACGACCCCTCGCTCGTGAACGCCGAACCCTTCGCCGGGGGCTGGCTCATCAAGATCCGCATCGAGGGCGAGCTGCCCGGCGACCTCCTCGACCGCACCGCCTACGAGGGCCTCACCGCATGAGCACTCTTCTTCCTCCCCGGACGCACGCCGTCCCTCGGACGGTCCCTGAGCGTGTCGAAGGGTTCGTCGATCGCCACATCGGCATCGACGCCGACGCCGAGGCCCGCATGCTCGAGGTCGTCGGGTACGACAGCGTCGAGGCGCTCGTCGAGACCGCCGTCCCGGCATCCATCCACGTCCGACCGCGCGCGACCAGCTCGATCCCGCCGGCTGCGACCGAGGCCGAGGCCCTCGCGGAACTCCGCGAACTCGCGACCGCGAACCGCTCGGCGCGCCCGCTCATCGGCCTGGGCTACTACGACACCTTCACCCCTTCGGTGATCGCGCGGAACGTCCTCGAGAACCCGTCCTGGTACACCGCATACACGCCCTATCAGCCCGAGATCTCGCAGGGGCGTCTCGAAGCGCTCATCAATTTCCAGACGATGGTGACCGACCTGACGGGCCTCGCCACGGCGAACGCGTCGATGCTCGACGAATCCACCGCTGTCGTCGAAGGCATGCTCGTCGCCCGTCGCGCGTCGAAAGCCAAGACCGGAGTCTTCCTCGTCGACGTCGACGCCCTGCCGCAGACGAAGGCGCTGCTGCGCCACCGCGCCGCGGCCGTCGGCATCCTCATCCACGAGACCTCGTTCGACGGCGACCTCCCCGAGGCGTTCGGAGCGTTCGTGCAGTACCCCGGCGCAACCGGGCGCGTGTGGGACTTCTCGGCCGTCGCCGACGCCGTCCACGCCGCGGGCGGTCTCGTCGTCGCCGCCGCCGACCTCTTGGCGCTGACCCTGCTGCGCTCGCCCGGCGTCCTCGGTGCCGACGTCGCGGTGGGAACCACCCAGCGCTTCGGCGTTCCGCTCGGCTTCGGTGGTCCGCACGCCGGCTACATGGCCGTGCGCGCCGGCCTGGAGCGTCAGCTCCCGGGGCGTCTCGTGGGCGTGTCCCAGGATGCCGTCGGCGCCCCCGCCTACCGCCTGTCGCTGCAGACGCGCGAGCAGCACATCCGACGCGAGAAGGCGACGTCGAACATCTGCACGGCGCAGGTGCTGCTCGCCGTCATGGCGGCGATGTACGCGGTGTACCACGGCCCGCAGGGGCTCAAGAGCATCGCGACGCGGGTCGCGCAGCGGGCCGACGCCCTGGCATCCGCCCTCCGTTCGTACGACCTGACGCTGGCGAGCGATGCGTTCTTCGACACCGTGCGCGTTCACGTGCCGGGGCGCGCGCAAGACGTGGTCGACCGCGCCCGCGAACGTGGATACCAGCTGCTCTGGGTCGACGACGCGACGGTGGGGCTCTCGGTCGATGAGACGACGACGGATGCCGACATCTCGGCCATCCTCGATGCGTTCGGCCTCGCGACCGAGGATCTGCCGGAGGGGATCGCTCTGCGCGGCGTCGACGACTCCCTGCACCGCGACGACGAGTACCTCACCCACCCCGTCTTCCACACGCATCGCAGCGAGACGGCGATGATGCGCTACCTCAAGTCGCTCGCCGACCGCGACTACGCGCTCGACCGCGGCATGATCCCGCTGGGCTCGTGCACGATGAAGCTGAACGCCGCCACCGAGATGGCGGCTGTGTCGTGGCCGGAGTTCTCGCGCGTGCACCCGTTCGCCCCCGAGGCCGACGTGCACGGCTACCTCGAGATGATCGACCAGCTCGAACGGTGGCTCGCCGAGGTGACCGGCTACGAGGCCGTGTCGCTGCAACCCAACGCCGGCTCGCAGGGCGAGCTCGCGGGCCTGCTGGCGATCCGAGGCTACCACCTCGCGAACGGCGACACCGAGCGCACGGTGTGCCTCATCCCCTCGTCGGCGCACGGTACGAACGCCGCCTCCGCGATCCTCGCGGGCATGAAGGTCGTCGTCGTCGCCTGCGACGAGGCCGGCAACGTCGACCTCGGCGACCTGCGCGCCAAGATCGCGCAGCACGCCGCCGAGCTGTCGGCCCTGATGATCACGTACCCCTCGACGCACGGGGTGTACGAGCACGACGTGCTCGAGATCACGCAGGCCGTCCACGACGCCGGCGGTCAGGTCTACGTCGACGGGGCGAACCTCAACGCGCTTCTCGGCTTCGCCCGCTTCGGCGACCTGGGCGGAGACGTGTCGCACCTGAACCTCCACAAGACGTTCGCGATCCCGCACGGCGGCGGCGGACCCGGCGTCGGCCCGGTCGCAGCCAAGGCGCACCTCGCGCCCCACCTCCCGTCGCACCCCTTCTCGCAGCGCGCCGATCACGCCGGGGGCACGTTCGACGGCGGCCCCGTGTCGGCGGCGCCCCACGGCTCGGCTGGGATCCTCCCGATCTCGTGGGCGTACGTGCGCATGATGGGCGCCGAGGGACTCCGCCGGGCGACCGCCGCGGCGGTGCTGTCGGCGAACTACATCGCCACCCGCCTGCGGGAGCACTACCCGGTGCTCTACGCGGGGGAGGGCGGCCTGGTCGCGCACGAGTGCATCCTCGACCTGCGTCCGCTCAAGGAACAGACCGGCGTCACCGTCGACGACGTGGCCAAGCGTCTTATCGACTACGGCTTCCACGCTCCGACGATGTCGTTCCCCGTCGCCGGCACCCTCATGGTCGAGCCGACCGAGAGCGAGGACCTCGCCGAACTGGATCGGTTCGTGGATGCCATGATCGCGATCAAGCACGAGGCGCTCGCCGTCGCCGCGGGGGAGTGGCCCGCGAACGACAATCCGCTCGTGAACGCCCCGCACACCGCCGAGACGGTCGTGGTGGGCGAGTGGGCGCACCCGTACTCGCGCGAGACAGCGGTGTACCCCGTGCGTTCGCTGATCCGCGGCAAATACTGGCCGCCGGTACGCCGCATCGACCAGGCCTATGGCGACCGCAACCTGGTGTGCTCGTGCCCGCCGCCGGAGGCCTTCGCGTGACAGCGGGGTTCTCGGTGATCGTTCCTCGGGGCGGTCGCCGAGAACCCCGCGCGTCGGAGCCGCGAGGGGAGCTCGCCCACGTCCGCACCGCTCCCACCCCGGATTCGCACAGCGGGCATTTAGTAAAGTTCCCGATGTGCATCACGGCGTGAACGAGGACCTTCGACCGACCCGACGACGCGGTGGCCCGGGACGCGTGATCGCCCTCCTCGCCGCCGTGGGGATCGTCCTCGCCGGATGCTCGGCTCCGGAGCCCGCGCCCGAGACCGAGCAGGAAGCGGCTCCCACCACCTTGACGGTGGGCGTCGTCGGCTCGCTCACCAGCTTCAACGCCGCCAGCGCGGCGGGAGACACCCCCGCCAACCGGGCCGTGGCATCCCTCCTCGACGAGAAGCTCGGGTCGCTCGACGGCGACCTGCAGGTGGTCCCCAACGACGGCTTCGGCCGCATCACCCGCGTGCAGGGCGACCCGCTGAAGGTCAGCTACGAATTGTTCGACGATCGCGTCTGGTCCGACGGCACGCCGGTCAGCCTCGACGACCTGTTGTTCGGCTGGGCCGTCACCTCTCACTTCTTCGACGACGCCACCTACGACGACGCCGGTCAGATCGTCTCGGGCACGCGATACTTCGACACCGCCATGCCCGCCGATCCGAACGCACGGACCGCGCGGCCCAGCATCGACCGGGCAGACGACACGCTCACCCTCACGTACGACGAACCGTTCGCGGACTGGAACCGGCAGTGGCTGCTCGACCGGCCGGTGCACGTCGTGGCCGAACGCGCGGGTGTGAGCGTCGAGGATCTGCTCACGGCGATCCTCACCGTCCCCGAGGGCGACCCGCAGGCTCCCGCCGCACCGAACCCGGTGCTGGCGGCTGCGGCGCAGGCATGGAACACCGGCTTCGATGTGCCCGCCGGTACCGCGGTCGACCCGGCGAGCGTCGTCTCCGCTGGCCCCTGGACGGTGACGGAGTCGACAGCCGACACGCTGACCCTCGCCCGACGCGACAGCTACCAGGGTGCGCACTTCCCCGGCCTCGAGAGTCTCAGCGTGCGTTTCTTCCCCGATCGGGCGGCGCAGCTCTCGGCGCTCGAAGCGGGGGTGGTCGACATCGCCAACGTCGGCGAGATCGACGTGGCCGAACGCGAGACACTCACCGATGCGGGCTACCAGGTGCAGGTCGGCCCCACCACCCAGACCCTGCATCTGCGGTTCGCCGAAGAAACGGCATCCGATCTGCGTCAAGCGATGACGCTGGCCATCGACCGCTCCTCGATCGTTCGCGACGTGCTCGGTCCGATGCGTCCCGACGCGCAGCCGCTGCAGTCGTTCCTCTCTTCGTCGGCGACCGGGCAGCTGTACAACGACCTCGTCTCGGGCAACGGTGCGCCCGGTACCGGGAGCGATGCGGATGCCGCGCGCAACGCGCTCGGCGATCGCGCCGCCGTCCTGCGCGTCGCCTATGACCCGACCGACGAGCTGTCGTCGCAGGTCTTCCCGCGGCTGGTGTCGATGGGGGCGCGGGCAGGCATCGCCGTGCGTGCCGCCACGGCGGACGACGCTGCGGATGCCACCCTCTCGTGGGTCGGCGAGGACGAGAGCCTCTACCGGTCGGCGCGTGATCGCATCGCCGCGGGCGTGGACGGCCCGAACACCGACGAGCTCTTCGCCGAGCTGACGGTGCACACCGATCCGGTGGACATCCTCGCCGAAGCGAAGGAGATCGACCGCTCGCTGTTCGCCGCGTTCGCCGGCGTGCCGCTGTTCGAGCGCACGGGTGCCGTCGTCTCCGCCGAGGGAGTCGGGGGAGTGGACTACACCTCCGAACCTGACGGTGTGCCCCCGGCGTTCTGGACGTGGTCCGCGCGCCCGCAGTAAGCAGCGGCTGGGGGCGGTCAGGGTGTCGGGGTCGCGGGCGGGGCGAAGATCCCCGGCCACCAGGCGGCCGCGAGCGGGTAGCCGACGAAGGCGATGATGTCGATGACGGTGTGCGCCACGACCAGCGGCATGACCCGACCCCATCGCTTGTAGCACCAGCCGAACACCAGTCCCATGACGACGTTTCCGAGCGCTGACGGCCATCCCTGGTACAGGTGGTAGCTCCCTCGCAGCAGCGCGGTCGAGACGATCACTCCCGTCCACGACCAGCCCAGGCGGCGCAGTCGGTCGAAGAGGTAGCCGAGGAAGATGACCTCCTCGGTGAGGCCGGCGCGCAGCGCCGCGAGCACGAGCAGCGCGATCACCCACCACGACGAGTCGAGCGGCGCGGGGACGACCGCGATGCTCTGACCGATCGCCCGGCCGACGGCGTAGACCCCGATACCGGGCACGCCGATCAGCAGGACGAGCGCGAGCCCGCGGAGCACGTCGGACCCGAACCGGCGGAAATCGAGACCGATGCGCCGCAGGGCGTTGCCGGCCGGTTCCCACAGCAGGTAGATCGCGACGGCCACGAGGGCCAGCGAGAAGAAGATGTCGAGGAACTGGTAGGTCGCGTCCCACAGCGGCTCTGCACTGCGCGATGGATTCAGCTGCGTCTGCTGCTGAGAGATGGGCGCGCGCGTGGCCGCCCGCACGAAAGACACCACCGAGTAGATCGCGGACTGGCCGACGCTGATCAGGAGGACGAGGACGACCTCCCACGCCAGCCTCGTGCGCGCGTAGGCGGCGGAGCGCTCGATGGGTGGGGGGAAGGGGCCGAGTGCGGATGCCGAATTCGGATCAGATTGCCACATGAGGAGCCTCGCGAGTAAAGCCTTTGTAACGTTTAGGTCGCCGGTTGGGAGCACGTCGTTCAACATGCCTAGGGTGTTCCTATCCTGCCCCCCGGATACGCCCACACGCGTATGAACCGTCTGAGCGTTCCGTTCGGGCCCATTCATCACTTCCCTGGAGGAACTGTGAAGCGCAACACGATTGCCCTCTCCAGTCTCGCCCTACTGGGTGTCGTCGGGCTCACGCTCGCCGGCTGCGCCGGTGGCGACGACACAGGCGACACCGGCTCGGCCGACGCCTCGGCGATCATCACCACCAACGGCTCGGAGCCCGAGAACCCGCTGATCCCTACCTCGACGAACGAGGTCGGCGGCGGAAAGATCCTCGACGCCATCTTCGCCGGACTCGTCTCGTACGAGGCCGACGGCGCTCCCGTCAACGACATGGCCGAAGAGATCACGGTCGACGACCCGCAGAACCTCACGGTGAAGCTGAAGGAGGGTCAGACCTTCAGCGACGGTGAAGAGGTCACCGCCGACAACTTCATCAAGGCGTGGAACTACGGCGCGCTGGCGTCGAACGAGCAGTACAACAGCTACTTCTTCGAGGACATCGAGGGCTTCAGCTACGACGCCGACAGCGAGCTCACCGGGCTCCAGCAGGTCGACGACTACACCTTCACGATCGCACTGAACAAGCCGGCCTCCGACTTCGCGCTGCGACTGGGCTACTCGGCTTACTACCCGCTGCCCGACGTCGCCTTCGATGACCTGGACGCTTTCGGCGAGAACCCCGTTGGCAACGGCCCCTACAAGCTCTCGAGCGAGGGTGCCTGGCAGCACAACGTGCAGATCGATCTCGTCAAAAACGAGGACTACCAGGGCGTGCGCCAGGCGCAGAACGGTGGCCTGACCATCTCGTTCTACGCCTCTCAGGACGCCGCCTACGCCGCCCTGCAGGGTGGTCAGCTCGACGTGCTCGACGCCGTTCCGCCGTCCGCGCTGGCGTCGTTCGAGTCGGACCTCGGGGAGCGTGCTGTGAACCAGCCCGCCGCCGTGTTCCAGTCCTTCACGATTCCGGCCCGCCTCGAGCACTTCTCGGGCGAGGAGGGAGAGCTGCGTCGCGCCGCGATCTCGCACGCCATCAACCGCGAAGAGATCACCTCGACGATCTTCCAGGGCACCCGTACCCCCGCGACCGATTTCACTTCGCCGGTAATCGACGGGTGGTCGGATTCCCTCGAGGGCTCGGACGTTCTCGAGTTCGACGCCACCAAGGCGAAGGAGCTGTGGGCTCAGGCCGACGCCATCGCGCCGTGGAGCGGCTCCTTCCAGATCGCGTACAACGCGGACGGCGGTCACGACCAGTGGGTCGACGCCATCTCGAACCAGCTCGCGACCAACCTCGGCATCGACGCGTCGGGCGCCCCGTACCCGACGTTCGCCGAGCTTCGCGCGCAGGTGAACGCCGACACCATCACGACGCCGTTCCGCAGCGGATGGCAGGCCGACTACCCCGGTCTGTACAACTTCCTCGGACCGCTCTACGCGACCAACGCCGGTTCCAACGACGGTGATTACTCCAGCGCCGAGTTCGACCGCCTGCTGGCCGAGGGCATTTCCTCGACCGACCTCGCCGAGGCCAACCGCCTGTTCGGTGAGGCGCAGACGGTTCTGTTCAAGGACCTGCCGGCCATCCCGCTCTGGTACTCGAACGTCACGGGCGGCTACGCCGAGACCGTTCAGAACGTGGAGTTCGGCTGGAACTCGGTGCCGCTGTTCCACGAGATCACCAAGGTCGGCTAACATCGCCTGATCAATCACCCGCGAGGCGGTGACGATACGTCACCGCCTCGCGTGGTGTGTTCCGGCCGCGCACCGCTCACAGGTGGTGCGCGGCTTTCGTGCGGTGCCGCATCCGAGGCATCCATCCATTCCCCGAAGGGAGACGAGGGTGGGCTATTACATCCTCAGAAGACTCCTGCAGGTCATACCGGTGTTCTTCGGTGCGACGCTGCTGATCTACTTCATGGTCTTCGCTATGCCGGGCGACCCGATCCTCGCACTGTTCGGCGATCGCACCCCCAACCCGGCTCTGCTCGAACAGATCCGCGAGCAGTATCACCTGAACGATCCGTTCATCGTGCAGTACTTCTACTACATCACCGGTGTGCTGCAGGGTGACTTCGGTATCAGCTTCTCGGGGCAGCCGGTCAACGACATCCTGGTACGGGCTATCCCGATCACGCTTCGTCTGGCGGTCATGGCGATCGCCATCGAACTGACGCTGGCCGTCATCATCGGAACGATCTCGGCGATCCGTAAGGGCGGCGTGTTCGACAACGTCTCGCTGGTGATCGCCCTGGTCTTCGTGGCCGTGCCGGTCTTCGTGCTGGCGTTCATCGCGCAGTACTTCCTCGCCATCCAGTTCGGCTGGTTCCGCGCCACCGTCGGCGGGCAGAACAACTGGGGCGACCTATGGCTGCCGGCGCTGGTGCTCGGCTTCAGCCTCTACGCAACCAGCATGCGCCTGACGCGCGCGTCGGTCATCGACACGCTCAACCAGGACTGGGTGCGCACGGCCTACAGCAAGGGACTCCCTCGTCGTCGGGTCATCCCCGTACATGTGCTGCGCAATTCGCTGATTCCCGTGATCACCAACAGCGCGACCAATTTCGGTGTGCTCATGGTCGGCGCCACCGTGACCGAGGGTATTTTCAACATCCCCGGTGTCGGCGGCACCCTTTACCAGGCGACGATCCGTCAGGAGGGCCCGACCGTCGTGTCGTTCGTGACGGTTTTCGTCGTGTTCTACGTGCTGATCAACCTCGTCGTCGATCTGCTCTACGGTCTGCTCGATCCGAGGATCCGCTATGCCAAATAATCGTTTCCCCACCCCGCACTTCGTCGCGCCCGTGCGCGACGCCGTCGTGACCGTCGACGCCGTCCGCGTCGACGACAAGCCACGGAGCCTGTGGTCCGATGCGTGGCGCGACATGCGTCGCCGCCCGACCTTCTGGGTCACCTCGGCTGTCGTCTTCGTCGTCGTGCTGATGGCGCTGTTCCCGACATTGTTCACGCAGGTCGAGCCCTCGGGTGCGGGATGTGCGCTGTCCAACAGCAACGCCGGCCCGACCGCGGGTCACCCGCTCGGCTTCACGCTCCAGGGTTGCGACATCTACGCACGCATCGTGTGGGGTGCGCGCACGTCACTTCTCGTGGGGTTCCTCGCGACCACGATCGGCACGGTCATCGGTACGATCATGGGCGCTTTCGCCGGCTTCTACGGCGGATGGCTCGACTCCCTGCTCTCGCGCGTCGGTGACATCTTCTTCACCATCCCCTACGTGCTGGCGGCCATCGTCGTGATGAGCGTCTTCTCGCAGAACCGCACGCCGCTCGTGCTGGCGTTCGCCATCGGTGGTTTCGCCTGGGCGTCGACGGCGCGCGTGGTGCGTGCCGAGATCCTGCGCGTGCGACAGGCGGACTACATCACCGCCAGCCGCTCGCTGGGGCTCTCGCGCTTCCGCACGCTGCTATCACATGCCCTGCCGAACGCGATCGCGCCGGTCATCGTCGTCACGACCATCACCCTGGGCGCGGCCATCTCGGCGGAGGCGACCCTGTCGTTCCTGGGCTTGGGCCTGGGGAGCCAGGTCATGTCCTGGGGTCTGGACATCGGTCAGGCGCAGTCGTCGCTGCGCGTGGCGCCGACGGCGCTCATCTACCCGTCGATCGCCCTGACCGTCACGGTCCTGGCGTTCATCATCCTGGGCGAATTGCTGCGCGACGCTCTCGACCCGAAGGCGAGGGCACGTCGATGAACGCGCTTACTACCGCACCGCTCCTCAGCATCCGCGATCTCACCGTCGCCTTCGACGCGGGCAAGACCTCTCGGGAGGTTCTGCACGGCGTGAGCCTCGACATCCACCCCGGCGAGACCCTCGCCATCGTGGGCGAGTCGGGTTCGGGTAAGTCGACGACCGCCTCGGCGATCATCAATCTGCTACCGGGAACCGGACACGTCACCGGCGGGTCGATCACGCTCGAGGGCCGCGAATTGACGAGCCTGTCACTCTCGCAGATGGAGGCGGTCCGCGGACGCGAGGTCGGCTACGTCCCGCAGGACCCGATGTCGAACCTGAACCCGGTGTGGAGCATCGGCTTCCAGGTCAAGGAGGCCATCCGGGCCAACGGCATCGCGACGGGTCGGAAAGATATCGAGCAGCGTGCGATCGAGGTGCTGAAGCAGGCGGGTCTCGCCGATGCTGAGCGGCGTCTGCACCAGTTCCCGCACCAGTTCTCGGGCGGAATGCGCCAGCGTGCGCTGATCGGCATCGGTCTGGCCGCTGACCCGAAGCTGCTCATCGCCGACGAGCCCACCTCGGCCCTCGACGTCACAGTGCAGCGCGTCATCCTCGACCACATGGCATCCCTCACCCGGGAACGCGGCACCTCAGTGCTGCTGATCACGCATGACCTGGGGCTGGCCGCCGAGCGCGCCGACACCATCGTGGTGATGAACCAGGGTGAGATCGTGGAGTCGGGACCGAGTCGCGAGATCCTCGAGAACCCGCAGCACCCGTACACGCAGCGCCTCGTCGCCGCCGCGCCCAGCATCGCGTCCCAACGCATCCAGGCGCGCGTGGAAGACCGCGGCATCCTGCACGAGTCGGACATCGCCGCCCCGGCGACCGTGAAGGTCACCGATCTGGTCAAGGAGTACAAGATCCGCCAGGGCGGGTTCCGTAGCGAGCGGTTCCGCGCCGTCGACGGCGTCTCGTTCGAGATCCCTCGTGGCAAAACCCTCGCCCTCGTGGGCGAGTCGGGGTCGGGCAAGTCCACCGTCGCCAAGATGCTGCTGAAACTCGAGGAGCCCACCGCGGGCACCATCGAGGTCGACGGGGTCGACACCGGCACATTGAACGCGAAGGACACGTTCGCACTTCGGCGTCGGATGCAGCCGGTCTTCCAGGACCCGTACGGATCCCTCGACCCGCTGCGCAGCATCGGCAGCCTCATCTCGGAGCCGCTCACCATTCACAAGGTGGGAGACACGGCATCGCGCCGCGCGCGCGTGAAGGAGCTGCTGGAGCAGGTCGCACTGCCGCAGGAACTCGCGTCTCGCTACCCCAACGAGCTGTCCGGTGGTCAGCGTCAGCGCATCGCGATCGCGCGCGCCCTGGCGCTCAAGCCCGACATCCTCGTCCTCGACGAGGCCGTGTCGGCGCTCGACGTGCTCGTGCAGGCGCAGATCCTGCAACTCCTCGCGGAACTGCAGGGCGAGCTCGGTCTGACGTACCTGTTCATCACGCACGACCTCGCCGTCGTCCGCGTCGCCGCCGACCTGGTGTGCGTCATGGAACGCGGCACGCTCGTCGAACAGGGCACGGTCGACGAGATCTTCGCGCAGCCGTCGCAGGAGTACACCCGGCGACTGCTGGATGCCATCCCCGGCGCTTCCCTGTCGCTGGGCGGCGCGTGACGCGCGACGAGCGCGTGCGGGGCGCGGGACATCCACGGGTGTTCCGCGCTCCGTCGTCGATTGTCGGACTCGTCGTCGCGGTGGCCCTAGCCGCGGTTCTCCTGGGGGATGCGGCGCTGCGTGCCGGAGTGGGAGCGCTGCTTCTTCTCGCGCCGTGGATCCTGCTGGCGGTCTGGGCCGTCTACGCGTTCCTGTTCGCGCCGCACGTGCGGATCAGCGCCGACGGCATCCGCATCCAGAATCCGCTGCGGATCACCGACATCGCCTGGGCGCGCGTACGCGAGATCGATCTGCAGTGGCAGTTGAGGGTTCGAACCGACGAACCTCGGACGTACAAGGCGTTCGGGGGACCGGTAGCAGGTCGCCCGGGCCGCCCGCCACTACGGCGGGACACCGGCGCCGACCGGCGCGAACCGCCGGCCATTCGCGACCTCGTCGTCATTCAGGACGCCTGGGAGGCGTCGCGCGATTCCGCCCCTCCTGCGGGCCCGATCCATCGCTTCTGGCATTTACCTTCAGTGGTTTCCCTGCTCGCGTTGATCGTCTGGGCTATTATCGCTTTGTTCACTTCTGGCGGTGTCCGCTGAGCGCAGTGCTGCGCTCGACCTCATCGCGTACGACAAAGCGCCATGTAAGGACTTTGTTACGGTCGTGAAAAGTGCGTGCCCCCGGCGCACCTTCGCGAAAAGCCGACGTAGGGTCTCTGGAGATCCTTAGCCAGGCGAAGCAATCGGCGGGGTCTCGACGGCGAGAGGACCACAATGCAGCAGATCACCGACAACACCCGGACGAGCTCGCGCCCCTCATGACGCTGTACGTTCTGCGGCGGTTCCTGAACTACGCCGTCCTGAGTCTGCTGGCGACCTGCCTCGCCTATGTGCTCGGCAGCGCCCTGCTGCGCCCCCAAGACCGCTTCTACGGCATGAACCCCCGTCCGCCGGAGGAATCGATCGTCGCGAGCCTGAACGCGCTCGGGGCCAACCCCGACGTTCCGATCATCGTGCGCCTGTGGAACTGGCTCGTGAACCTCTTCACGAAGTTCTCGCTGGGCACCACCATCGGTGGCCAGGACGTGATGTCCGAGATCGCGGTGCGCGCGGGCACGAGCCTTCGTCTGCTGCTCATCGGCTCGATCCTCGGCGCCATCCTCGGCGTACTCGTCGGCGTGCTGGGCGCCGTGCGTCAGTACCGCGCGAGCGACCAGATCTCCACGTACTCGTCGTACTTGATCTTCGCCACGCCCACCTTCGTCATCGGCGTGCTGCTGATGATCGGGGCGACGTCGTTCAACAACGCGCTGGGAACCCAGGTCATCCGCTTCACCGGCGAGTACACCGCGGGTATCGACGGTTTCTGGCCCATGATCGCCGATCGGGCCGTACACCTGCTGCTACCGACCATCGCGCTGACTCTTGTCAGCGCCGCGTCGTTCTCGCGCTACCAGCGCAGCATGATGCTCGACGTCCTCGGCGCCGACTACATCCGCACCGCCCGTGCGAAGGGCCTTCCTCGGACACAGGCCATGTTCCGCCACGGTGTGCGCATCGCCCTCATTCCGATGTCGACGTTCTTCGCCTACAGCTTCGGCACGTTGATCGCCGGTTCCGCCATGCTCGAGATCGTCTTCTCCTGGCGCGGGATGGGGCAATTCCAGCTGCAGGCCGTCACTCAGCAGGACATCAACGCCGTCGCCGGCTCGACGTTGTTCGTGGCGATCCTGGTTCTCATTTCTTCGACATTGTCGGAGATCCTCTACGCCACTCTCGACCCGAGGGTGAGGAGCTGACATGACCATGCAGGAAGAAGCCCTCGACGGCACACTGGTCGCGACCAGCCCCGTCACCAGGGACCGCAAGCCCCTCTCGCGGGGAGCGCTCGTCCGGGCTCGGCTGAAGAAGATGCCGCGTTTCTGGGTCGGCGGCGGAATCCTGGTCTTTATCGTCCTGTGGGCCTTCATCGGACCGTTGCTCTACCCGTACGACGCCACTCAACGCGACTTCCTCAACGTGGGTCTCGGGCCGACGCAGTTGCACTGGTTCGGCACGAACGGCATCGGGCAGGACATCTACGCCCAGACACTTGTGGGCCTGCAGAAGTCGCTCATCATCGGCGCCCTCGCGGGCATCGGCGCGACGCTGATCGCCGCGGCCGTCGGCTCACTCGCCGGCTACCTCGGCGGCAAGATCGACGCCGTCATCGGGTGGCTGATCCACCTGCTGCTCGTCATCCCGTCGTTCTTCATCCTTGTCCTGCTGAGTCCCCTGACCCGTGGTCTGTCGTGGCTCGCGCTGACGTTCTTCCTCGCCGTGTTCAGCTGGATGATCCTCGCCCAGGTGGTGCGCAACCAGACGCGCTCCCTCCGCAACCGCGACTTCGTGCGCGCCGCGCGATACATGGGCATGCCGACGCGCAAGATCCTCGGCCGCCACATCATCCCCAACATCGCGTCGCTACTGATCATCGACGCGACCCTCGGAATCGTCGCGGCCATCATGGCCGAGACCTCGCTCAGCTACTTCGGCTTCGGCGTCCAGGCGCCCGACGTCTCGCTCGGCACGCTGCTGGCGGCTGGCACGTCGGCCGCTGTCACCCGCCCCTGGCTGTTCGTGTACCCCGCAGGCGTGCTGATCGTGCTGCTCCTGGCCATCAGCCTCATCGGCGACGCTCTGCGCGACGCCATCGACCCCACTTCGGGAGCGAACCGTGACTGACACCCGTTCCGCGACTCTGCTGTCCTCGACGGGACGCTCGCCCCTGCTCTCCGTGCGCGATCTCAGCGTGACCTTCCCCCAGCGTGACAGCGGCGACGTGCGCGCTGTACGCGGTATCTCGTACGACGTGCACGAGGGGGAGTTCCTGGGCATCGTGGGGGAGTCCGGCTCCGGTAAGAGTGTGTCGTCGCTGGCCGTCATGGGCCTGCTGCCCTCGAACGCCCGCGTCGAGGGAGACATCCTGTACGACGGCCGGTCGTTGCTGTCGATGAACGATGCCCAATTGTCGAAGATCCGTGGCGCGGAGCTCGCGATGGTCTTCCAAGATCCGCTGTCTGCCCTGACACCGGTCTACACCGTGGGCCAACAGATCTCCGAGGGCCTCCGCCTGCACGATCGTGCGCTCAGCGCCCAGGCTGCGTACGCGCGGAGCGTCGAGCTGCTGAAGCTCGTCGGGATCCCGGATGCCGAACGGCGCGCACGGGCCTACCCGCACGAGTTCTCCGGGGGGATGCGTCAGCGGGCGATGATCGCCATGGCGATCGCCAACGACCCGCGTGTGATCATCGCCGATGAGCCCACGACGGCGCTCGACGTGACGATCCAAGCGCAGATCCTCGAGGTGCTGCAGAAGGCGCGTGAGGTGACCGGCGCCGCCGTCGTGCTCATCACGCACGACCTCGGTGTCGTCGCGGGACACGCCGACCGCGTCGCGGTGATGTACGCCGGGAAACTCGTCGAACGCGGATCCGTCGACGAGATCTTCCACGACCCGCACATGCCGTACACCGTGGGACTGCTGCGTTCGGTGCCCAACATGCGCACCGCCGGGTCCCACCGTCTCGTGCCCCTCGAGGGGCGGCCGCCGTCCCTGGCCGCGCTCCCGAAGGGCTGCCCGTTCGCCGACCGCTGCCCGATCGCGATCGACGCCTGCCGCGAGGTCGAGCCGCAGCTCGCCGCCCACGGGGTGGCGTCCGACCACGTCTCCGCATGCATTCGCGCGGAGGAGATCGCCTCGGGCGCGCTCGCGCGGCCCGACATCTTCCCGCGTCCCGAAGCGCTCGGCGAGGTCCCGCCGCCACGCCCCGATGTGACGCCGGCCGTCGAGGTCACCGATCTCATCAAGCACTTCCCGCTCATGAAGGGCGCCGTCTTCCCGCGGCGCATCGGCACCGTGCGTGCCGTCGACGGGATCTCTTTCTCCATCCAGCCGGGCCGCACGATGGGTCTGGTGGGGGAGTCGGGGTGCGGCAAGACCACGACGATCCTCGAGATCATGGAGATGGTCGCCCCGCAGGGCGGCAGCATCCACATCAACGGTACGGACGTCGCCGCGGTGAGTCGGAAAGACAAGGAGGCGCTGCGCAAGGGCATTCAGATCGTCTTCCAGGATCCGATGGGCGCGATCGACCCGCGCCTTCCGGTGGGCGAGGTGATCACCGAGCCGCTGCTTGTGCAGGGGATGCCCCGCGCCGAGCGCGATCGCAAGATGATCGAGTTACTCGAACTCGTCGGTCTCGACCCTGCGATGTCCGATCGTTACCCGCACGAATTCTCGGGGGGCCAGCGTCAGCGCATCGGCATCGCCAGGGCGCTCGCGACCGACCCGGCCGTCGTCGTGCTCGATGAGCCGGTGTCAGCGCTCGATGTGTCGATCCAAGCTGGTGTCATCAACCTGCTCGAAGACCTGAAAGAACGCCTCGGCCTCTCGTTCCTCTTCGTCGCGCACGATCTCGCCGTGGTGCGCCAGATCGCCGACGACGTCTCGGTCATGTACCTGGGTCGCATCGTCGAGCAGGGCCCGGTCGACGCGGTGTTCGACGACCCGCGTCATCCGTACACCAAGGCACTCATCTCCGCGGCGCCCATCCCCGACCCGCGCGTCGAGCGCGGGCGCACCCGCATCCTGCTGGACGGCGACCTGCCGAGCCCGACGCAGGAGATCTCGGGATGCCGTTTCCGCACGCGGTGCCCGCTGTACCGCCTGCTGCCCGACGCCGACCGGCGCCGGTGCGATACCGACGACCCGGGGCTGCGCGCACAGGCGCGTTCCCGGGTGGCGTGTCACCACGCCGAACGGTCCGACCTCGTCTTCGAGACGGCGTCGGCCACATCCCCCCGAACGCCCCCGACCGACGGCACCACGTCGCCGGTGGCCGTCACTGATCACCAACGAGAGGAATGATCACATGATCCGTAAAGCGAAAGGCCTCAGCGCGCTCGCGCTGCTGGGCGCCGCCGCCCTGGCGATCGCCGGGTGCGCGCCGGGCAACACCGCAGCCCCCTCGGCCAACCCCGAGGACCAGAACTCCCTGCCCTCGACCGCGTGGCAGCGTGCCGACGCCGCCGACGTGCAGGACGGAGGGTCGCTGACCCTCGCCGTCGACTCGCTGCCGGTGAACTGGAACAACTTCCACATCGACGGCAACGAGGCCAACACCAACGACATCGTCGCGGCCATGCAGGGCGGCCCCATCAAGATCGACGAGTCGGGCAAGCCCGTCGTCGACGAGAACTACGCCTCCTCGGTCGAATTGACCAACGAGAGCCCTCAGACGGTCGAGATCACGCTGAACCCGGATGCCAAGTGGGAGGACGGCTCTCCCATCACCGTCGCCGACTACCAGGCGACCTGGAAGGCGAACAACGGCACCAACCCGGAGTACGTCGTCATCTCCACGACCGGGTGGGACCAGATCGCTTCGGTGGAGCAGGGTGAGAACGAATTCGACGTCGTCATCACATTCTCGTCGGTCTACGCCGACTGGCAGGGTCTCCTCGGTCAGGTCCTCCCCGCGAGCGTCGGCAACGACCCGACGACATTCAACACGGCCTACCTGACCACAGCTCTGCCGTCAGCGGGGCCGTTCAAGCTCGCCTCGCTCGACAGCACTGCGGGCATCGCGACCCTCGACCGCAACCCCAACTGGTGGGGCGAGACCCCGAAGCTCGAGACCGTCGTGTTCCGCGCGGTGAGCCAGGACCAGCAGGGCACGTCCTTCAGCAACGGCGAGATCGACGCGTTGAACATCTCGGCCAACGCCGACCTGTACCAGACCGCGCAGAACGTCGCCGGTGCTCAGATCCAGGCCTCCAACGGTCTGACCTGGACGCACATCACCATGCGCGCCTCCGACGGGCCGCTCGCCGATGTCAACGTCCGGAAGGCAGTGGCATCCATCGTCAACCGCGGGCAGATCGCCACCACGGCCAACTCGCCCGTGGGCGTTCCCGCCATCACGCAGGGCAGCTACGTCTTCATGCCCGGACAGGACGGTTACACCGACGAGGCGCTGCCCTACGACGTCGACGCGGGGGCCGCATACCTCGAGGACGCCGGTTACACCAAGGACGGCGATTCGTGGGTCAAGGACGGCACACCACTGACGTTCTCGGTGACGGTCCCGGCTGACACGGCCACGAACATCCAGCGCGCCGAGCAGATCCAGGCCGACCTCGGCGAGTTCGGCATTCCCGTGGAGCTCAACGCGGTGCCCGTCGGTGGCTACTTCAGCGAATACATCATCCCGGGTGACTTCGAGATGGTGACCTTCTCCTGGCGCGGTACCGCTTACCCGATCTCGTCGAGCGAGTCGCTGTTCTCGCCCGTGGACTCGGCACAGAACTACACCGGCATCACCGATGACCGACTCGCCGGTCTGTGGGAGGAAGCGAACACCGAGCTCGACCCGGCCACCCGTCTGCAGACGGCCGAGGAGATCGACAAGGTGCTGTGGGAGTACGTGCCGATCATCCCGATCGCGCCGCTGCCCGAAGTGTACGCCGTATCGGAGGGCCTCGTGAACTGGGGCGCCCGTCAGTTCGAAACCATCGATTGGACGATCGTCGGTTTCGCAAACGCATAGCCTGCACGCGACGACGGGGGCGGGATCCAGAAGGATCCCGCCCCCGTTGGCTGTGGGGACCTGGGGGTAGTCGCGATCTGAGCCGGACTACCGATCATCTGGTTGCGGGCGCTTAGAAGTGGCTGACGCAGCGGAAGCCCCACCGGGTGATGTCGCCGGACGACTCGCCGAATCCGAAGGTGTGAGTGCCAGGGCCGAAGTTGTACGCGTAGTCGCCGTCCGCGTAGTAGGACCCGCGGAGGTCGTTGGGAAGTCCGTGCGCTCCGGTGCGGTTGTCCGGCCACGCATAGAGGTGGACTTCACCGGTGCTGTGCCACCAGAGTTCGACCGCGAGGTCCCCGCATCCCCGCGTCACCGGTGGCCAATGCCCTTCGGCATTGGCCGCGGGCGCTGAGACGATGCCGCCTGCCGCGGCTAAAGTCAGGGCGGCCACGGCGCCGAGGGTCATGCGCTTGCTGTTGCTTCGCTTCAGTTCGCTCATGCCCCCTTCCTACCAAGGCGGGGGCGACCCGATCGGGGTTCACACGAAACGCGGAGCCGTTGTCCCCCATCCTGGGGACAACCGCGTTCGTCTGCCGACATACTGAGAACCGGAGTCCGGACCCTTACGTGGCGCCCCATATCCGGCCCAGGCACTCTGCCAGGTAGTTTCGCGGGCGCCCGGTAGACTGAACAGGCCCGATTCCGGGCGCCACCCCGAATTTTCCTGGAGACCCTCCATGGCGCACGCCCTTCGTCCTGACCTCCGCAACGTCGCGATCGTCGCGCACGTCGACCACGGCAAGACGACCCTCGTCGACGCCATGCTCCGCCAGACCGGCTCGTTCGGTGACCACGCGCACGTCGAAGAGCGCGCGATGGACTCCAACGACCTCGAGCGCGAAAAAGGCATCACGATCCTCGCCAAGAACACGGCGATCACCTACAACGGCCTGCACAGCGACGTCCCGGTGACGATCAACGTCATCGACACCCCCGGTCACGCCGACTTCGGCGGCGAGGTCGAGCGCGGCCTGTCGATGGTCGACGGCGTCGTGCTGCTCGTCGACGCGTCCGAGGGCCCGCTGCCCCAGACCCGCTTCGTGCTGCGCAAGGCCCTCGAGGCCAAGCTCCCCGTCATCCTTCTGGTCAACAAGACCGACCGCCCCGACGCGCGCATCGCCGAGGTCGAAGAAGAGGCTCACGACCTGCTGCTCGGCCTGGCGTCCGACCTCGTCGACGATGTGCCCGACCTCGACGTCGACGCGCTGCTCGACGTGCCCGTGGTCTATGCCTCGGGCCGTGCGGGTGCCGCGTCGCTCAACCGTCCCGACAACGGTTCGCTGCCCGACAACGACGACCTCGAGCCGCTGTTCGGCGCGATCCTCGAGCACGTGCCCGCCCCGTCCTTCGACGACGAGGCGCCGCTGCAGGCGTGGGTCACCAACCTCGACTCGAGCCCCTTCCTCGGCCGCCTCGCGCTGCTGCGCGTCTTCAACGGCACGCTCAAGAAGGGCCAGACGGTCGCCTGGGTACGCGCCGACGGCTCCACCAGTAACGCCCGCATCACCGAGCTGCTGAAGACCCGCGCCCTCGAGCGCTACCCGGCCGAAGACGCCGGCCCCGGCGACATCGTCGCGATCGCCGGCTTCCCCGACATCACGATCGGCGAGACCATCGCCGACCCCGAGGACGTGCGTCCGCTCAAGGCGATCACGGTCGACGACCCCGCCATCTCGATGACGATCGGCACGAACACCTCGCCTCTCATGGGCAAGGTCAAGGGCCACAAGCTCACCGCTCGCATGGTCAAGGACCGCCTCGACCGCGAGCTCATCGGTAACGTCTCGCTCAAGGTCGTCGACGTCGGTCGTCCGGACGCCTGGGAGGTCCAGGGCCGCGGCGAGCTCGCGCTCGCGATCCTCGTCGAGAACATGCGCCGCGAGGGCTTCGAGCTGACCGTCGGCAAGCCCCAGGTGGTCACCAAGCGCGGCGAAGACGGCAAGCTCAAGGAGCCCTTCGAGCACCTGACCGTCGACGCCCCCGAAGAGCACCTCGGTGCGATCACGCAGCTCATGGCCGCCCGCAAGGGCCGCATGGACAACATGACCAACCACGGCACCGGCTGGGTGCGCATGGAGTTCGTCGTCCCCTCGCGCGGCCTGATCGGTTTCCGCAGCGAGTTCCTCACGATCACGCGCGGCACCGGCATCGCCAACGCCATCTCGCACGGCTACGACGACTGGGCGGGGTCGATCACCACGCGTCAGAACGGCTCGATCGTCGCCGACCGCATGGGCGTCGTGACTCCGTTCGCGATGATCGCCCTGCAGGAGCGCATGAGCTTCTTCGTGCAGCCGACCGAAGAGGTCTACGAGGGCATGGTCATCGGCGAGAACTCGCGCGCCGACGACATGGACGTCAACATCACCAAAGAGAAGAAGCTCACGAACATGCGTTCGTCGACCTCCGACTCCTTCGAGTCGATGACGCCCCCGCGCCTGCTGACGCTCGAGGAGTCGCTCGAGTTCGCCCGCGACGACGAATGCGTCGAGGTCACGCCCGAGAAGGTGCGCATCCGCAAGGTCGAGCTCGACGCGACCGCGCGCGGCCGTTCCGCCTCGCGTCTGAAGCGTCAGGATGCCAACGCGTAAGCGTTTTCGCCTCGAACGGCCTCGCCCAGCTCACGCTCGGCGGGGCCGTTCTGCGTTCCCGGGGTCGCGGGGCGGTCGCCGCAAGACGTCTCACTCAGGTCGCTGAGCCTGTCGAAGCCACCAGTCCCTCTGACGGGGCCCGTCCCAGGTGGCTGAGTCGGTCGAAGGCACCGGTCCCTTCGACACGCTCAGGGACCTTCGGCAGGCTCGGGGACCTCCGCGAGGCGAATGCGCGACGCGACCTCAGCCCTTGGCGGCGGTGGCAGGCGCCGGCTCGCGGAGCACCTTCGCGAGCGGCCGTCCCTTCGCCAGTTCGTCGACGAGCTTGTCGAGCACCCGGATGCGGTACATCAGGGGATCCTCGATCTGCTCCACCCGGATGCCGCAGATCACCCCCGTGACCAGGTCGGCGTGGGGGTTGAGGGTCGCTTCGTCGAAGAACTCGCGGAACGTCGTCGTGCCGCGCGAGTGACGGGCGAGCTGCTCGTCGTCGAAGCCCGTGACCCAGCGGATCACGGCATCCAACTCGTCTTTGGTGCGTCCCTTGCGCTCGACCTTCGTGATGTAGAGCGGGTAGACGGCCGAGAACGCGACCCCGAAGATGCGGGACATGCTCGGCACGATAGCCCGCCTCCCCACCCCCGTCGACCCGCTCCGCCTCAGAGCACCGTTGAGTGTCCAAGAAACGCCGCGTGCGGACCCGTCGACGCGGAGTGTTCTGGACGCTCGACAGCGGGGGACAGCGGGGGACAGCGGGGGACAGCGGGGGACAGCGGGGGACCGCGGGGACGGCGGCTCGCGCGCGGATTTCGGTCAGTGCGACTCGACCACGCACACCGCGCTCATGCCGGGCGTGAGTGCCTCGAAGACGTGCGGGGCGTCGCCGGGATACGACAGGTAGTCGCCGGGCGAGAGTTCGTACGGTTCGTCGGCGGGGCCCACCCGGCCGCGGCCGGTGACCATCACGAGGTGCTCCACCGTGCCCCGGGGGTGCGGGTCCGAGAGCCGTGGTGAACCCGGTTCGGCGCTCAGCAGGTAGATGTCGCGCCGCGCGTGCGGGGGACTGGCCGACAGCAGCACGGCGAGATAGTCGGATGCCGACGACGGCACGGCCGTGGTGGCCTCACCCGCGCGGATCAGGGTGGGCGAGCGCACCCCCTCGTCCACGAGGATCGCGAACGGCACCTCGAGAGCGGAGGCAAGAGCCCACAGCGTCTCGACGCTGGGGTTTCCGCCGCCGTTCTCGAGCTGGGACACCGTCGCCTTCGCGACGCCGGCGCGTCGGGCGAGCTCCGACACGCTGAGGTCGCGCCTCTCACGCTCGCGTCGGAGGGTCGTCGCGATACGGTCGCCGAGATCCGTCATGTGTTCATTATGCTTGCCGGTCGTTCGACTTGACGAACGACCCGGCGTCGTTCACGATGATGTCCATGCGTTCGTTTCACCGAACACCCGAGGGTGTGGCATCACGACAGGGCCTCGCCGTCGCCCTCGCGACCAGCGCCTACGGCGTCTCGTTCGGCGCGCTGTCGGTAGCATCCGGGCTCGACGTCTGGCAGACCTGCGTCCTGAGCCTGCTGATGTTCACCGGCGGGTCGCAGTTCGCTTTCGTCGGCGTCATCGCGGCCGGTGGGTTGGCTGCGGCTCCGGCGGCGATCGCGTCATCCGCTCTCCTCGGCGTGCGCAACGCCGCCTACGCGATGCGCATGGCCCCCGTCGTCGCGGGCGGGTTCTGGCGCAAGGCCGCCGCGACGCAGTTCACCATCGACGAGTCGGTCGCGGTGGGACTGTCGCAGGACACCCCGCGTGCTCGCCAAGCCGGCTTCTGGGTCACCGGCATCGCCATCTGGCTGGGGTGGAACGTGTCGACGCTCATCGGTGCGCTGCTGGGCGATGTGCTGGGCGACCCGCGCACCTACGGCCTCGACGCCGCGGCGGCGGCGGCGTTCCTCGCGCTGCTGTGGCCACGGCTGCGCGGACGCCAGCCCATCGCCGTCGCCGCCGGTGCCGCGGTGGT
Organism: uncultured Microbacterium sp.; assembly: GCF_963521695.1. Classification (GTDB taxonomy): domain Bacteria; phylum Actinomycetota; class Actinomycetes; order Actinomycetales; family Microbacteriaceae; genus Microbacterium. Next base: position 1,180 of record NZ_CAUQWC010000008.1, on the reverse strand, counting down.
CGCAGCGGTCCTCACACCGTGGCTCATGCCCGGGATTCCGGTCATCGCCGCTGCCGGCGTAGCGGTCGCGGTCGGGGTCTTCGACCCGCGGCGACAGTCGTCCGTACCGGGTGCCACGGCGGAAGAGAAGGGGATGCCATGACCCTGTGGACCGCGGTGCTCGTGGCATCCATCATCTGCGTCGCGCTGAAGGCGGTGGGGTATCTGCTGCCCGCACGGTGGCTCGACGCCCCACGTCCCGCCCGGATCGCCGACCTGCTCACCGTGGCGCTGCTGGCCGCGCTCGTGATGGTGCAGACCGTCGCTGCGGGTGCGGCGATCGTCGTGGATGCGCGACTTCCCGCCGTGGCGGTGGCTGCCCTGCTGCTGTGGGCGCGAGCGCCGTTCCTCGTCGTCGTCACGGGTGCGGCGGTGACGGCGGCGCTTCTGCGGCTGTGGGGGTGGGCGGCATGAGCGCGGACAGCTGCTCGGTGGACGGACGTCACCGGGCGATTCCTGTTCCCAGCATCACCATCGACGCCCGCTCTTAGACTGACGCGGTGAGCTCAACCATTCTGCGGATCGTCGGGTGGGCCGTCGCCTTCCTGATCGGCGCGTTCTACGGCACGGCGGGAACGGTCGGCCAGGCGTTCCTGGTCGGGCCGGTCCCGGTCGGGCTGATCCTGGCGACCGTCGGAAGCGCCGCGCTGCTGGTCGCGCTTCGCACTCTCACCGGTGACCGGATCAACGCCCTCGCGGGCGGCCTCGGGATCACCGCGGCCACCTACCTCTTCTCTCAGGTGGGTCCCGGGGGCTCCGCGATCGTCGCGGCGCCGACGGCCGGGACCGAGTGGGTCCCGCTGGTCTGGACGGTGGTGGGTCCGGCGCTCATGGTGCTCGTGGCGATGTGGCCCGACTTCTCGCGGCTTCGCGTCGCTCAACGGCCCGTCGAATCGTAGGTACGGGGCCTCGCTGCGGGGCCGGGTTCCCCGGCGCGATTAGACTGAGCGGGTGACTTACGTGATCGCCCTCCCGTGTGTCGATGTCAAGGACCGCGCCTGCATCGACGAATGCCCCGTCGACTGCATCTACGAGGGTGAACGATCGCTCTACATCCACCCCGACGAATGCGTCGACTGCGGTGCGTGCGAGCCGGTCTGCCCCGTCGAGGCGATCTACTACGAAGACGACCTGCCCGAAG
>NZ_CAUQWC010000007.1:0-30023 GCF_963521695.1 uncultured Microbacterium sp. | reverse complement strand
ACCTCGCCGAGGCCCGCGCCGCCACCGACGCCACGCAGGCGCTCACCGCCGCGCGCGCCGCCTGGTCCGCCCTGCGCTGACCCCACCCACCTGCTCGCCGCCCCGCCCACCTCGTCCACCCCGCGCTCACACCCGTCTGAGGCCAAGCCCCCTTCGCCGCCTCACGTCACGACGCACGCGTGCTCTATGGTGGGCGGCATGGCGCAGAAGACCCTCGTCGCTCGCTCGCTCGCGGTGGCGAGGCGCGTCCCGGTCACGCTGACGCTCGCCGGCATCCTGCTGCTGGTGGGACTGTTCTCCGGCGGCCTGTGGCGGCCCTTCGCCGACTCCGACCTGTTCTCCTCGGTCGCCTACGGGCTTCCCGCCCTCTCGGCCGGTCGGTGGTGGACGCCGATCACCGGCACCTTCTTCGTCGATTCCCCCTGGGTCTATGCGGCCGGCATCCCGGTCCTCGCGGCGATGGGGTTCCTCGAGGCGCGCCGGGGCTCCCGCGTCGCGGCGGTCACCTTCGCCGGAGGCCAGCTGTTCTCCGTCCTCGCGGCCTCCGCGTTCCTCTGGGGCGCTGCGCTCCTGCCGTGGTCGTGGGCACAGCAGCAGGCGACCGCCCTCGACGTCGGTCCGTCGGGCGGCCTGTTCGCGTGCCTTGCCGTCGCGCTCGCGCTGCTCCCCTCCCCGTGGCGTCTGCGCGCGTGGACGGTCTTCCTCGCCGTGCTGCTCGTGTCGTTCTTCTATTACGGCTCGCTGCCCGACCTCGAGCACGTCCTCGCGGTGCTGCTGGTCCTGGCCGTCGACCGATCGCTGCGCCCGCAGCGCGTGAGCGTGCGCGAACAGCGTCTGGTCGCCTTCGTCGTGCTGTGCGCGCTCGGCGCCATCGAGATCCTCGGCTACGTCGCGCCCATGACCGGCCCGTTCGGCACCTCCGCGGCGGTCTCGGGGTCGTGGATCGACGTCGCGGTGAACACGGCGATCGTCCTCCTCGTGGCCACCGCCCTGCGACGCGGCCGCCGGTGGGCGTGGCTCGTCGTCATGGTCTACTGCGCCCTGAACCTCGTTCTCGTGGTGCTCGTCGTCGGCATCCTGTCGCTCTCCGGAGTCGAGGGCATCGAGGCCGACGTGGATGCCGATGTCACCAGCGTCCTGGCCTCGTCGGCGTTGTGGATCGTGGCGTCGGTCTACTTCGTGCTGGTGCGAGCGGCGTTCCGTGCCCGTCCGCGCGCTGCCCTCGGTGATACCCCGACACCGACGCCCGACGAGGTCAAGAAGGAGTTGAGCGCCACCGGTGGCGGGACCCTGTCGTGGATGACGACGTGGGACGGCATGTCGTACGCCCGTTTCGATCGCGGCATCGTGGCGTATCAACGGCGCTCCGGCGTGGCGTTGGCTCTCGGCGACCCGCTCGGTCCCGCGGACGCGCGAGCCGACACGGTGCGCGCCTTCATCCATCGCGCCGAAGCGGCGGGGCTGGCCCCGTGCTTCTTCAGCGCCGGTGCAGCGACCCTCGCCGCCGTGCCGAGCGGATGGCGCAGCATCGTCGTGGCCGACGACACGGTGGTCGACCTCCCGGGCCTGCAGTTCACCGGCAAGGCGTGGGGGGCCGTGCGCACCTCACTGAATCGGGCTGAGCGCGAGGGCATGACGTTCCGCCTCTCCCGACTGAGCGACGAGAGCTGGGGTGTCCGCCAACAGCTGCGTGCGATCTCCGAGAGCTGGGTGGGCGACAAGGGCCTGCCCGAGATGGGCTTCACGCTCGGCACGTTGCACGAGGCATCCGACCCCGAGGTGCGGATCGCCCTCGCGGTGTCGCCCGCTGGAGACGTCGACGGGTTCCTGTCGTGGCTGCCCATCTACGGCGATGGTGCGATCCGCGGATGGACCCTCGACCTCATGCGGCGCCGCGACGGTGGCTTCGGCCCTGTGATGGAGTTTCTCATCGGCGCATCGGCCCGGCAGTTCTCCGCCGAGGGTGCTGACGTGATGTCGCTGTCGGGGGCGCCGCTGGCGCACGAGTACCCCGCGGATGCCGGTGTCATCGCCGACCTGCAGAAGCGCATGGCCGACGCACTCGAACCCGTGTACGGCTTCGCCTCGCTGCACCGCTTCAAGCAGAAGTTCCACCCGCGCTACGAGACCATGTACCTGCTCTACCGCGATGAGGCGGATCTCACGCGCATCGGTGCCGCTCTCACACGGGCGTTCCTCCCGCACGCGACGATCCGGCAGTTCGCGGCCGCCGGGGTGGATCTCGTCCGGTCCGACAACTGAAACGCCCCGGACGACGCAGTTGTCGGCCGGGGCGCATCCGCTTCGGAGTGCGAGGAGGTCAGAGCGGGCGGATGTCCTCCGCCTGCAGGCCCTTCGGGCCCTGGGCGACCTCGAACTCGACGCGCTGGTTCTCCTCGAGCGAGCGATAGCCGCCCGACTGGATGGCGCTGTAGTGGGCGAACACATCCTGCCCGCCGTCATCCGGGGCGATGAAGCCGAAGCCCTTCTCCGAGTTGAACCACTTGACCGTGCCCTGCGTGCTCATCCTGATGCCGTTTCCCGCTCGAGCCGACACCGAGCGCGCCGGACTGTGCCCCCACGGTAACGGGCGGATTCCCCGTGCGCACGGCACTGTGACACAAACGTTGCGAGAGACGAAACGGGGCCTCACCCACCCGGAGCCCATACGACGCCCGGGCTGAGCAGGGCTCAAAGCCCGGGCGTCGACGGATCCCCCCGGATATGCCACGCAAGCGTGACGTGATGACAATACCGGCGTCGAGGCGTGCGCGCGACACGAAATCGAAGAAACAGCAACTTATGTCGATGTTCTGTGATATCTGGAAGCCGTAAACTCCGCCTGATGGATGATCGCCGCCGCGCTTCGGCCCTCGTCGACGAGGCGTATCGTGCCCTCGGCGGGGCGATCGTCGACGGTCGTCTGCGGCCGGGAGACCGATTGCGCGACGTCGAGCTGGCGCAACTGATGGGCATCTCCCGCACACCGGTGCGCGAGGCCCTGCAGAAGCTGGAGCGTATCGGCCTCGTCGAGATCGCGGCCAACCGGTACACGCGGGTGTCCGAAGTCACCGACCGAGCCCGTGTCGACATGCGCGAATACGCCGCCCACACCATCGCAGGTGCCATCCGCGTGGCTTTGGCGCGGTGCACCGACGACGAGATCGATGTCGCCGTCGACCTCGTCGATCGCATGCGCGACGCCGAGACGTCGCGGTCGTACGTCACCGCCGTGCTGACGTTCTACGCCCACATGGCATCCGGATCACGCAACATCGTCTTCTCGCGGGCGTTGGAGCAGACCGACCTCGTCCTCCGACGCAATCTCGACGGCTGGGAGAGCATCTCCGACGAGACGCGCGAGACGCTCTTCCGTCACCTGCGTACGCAGGTGACCGCGCGCGATGCGAACGGCGCCACCTGGACGTTCCTCGCTTTGCACGGTTTCTCCTGACCGCACAAGTGCGGCGGTGGCGACGTCCGACGCCAGTAGCGTGACGGCATGCCGCACATCGAGCTACGCGATCTTCACGACGACGACCGGGATGCCGTGTTCTCGGCTGTTCACGCCAGCGGATCCGCGTGGCCGCGTGCCGCGTTCGACGATCGCCCCTCGTTCGACGCGTGGACGGATCGCACCGATGTCGTCGCTCTCGCCATCGTCCAGGATGCCTCGGTGGTCGGCATCGCCGCGGCGCTGGACGTCGACGGCGACCGGGAGATCCTTCTCGCCGTCGCACCCGACACCGAGGGCGACGCGTCCACCGAGGCACTGCGCCTGCTGACCGCGCGAGAAGCCGACCGGCCGCTGTACGCGTGCGTCGCCGCGAGCGACGATCCGTCCCACGACGTCCTCGCACGCATCGGCTTCGTCGAGCACCGACGCGACGGTGCCGATGTCGTCTACGTCCTGCCCCCGACCCTGGAATGACGCCGGCGCTCAGCGCCGCGTGAGCGTCGCGACGATCGGCCGGTGATCGCTGCCGGCCCCGTCGAAGTCGGTGCGCACGGAGAACGACTCCGCGCGCCAGCCCGCGCCGACCAGCACGTGGTCGATGGGGGCCGCGAATGCGACGGGAAGCCGGACGGGCCACGTTCCCTCGGCGCCCGCGCCGAGCTCGGCCGCGGCGTCGCGGCATCCACCGATCATCCCGCCTCGGGTTCCGAGGCCGGCGAAGTGGTCGACGGTGGCGTTGAGGTCGCCCGCGACGATCACGTCGGCGTCCAGGCACTGCTCGGCGATCCACCGCAGGCCCGCGTCCCATTCGTCCATCACCCGGGGCAGGGGCGGCATGGGGTGGGCGGCCACGAGTATGGGCCCCCGGCCGTCGACGGGCCGCCAGACACCGCTGGGCAGGCCGGGTGTCGACGCGATCGACGCATCTCGCGTGTAGGCCCCCAGCGCGGCCGAGATGAGGATCGACGTCGGGATCGTCTCTCCGCCCGGGGCCGCGGCGACGGTGTGGTGTCGCATCGACACTCCGTCTCGGGCCAGGATGCCGACGATCTCGGCCGCGGCGAAAGCATCGGTCTCGGGCAGACTGACGACATCGGCGCCGGTGTCGCGCACGAGACGCGCAACGCTTTCGGGTGAGGCCCCGCCCCCGTACGCGTTCCACGCTACGACGGTGAGGTCACCCTCGACCGCGGGCGCGCCCCACCCGCGGACGATCAGTACGCCGGCATTCCCCACGGAGGCGACGGCGAGCGCGAGCGCGAGGGCGGCGCTGACACCCCACGTCTTCCGCAGCACGGCCACCCCGCCGACGAGCAGTGCCAGCACACCGAGAGCACTCGCGAGTACCCCGCGTAGCGAGAGGACGTCCGCGACGAACGGCAGCCGGTGGATGCCGATGACCTGGGGCCACACCACGATCGACGCGACCGCCCCGCCGACGATCAGGACGACGAGGAACGAGACGCGGGGGCGACGGAGCATCGGCGTCCGCGGGGGTCAGCCCAGGCGCCTCGCCGCCTTCTTCACCGTCTTGAGGGCTTTCGGCACGTCCTTCAGGTGGGCCTCGGCTCGCTCGGCCGCGAGCGCGGCGACCGCGTCATAGGGACGAGTGTCCTCCTGCGCGGTGAAGGCACGGCGGTGGAGGTCGTTCGCCCGTTCGGCCAGCAGTAGGTCGTCGCGGTGCTGCCCCAACAGTTTGTGCACGCGCTTCGCGGAGCGTCCCACGCGTCGAGCATCGCCGCCGAGCAGCTCAGGATCGGCGCGGTCGACGGCTTCAGCGAGGTAGCGCAGCCGACGCGCGGCCTTGCGCACGTCGTGAAGGCGCTCGATCGAGCCGTCGCTGCGTCGTGCCGCTCATGCGACACGGTCGGCCTCCCCGCGGAGGAGACGACGGAAGACCTTCCTCGCCTTGGCGTCGGCGTCGTCGAGTTCGAGGCGCAGTCCTGCTTCGCGAACGAGCTGAGTGCGGGCGCGGGACTCTTCTGTCTCGTGCACCGCGACGACTCGCGCCTGGAGGTGTCGGTATGCCGCACGTTCGTCGCCCACGAGCCGACGACGCGCGTCGGCATCGTCCACTCCTGCTTCCATCAGGGCGTTTTCGGCGCGTTCCGCGCGCACCTCCGCGTCGCGCGCATGGCCGAGCAACTGACCCCACGTCTTCAGAGCCTCGTTCACCTCACGGGTCTCCCCTGCCGGCAGGATCCGTCGAAACGCCGTGACGACGCTTCGCAGCCTCCGTACGACGGTGCGGTGCTGGTGCAATCCGTCGGGCACATCGGCGAGGGCTGCGGCTTCGGTGGATTCGACATCGGCCGACGCCGTCTGAACGATGCGGCGGACGATCGTCTGCGCAGAGGGGGTGTCACGGGGCATGAGCCCACGGTATTCCGGAGGGATGCCGAGACGGGGCCGGGTTGACGAGCAGTCGGGAACGACGAAAGGCCCGGGGCGCGGTCCCACCGCCCCGGGCCTTTCTCAGGTCGTCAGCGCGCGGCGCGACGTCCGACGATGAGGCCGTAGATCAGCAGGACGATGATCGAGCCGCCGATGGCCAGGAGCCAGGTCTGGATGGAGAAGAAGTTCTCCAGGGGAGCGTTGAAGAGGACGCTGCCCAGGAAGCCACCGAGCAGAGCGCCGACGACGCCGAGGAGAAGCGTGATGAGCCATCCGCCGCCCTGCTTGCCGGGGAGGATCAGCTTGGCGATGGCGCCGGCGATGAGTCCGAGGAGAAGAAATCCGAAGAATCCCATTGGTGTTCCTTTCGCGAGTGTGAACCGATGCCCGCTCAAGGGCGGGGTTCTCGTTATGTCCAGGTTCCTCCCAGGAAGCAACTTTCGGGGGTGGGTTGCGCGGCGCCCCGAATTCTGTCTGTCGCGCGAGCACGCGAGGGTTCAGGCGCAGAAAGTCGCGAGTTTCCTGCATCCCGGGCTCGTCGCCGTGCCCCCGCCGGCTCGGCGGCGCGCCCTAGGTCGATTCATATACATGATCTCGACTCGATCAACGACCCCTGGAAATCGAGAGATCGGCCGCTATGATTAGTCATGTGTGGGGGCACAATGGGAGGGGAGTGCTGTGGCACTCGAGCAGATTTTTCGTCGACTCGACGACTTGGACGGATCCGAGTTGGACTTGGATTCCACCCCGGTGTCATTTGCTCTCGAGGGAGTTCAATACTCCATCGATTTGACGCGAGGCAACACCGAGAAGCTCCGTGAGGCTCTGGCACCGTTCATCGCTGCCGCCAGGACCGAGGGCTTCGAGAACGCTCGTCATCTGACGAGGTCGCAACGCACGATGAAGCGGCGTGCGATCAGGGAATGGGCACGGGCCAACAACCTCGAGGTGTCCGATCGCGGTCGCATCAGTGACGCCGTGCTCGATGCGTACGCATCGCAGGGAACGAGCTCGCGGCAGCAGCACTACGGCGCCGCCTGACCGCTCCGTGCGCGGTGCACCGCTGTCCTTGTGTCCTCCCACCGCGGAGAGGCACAAGGACAGCGGTGTACTCACGGTCCGGTGAAGACCTCCCGCGCCCAGGGCAGATCCGCCCCACGGCGGGAAACGGTGATCGCGGCGCACGACTGTGCAAAGGAGCCGACTCTCGACAGCGACTGCGCATCGAGCGGATCCGCGCGGTCCAGGCGAGCGGTGTCGACGATCTCGCTGAGGGCGTGAATCATCCCCGCCATGAATGTGTCGCCGGCGCCGATGGTGTCGACGACTTCGGACACGTGCGTCGAGAGCGAGATCCGGTGCTTCCCCGTGACGAGCACTGCCCCGTCCGCTCCGCGGGTGATGGCGACGATCGCCACGCCGAGCTCCAGAAGCCTCTCCGCGACCTCGTCCAGCGTCCACCTCGGGTACAACCACTCGGCATCCTCATCGCTGAGCTTGACGACGTCCGAAGCTGCGAAGAACTGCTCGGTCAGCGGCAGTTGCTGCGCGTGCGAGCGCATGAGAGCGGGTCTCACGTTCGGATCGAATGTGGTGATCGCGTGCCTCCGAGCGGCACGCAGTGCACGCAGCGCCGCGGCGTCACCCGGCGGAAGGGCGGCACCGAGCGAGCCGGTGTGAACGAACCGTGTGGCCGGTGAGACCTCCACCGAGGGAAGATCCCACGCGAGGTCGAATTCATAGTGCGCGGACCCGTCCTGCTGAATGGTCGCCACCGCGGACGCCGTGCGGGCGGGTGGTCTCTCGTTGCGAAGACGCACTCCCGACGCTCCTATGTGCCGAAGGACGGCGGCACCGTTCGCGTCGTCCGCGATGCCGGCGTAGAGCTCGACAGCATGCCCCAGACGTCCGAGGCCCACGGCGACGTTCAGCGGAGAACCGCCGGGGGTCGTCGAGGATGCTTTCCCGGGCTGCTCGACGATGTCGACGAGCGCCTCACCGATGACGACGACGCTCACGGGACGATGAGCACCTTGCCGGAGCTGTCGTTCGTGGCTGCGGCGAACGCGTCGGCGACCTTCTCCAGCTCGAAGACCTGGGAGATGATCTCGTCCGCGGGGAGCCCACCCGCGGCGGCGATGTCGATGGCGGTGCGCACGTCCGCCTCGGTGTAGGCGGCGCATCCCTGCACACGGATCTCCCAGTCCTGGATGAGCGGCATCGGAAGCGATGCGTCGCGCGCCGGCACCCCCACGACGACGAGGCTTCCTGCGCGGCGGAGCAGCGCTACCGACTGAGCGAAGGAGCGTTCGTTCGCGACGCAGTCGAGCACCACGTCGGCGGTCGGGTTGCCGAGTGCGCGGATCACCTGCGCATCGGCGTCGGGAGCAGAGGCGAGCACGGCCCCGTGCGCTCCGATGCGCCGCGCGCGCTCGAGCTTGCCCTCGTCCATATCGGTGACGACCACGGAAGTGGCTCCGGCGTGCAGTGCCGCGACGACGCAGAGGACTCCGATGGTGCCGGCGCCCAGCACGACCACATGGGCGCCGTCGAGGTCTCCGGCGATGCGCGCGGCATGAACCGGGGTGGCGAGGCACTCCACGAGGACAGCGGTGTGATCGTCCACCCCGTCGGGCACCGGGAAGAGGTTTCTTCCGGGCGCGACGAACTCGGTCGCCATCGCCCCCGACCACTGGCGCGAAGGGTCACAACCGATCCACGTCAACTTCTCGCAGGCGTTGGATCGGCCCGCGAGGCAATTGACGCACGTTCCGCAGCTCACATTGGGTTTGAGGATCACTCGCTGACCGACGGTGAGTCCCTCGACCTCGGCGCCCACGCCCGCCACGAGGCCGACGGCTTCGTGCCCGGGTACGTAGGCGCTGGTGAGGAACGGGTGGGTACCCGACAACGCGTGCGTGTCCGAACCGCAGATCCCGACGATGCTCGAACGGACGAGCACTTCATCGGGCCGAGGAACGAGGACGTCCGCATCCTCGAGATACAGGCCTTCGAATGGAACGGCGACGGCCCGGCGGAAGGTGGACGTGGCGCCGTCTCCGGCCGCGGTGGGAGCGAGTGTCTCAGACATGGTGTGCATTCCTGATTCGGTTCGGACGGTCAGTTGGTGAGGACGCGCAGAGTTTCACGCGCCCCGTGCTCGTGCAGGCTGCGGAGGACCTCGAGATAGGCATCGAGGAAACGAGGGTCGTCCGCGAGCCCGCCGAACAACCGCTGGTTGGCGATGAAGGCCGAAGGGTCCGCGCGCTGTCGACGCGCGAGCGGAACGAGCTCGTCGCGCAGGGGATCCACCACGTCGATGGGTGCGCCGTGCTCGTCGGTGCCCTCGGCGTATCGGGCCCATGAGGCGATGATCGCGGCCGCGTAGCTGATCGACCCGCCCGTTCGCAGCTGTTCGCGGACGACCGGCACCAGCCACTTGGGGATACGGTCGGACGATTCGGCACACAATCGTGCGATGGTGTCCGCCACGGCGGCGTTGGAGAAGCGCTCGATGAGAGTGCGCTTGTACGCATCCAGGTCCACCCCGGGCACCGGGGCGAGGGTCGGGGTGGCCTCCTCGTCCATGTACCGCGCGAGCAATGCGGCGATGAGCGGATCGTTCGTGGCGTCGTGGACGAGTCGGTAGTCCATGAGGTAGCCGAAATAGCACAGGGCTTGATGTCCGGCATTGAGCAGCCGCAGCTTCATCAGCTCGTACGGGCGCACGTCCGGCACCATCTGAACGCCCTGCCCCTCCCACGGCGGCCGACCGAGACCGAAGTCGTCCTCGATCACCCACTGGAAGAAGGGCTCGCACACCACGGGCCAGGCGTCGGTCACGCCGATGCTCCCCGAGATCGCCTCCACGTCTTCGCGGGTCGTAACCGGGGTGATGCGATCGACCATGGAGTTCGGGAAGCTCACGTGAGCCCTCAGCCACTCCGCGAACTCCGGGTCCTTCGCGCTCGCATAAGCATGGAAGGCCGCCGCGGCGACGTCGCCGTTGTCCTCGATGTTGTCGCAGGAAAGAACGGTGAACGGGGCGATCCCTCGGTCGCGTCGCCGACGAAGGGCCTCGACGACGAGACCGAAGTAGGTCTCCAAGGTGGTCTCAGCGACATCTCGCGCGACGGCCTGCTGCGACGTGTCGAAGCGACCCGTGACACGGTCGACGTTGTACCCACCCTCTGTCACGGTGAGCGACACGATCTTCGTCGTCGGCGCCGCCATGCGTTCGACGACCGCATTCGGATCGTCGGGGGCGAGCAGGTAGTCGACGACGCTTCCGATGACCTGCACGTCCTCCGTGCCGTCCGGGTGACGGACGACGAGGGTGTACAGATGGTCCTGTTCCTCGAGAATGTCCTTCATCCTCCGGTCGCCCGGGAGGAGACCGACGCCGCAGATGGCCCAGTCCTGTCCGACTCCCTGCGAGAGCATGCGGTCGATGGTCATCGCCATGTGTGCGCGGTGAAAGCCGCCGACCCCGATGTGTACGATGCCCGCGGTCAGCTGCGAACGGTCGTACGTGGGGGTTCCGACCTGAGCCGAAAGGTGCACGAGCGTCCGAGCGTTCAGACGAGCACCGGCGCCATCGGTCATCGCCGAGGACCCGCTCACTTGACGGCGCCCATGGCGAGACCACGCACGAGCTGCTTCTGCGCCAGCCAGCCGGCCGCGACGACCGGAAGGACGGCGACAGTGGATGCGGCGGACAGCACGGCCAGGAACTGCCCGCGACCGTCGACGAAGCTCGCGAGGAAGGGCGGCACGGTACGAGCAGTGTCCGTCGTCAGGATGCTCGCGAGGAAGTACTCGTTCCACGAGAAGATGAAGCAGATCAGGGCGACGGCGGCGATGCCCGGCATCACGATGGGCAGCACAACGCGGAACAGCTCGACGCTGAGCTTCGCGCCGTCGATCTGGGCGGCTTCGATGATCTCGACCGGTACTTCGGTGAAGAACGATCGCATCATCCAGATGGCGATGGGCAGGTTGATCGCGACGTAGAGCCAGCTCAGTGCGGTGATGTTATCCAGCAGTCCCAGTGCGAGAAGGATGAAGTACAGCGGAATGATGGACGCCGCCACGGGCAGGAACCGGGTCGAGATGAAGAAGAAGAGGACGTCGGTCACCTTCTTGATCGGGCGGATGCTGAGCCCGTAGGCGCAGGGGATGGCGAGCAGGAGCACGATGAGCGTCGACGAGATGCTCGAGATGAACGAGTTCGTCAGGTACGCCCCCATTCCGCGGTCGAACACGGCGGCGTAGTTGTCGAGCGTGAACTCGGAGAGGAGGGTGGGCGGAATGGCTGCGGCCCCCGCTTCCGTCTTGAAGCTGGTGATGACCATCCAGCCGATGGGGAAGAAGAACAGCAGGACGAGAACCCACGTCAGCGTGGTCAGGAGTCCAGAACGTACGGCGCGCATCAGTCGCGAACCTTTCCTTCGACGAAGACCTTGAACAGGCTCCGCAGGGCGATGCTGGCGACGGCCAGCGTGATGATGACGGTGATGACGCCGAACGCCGCGGCCTGACCGATGTCGAGACCGATGAACGCGCGTTCGTAGAGCAGATACGGCAGCGTCTTGGTGCCGCCGGTTCCCTTCGTCATGATGGCGATGGGGTCGAAGAGCTGCAGCAGCATGATTCCGCCGAGAAGCACCGCGATCTCGATGTATTGACGCAGGTGCGGCAGCGTCATGTATCGGAAGATGCGGAGGGGTCCGGCACCGTCGACGGACGCCGCCTCGAGCACTCCCTTGTCCTGACTCTGCAGGCCCGCCAGCAGGATCAGCATCATGAACGGCGTGAACTGCCAGGTCATGAGGATGATGATCGTCACCGGCGGGAGGTCGGTGTTCCAGGCGACGGACGGCAACCCGATGGCGTTGAGGGCGACGTTGACCATGCCGACGTTCACGTCGAGCATCAGGTACTTCCAAATGAGGGATGCCGCGGCGGGCATCACCAGGAAGGGGGTGATCAAGAGGGTGCGCGCGAGTCCCTGTCCGAGGAAGTGACGGTCCATCAGGAGGGCGAAGCCCAGCCCGAGCGCGAGGGCGAGGATCACGGACGATCCGGTGATGAACACCGTCGCCCAGAGGGACTCCAGGAAGTCCGCGTTGGAGAAGACGGTGAGGTAGTTGTTCAACCCCGCGAAACCCGTCTGATCCGGACGCAGCTGGTTCCAGTTCATGAACGAGACGACGATGGTGACGAGGAAGGGGATCTGCGTCAGAACGATGGAGATCAGCAGTCCGGGGAGGACGAGTCCTCGGGCCGTGCGCGCCTTCCGCCGACTGGTGGGGGCGATCTTCGGTGGCAGTTGAGGCGAATCGATACCCGCCTCCGTGACGATGGAAGAAGTGGTCACAGCAGTTTCCTTGCGTTGAAGGGACGGGGCGGCAGCCGGAGACCGACGGCCGCCCCGGTGGTGGATGCAGAGGTGTTACTTCTGCTTGTCGCCGGCGTCTTGGGCGATCTGCTGGCCCTGCTTCAGGGCGTCCTCGACACTGGTGCGACCGGCGATGGCATCGGCGACGAGCTGGGCGACCTGGTTTCCCACGTCCTGGAACTCGGGGATGGTGACGTACTGGATGCCGACCCAGGGCTGCGGGTCCACGCCGGGCTGGACGGGGTTGACGGAGTTCATCACGTCGATGGTGATGGGGGCGAAGGCGGCCGCGGCTTCCTTGTACTCGGGGATCTCGTACGTGGAGTTGCGCGCGCCCGGGGGCACGCGGGTCCATCCGAGGGTCTCGCCCACGAGCTGCTGGTACTCCTTGCTCGTCGCCCACTTCACGAAGGTCAGCGCGGCGTCGTAGTTCTGCGTGGTCTCCGGGATGGCGAGGTTCCACGACCACAGCCAGCCGGACTCGGCGGTGTCGACGACGGGGGCGTGGACGTAGCCCATCTTCCCTGCGACACCCGAGGAGTTCGGGTCTTCGAGGATGGATGCGGCGACGGAGGCGTCGTACCACATGGCCGCCTTCTCGGTGCTGACGAGGTTCAGACACTCCGTGAAGCTGTTCGAGACGGGGTCCGCCTCTCCGGCGCTCTTGAGAAGGTCGACGTAGAAGTTCACGGCTTCGGTGAACTCGGGCGAATCGACCTGGGCGTTCCAGTCCTCGTCGTACCAGTTGCCGCCGAACGTCTGCACCACGGTGGTGAGGGGGGCGAAGAGGTCGCCCCAGCCGGGCTTGCCGCGCAAGCAGATGCCGGCCGTGTCGCCGGTCTTGAGCTGGTTGGCGAAGTCCGCGACCTGCTGCCACGTCGGGTTCTCCGGCATGGTGAGCCCGGCGGCGTCGAACATCTCCTTGTTGTACATGAGGATGGACGACTCGCCGTAGAAGGGAACGGCGTACCGCTTGCCGTCGACCGAGGTGATGTCGGTGATCGGGGCGAGGATGTCGTCGACGTCATACGCGCTGTCGGCCTCGAGGTCGGAGGTGAGATCCTTCAGCCAGCCGAGCCTGCCCCACTGCGGCACCTCGTAGGCACCTACCGTGACGATGTCGTACTGGCCGGCCTTGGAGGCGACGTCGGCGGTGACGGCCGCGCGCAGATCGCCCTCCTCCATCTGGACGAAGTTGACCGTGATGCCGGGATTGTCCTCCTCGAAGTTGCTCTTGAGCTCCTCCATGTCCTTCATCTGAGGGTTGCTGACGGTGGCGAGAGTGAGGGTGACGTCGCCGCTGCTGGCGCCGCCGCCGGCACCCGCGCAGGACGTGAGTGCGAGGGCACCCGTGACGACCATTCCCCCGAACGCCCAGAGGCGTGCATTGCGATGCATTCGAACTCCTTTGTATGAGTGCTGCGCCGCCTTCGCGGCTCCCCGGGGCTTTCACCGCTGTTCCGGGTACATTCAGGGTGCCGAGTCGCACCGGTCGGCGTCTCCGCTTTCCGTCTACGGTTCTGGTACTTTCTTTCCACTCAGGCAGAGTTGCCGGGGCGGAGAGGCGTCATGAGGGCAGACGAACACCAAAGGCGGAACGTTCAGCACGTCATCGAGACCCCCGCCGTGCGAGAGCTCGTCCCACTCTCCGCCGGCGAGTCCTTCCGATGGACCGAGCACGATTACCCGTCGCCGGTCGCGAGGTGGAACTACCACCCGGAGGTCGAGATCCATCTCATCCGCAGTGGTACCGGCAGCTACCTGATCGGTCGGGAGATCGGCGCGTTCGGGCCGGGCCATGTCGCCGTGGTGGGGGCGGATGTCCCGCACGATTGGATGAGCGATCTCGCGCCCGGCGAGGTGATCCGCAACCGCGACTGCGTGATGCAGTTTCTGCCGTCGTGGATCGCGAGGGTCACGGAGGCGATCCCCGAGATGCATCCGGTGATGCCGTGGGTCGACGAGACGCGTCGCGGCATCGTGTACACCGGGAGGACGGCCGTCGACGCGGCGCGGATGATCGAAGAGGTGGGCAATGTCGAAGGCTCGGCTCGTATCGCCCGCTTCTTCCTGCTGCTCGACCTCCTGATGTCGGCTCCCGTGCACGATCGTCACTACGTCGCGCACGATCTCTACAGCACCGCCACCGACGCCAACGGGCGGACCGCGGTGGATGCCGGCCTTGCCTACGTGGTGCAGAACCTCGCGGGCGCCATCCGCATGTCCGAGGCGGCGCGCCTGGCGCACATGTCCGAGCCGAGCTTCTCCAAGTACTTCAAGAAGGCCAGCGGACTGACCTTCTCCGAGCTCGTGCGACGACTGCGAGTCGCGAATGCGTGCCGACTCCTCGACCAGACGGACGCATCCATCGCTTCGATCAGTGCCTCGGTCGGCTATCAGAACCTCGCAAACTTCAACCGTCAGTTCCGAGCCGAGACGGGAATGACCCCCTCCGGGTACCGCACCTCGGACGTATCGTCCCGCCCGAAGATCGGACTGGCCAGCCAGGCGACCGCAACGGAGGCGTGACGTACGGAGTCTCCCGTCGCCGGGGGCGCAACGTGGCCGACCAGCGCCGCGCTGCCCAGGTGCGCGGCATCGCAGGTCATCTCGACGCGCATTCCACGTCGCCCAGGGCGCATTGCTCGACAGACGATGTCGGTCCCGGAATGGCGAGCGGCTCGATATCGCCGATCGTGTAGGTGGTGCCGTGGTACCCGGGCTCGTACGGGAGATCGGGCCGATCGTCGGGGTAGACCTGCAGCTGGCAGGAGATGGACTCGACGGGATACGCATCCGACAACTGAGAGCACAGTCGCTCGGCCAGGACTTCCCAGTACGGGTTCTCGGCGGCGTCGACCGCGTCCATGAATTCCAGTGCGTCGGTTCGGATGTCGACGTAGTTGGGGATGGCGCTGACGGCGATGCCGGCGTCGTATCGATAGTGGAAGAACATGTTGAGGCGCTGACCGCCTTGATTGGCCGTCTGGTAGCCCACGACTTGGAAGAAGAAATCCTGTTCCGGAACCGCCGACGGCGATGCCCCCGCCGGCGTCATGTCGGGGGCAGCTGCTCGGGCGAGTGCCCAGCCGGACGCGCCCCCCAGCAGGACGAGGGCAAGGCCGACCACGCCGACGACGAGTGCCTTCCTGACGGGCGAATGCGAGTCCGCAGGCGTGGTGGTCATCGGTACTGCGCCCAGGTGAAGAAAGCGAAGAGCAGGAATGCCGGTACGACGAAGTTGACGAACAGGATGGCCGTGTTGTTGATGGCGAAGTTCTTGTCGCGGATCATCGAGCGGATGTGGCCGATACCGCAACCCACACGGAAGATCGAGCTCGAGAGGATGACAGCGAGCCAGTAATCCGGGGAGAAGTTGGCTGCGATGAGCCCGGCGATACCGAAGGCGAGGTCGGCGAATCCCACCTCGAGTTCGTAAGGGCTCTTCTCGAAGCCGATCGTCTTCGAGATGCGGTTGCCGAAGAAGATGTGCGAGATCCCGGCGCCGATGCCGGCCCATCCGATCATGTAGACGACGGCATTCGTCACCAAGGTCGGTCCCCAGTTCTCGCCGGCCCCACCGGCGAACTGAGCGACGGTGGCGATGACGAACAGGATGACGCCGATGAAGGGCAGGAGACCACCCAGGATGCGTCGACGGTGCGGAGTGGTTCGGGTCGGTGTGGGTGTACTCATCGGCTTTCCTTGAACGGGGAGGGTCACCCCTCCGGGACTTCTACGTCGGCGCACCCGCTTCCGACCGTGCCGAGTCGACTGCCGGCGAATTCGGGGGGCGACTGCGCGGGGTGCACTCCGGCGCTCCCCGTCTGCGGGACGAGATCAGCGCACGGGCACGGCGTGGTCGACGGTTGCGTCGGTGGGAACGACGCCCTCACGGCCGATGGCCACTGCATGCCAGACGACGAAGGCGATTCCGATCAGGTTGAGCACGACGTCCCCCGCGAGAAGCAGACCGCCGTTGTCGACCGCGGTATCGCCATTGACCGCGGCCTGGAAGACATGCCCGGCGGCGGCTCCGAAACCGAAGATGGCGACGCCTGTGGTGACGGCGGCCTTGGACAGCACCGGGCTGCGTCTGCCGTGAACCATGATCGCGATCACCGCGATCCCCGCACTGGCGAGCGCGAGTTCGAGTTGGAAGGGCGACTGAGCCCATCCGATCTGTTCGGCGGCGAAGTCACCGAAGACGGAATGCATCACGGCGTTGATGGCCAGACCCACGCCGATGCCGTAAAGGAGATAGGCGTTCAGGAACAGCCCGCTGATGACCGCGGCGGTGCGCTGGCCCTTCCATCGCGCCGTCTGGACCGACGCCACAATGAGCCCCAGAACGAAGCAGCTGATCATGTAATTTCCGATGACCGTGGTGAGGACGGCGGAGATGATGTCGGACACGGGGACTCCTTGGACGATGTGAGCGGGATCGGCCCGCAATCGCATCCGACCATGCGGCGGAGAGATTGATCCACCGGGCCGCAGAGAAACACCCAGGACTAGGGTGAAACCCCAGCAGGAAGGACGATGGATGTCAGTCCGCACGACTTTGGGGAGTCGGGACGCAGAGCTCGCCGCTGGCGCGCGCGCCGCCTATGCGGCGTCGAGGGGCCGGCCGGTCCTGGTGCTCGTAGAGGGTGAGCCCGGGGCGGGAAAGACGGCGTTGCTCGAGGAGATCGCGCGGGACGCCGTTCGCCGCGTGGCGAGCGTCGTGCGCTGGGCGCGACCCGACTACGCATCCTTCGAGGTGGCGCGCGACGCCATTCGGGCTCTCCCCTCGGAGCAGTTCGTCTGTCTGCTCCTCGACGATGCCGACGAGGTCGGCGGTGACTGCGCAGCACTTCTCACCCGCCTCCTGGATGATGAATCCGCCCGGCCCCTCCTCGTCTTGATCAGCGCCCGTCCGCCGAGGCGGCACTTCGCCCGCACGGCTGTGGACCTCCTCGCCGGCGGGGTGCCCGGCATCCGGCTCTGGCTGCGCGGCGTCTCGGCCGATGCTGCGTCCGGTGCTCAGCCCGCTCCGTCGAGTGCAACCTCATCCGACGCGCGTGTCGCAGCAACAGCCGGCAACCCCGCGTGGCTGGGCGCGATTCAGCGTGGTGAGGCAAGCAGCGACGACCCGGGGCCGGCGCTCACGCGCGCGGCGACGGAGCTGCTGGCGTCGCTGGACGCCGGCGAGCGAGCGGTCGTGGATCTGCTCGCCCACGCCGACGGCGCGCTCCCCACCTCCGTTGTGGGAAGGGCGCTGGGCGGACGGTTCTCCGTTCGGTCAATACGTCGCAGCCTCGGTCCGTTGCTCGAGGACGGCGGTCTCGGCCTGCGTCTGGATTCGCAACTCCTCCGGATCGTCGCCCGGGAGGCGGTCAGTACGGAGGATCGCCGAGAGATACACAGGACGCTGGCGGCGGCCACGGAAGGCCCGCAGCGCTCCCACCACCTCCTGGCAGCGCTCGGCCCAGTGGGCGACGCTTCTCTCGCCGACGAGTTCGAACAAGACGGGCTCGCGGCTTTGAAGACAGGGGACTGGCATGCCGCCGCCCTCGCTCTCGCCCGCGCGAGCAGAGCGCACCCGCGAGCAGACGAACGCGAACGTCTCTTACTCGAGGCAGGCTGCATCATCGGGCTGGCCGAGGACCTCGACCTCGCGCGCCAATTCGGCGCCGACGTCGCCGCGCTCACGAGGAGCCCGCTACGAGACGTGCTCCTGTCCGGACTGACGTACTTCGCCGGGCAGTTCGAGCAGGCCATCGACACGCTCAGCTCCCTGTTACGCGCCACCGGTGACGACGAGCTCCGGGGACGCGGGCGTGCGCTGGCGCTCGTGATCATCTCCTCCGCGCGCGCCATCATCGGGCAGACGGCAGCGGCCCTCGACGCGGGGCGCGCCGCAGCAGCCACACCCGTGCCCCGCAGCGATCCCATTCGCCCACTGCTCCGCCGTGTGATGTGGATGCAGATCGCGTCCGCGGAGTGGGCGAACGGGCACATCGTCGATGCGTTGAGCATCACCGACCGCCTCCTGGATGCCGACTCCGGCCGACTCGAACACACAGACACGCTCCTGCTGCGCGGCGCGATCCACTTCTATGGCGGGCGTACTCTCGCTGCCCACGATGACCTGAAGCGGGGGGATGCCCTCGCCGACGCCACGATGGCGGTGCTGCGTCGACGCATGTCGGAACACACCGTGATCGACTTCCACCTCGGTAACTGGACGCAAGCTCAACAACGCGGCCTGCGTACCATCGCGGCCGGCCGTCGGAACGGCGACCTCCGGGGTATTGCGGCGACCGAAGCCGTCATCGCGATGATCGCAGCCGCCCGAGGTGACGATGCGCGTGCCGACGCGACACTCGCCTCCGCGAAAGCGTTCGCGCACCGCCCCTCGCCGTTCGTCGCGCTTCACGTGGCCACGGCGGATGCCTGGATCGCCCGAGAGCGGATGAATCCCGCGGCAGTATTGGAAGCCCTCGCTCCGATACGGGAGAGCTCCGTCGCCGACTGGTCGGAGCGCATCGGACTCTTCGCGTGGCGGGCGCTGCATATCGGGGCACTGATCGGTTTAGGACGCCTCGACGAGGCAGACGACGAGTGCCGGCATCTCACCACGCTGGTCAGTCGTCGACCGGCTGTGCCGCTGGTGCACGGCCACCCCGAGTGGCTGGCAGGGCGGATCTCGGCGGCTCGCGGCGATGTCGGACGAGCCCGGGCCCAGTTCGCGTCCGCACGCCAGCTCAGCCTGGGAACCCCCTATCCGTCAGCTCTCGTCGCCCTCTCCGCGGCGTCGCTGGAGCGCGAAGCCGGACGGGACGACGATGCCAATCTGCATCTCGATGAGGCCCTGCGCATCTTCCACGTGTTGGAAGCGTCTGCCGCCGCTGCCCGCACGAGACGGGCATTGGAAAGGGAGAAGTCCTTCCACCTGCTGTCGGTCCGGGAACGCCACGTTGCGCGACTGGCCGCTCGCGGACACACCAACGAGACCATCGCGAGCGAACTCGTCATCTCCGTGAAGACGGTGGAGTTCCACGTCGCGCGTATTCTCCGCAAGCTCGGTCACGCGTCGCGGCGCGATCTCTGGTCTGCGAGAGACACCGAGCCCGCCGGCGAGTGACCGGCGGCGGCCCGACCCGCACGGGTGGCGAACCCCCCGCTCCCCCAGACAATGAAGAAGGCCCCGGGATGAACCCGGGGCCTTCTTCATTGTGTGCGCGAGGGGGGACTTGAACCCCCACGCCCGTGAAGGCACTGGCACCTGAAGCCAGCGCGTCTACCTATTCCGCCACTCGCGCGTGCGCGGCATCGAGGATGCCACGCGACCAACTTCCCGAGAATATCACGGCGGCGACCGCCTCACGAAACGCGGGCCCCGCACGCGGCGTCCATGACCTGCCCAGCCGCGCTGACTACGATGTGCCTACTGGTCTGCCTGCCCGAAGGAGTCTCGTGGGACTACTCGACAGTTTCGAGAAAGGTCTCGAACGCGCCGTCAACGGTGCGTTCGCGAAGACCTTCCGCAGCGGCATCCAGCCGGTGGAGATCGCTGCCGCGCTACGGAGCGAGCTCGATAAGAAGGCCGTGGTCGTCACGCGTGATCGCATCCTGGCCCCCAACACCTTCGCGGTGCGCCTCTCGCCCGCCGACGACGAGAAGATGAGCGCACTCGGCTCGACCCTCGTCTCCGAACTCGACACCCTGATCAAGAAGCACGCGCGCACACAGGGTTACTCCTTCGCCGGCCCCGTCGCCATCTCGATCGAGCGCGACGCCTCCCTGTCGACCGGAACGCTGCGCGTCGACTCGCAGACCACCGAGGGCCGCATCGCCTGGCGTGGTGTCGTCGACATCGACGGCACGCGGCATCCGCTCACGGGATCGCGCACGGTGATCGGCCGTGGCAGCGATGCCGACATCACCATCCCCGACGCCGGCACCAGCCGCAAGCACGTCGAGATCCTCTGGGACGGCGAGCGCGCGATGGTGCGAGACCTCGGTTCGACCAACGGCACGACCCTCAACGGCCACAAAGTGTCCGAGGCAGCACTGCCGCCCGATTCGACGATCTCGATCGGCCGCACCAATATCGTGTTCCGTGTGGTCGCGCAGGCGCAGCCGCCGCGGCGCCCGCAGGCGCCCGACGCCACGAGCATCTTCGACGTCCGGGAACGGGGACCCCAGTCATGAGTCAACTGACTCTTCTTCTTCTGCAGGGCGGCTTCCTCGTCCTGCTGTGGTTCTTCGTGTTCGGTGTCGTCTACTCCCTGCGCGCCGACCTCTTCGGCGTCAAAGTGCGCAAGCTCCCCGAGCCGGTGGCATCCCCCGCTCCGGCGGCCGCAGCCCCCGTGGCCTCGCCCGATGCCGTGACCACCCAGGTCAAGCGTCCCTCCGCACCCGCCCCGGCTCCGGTGGGCGGGCTGGCCACCACCGCGACCGTCTCGCGCATCGTCATCACGAGCGGCCCGAAAGCGGGGCTCGAGCTGCCGCTCGGCACCGAGCCGCTCACGATCGGACGCTCGAGCGAGTCCGGCCTCGTCATCCGCGACGACTACACCTCCAGCCACCACGCTCGCCTCGTGCTCTGGGGCCAACAGTGGATGCTGCAAGACCTCGACTCCACCAACGGCACCTCCCACGACGGTACGCGCGTGGCCGCTCCCGTGCAGGTGAAGGTGGGCGCTCCGATCAAGGTCGGCGCGACGACGTTCGAGTTGAGGACGTAAGCCACCTCCATGGTCTTCCAGGGCTCGAGCGCCGCCATCTCCCACACGGGCAAGGTGCGCTCCAACAACCAGGACTCCGGCTACGCCGGGTCCAATCTCTTCGTGGTCGCCGACGGCATGGGTGGGCACGCGGGCGGCGACGTGGCCTCGAGCCTGGCCATCGGTCGCCTCACCGAGCTGGACCAGCCGTTCCGCTCGCCGACCGATGCCGAGCACGCCATCCGCGACGCCCTGGCCGACACCGCGACCGAACTGATCGACACGGTGGGACGCCGCCCCGAGCTCGCGGGCATGGGCACCACGGTGAGCGCGCTCGTCATGGTCGACGATTACGCCGTCATCGGCCACATCGGCGACTCGCGCATCTATCTCTACCGCGACGACACGCTCACCCAGATCACCGCCGACCACACCTTCGTGCAGCGCTTGGTCGACTCGGGGCGCATCACCCCCGAGGAGGCGCGCTACCACCCGCGGCGCTCGGTGCTCATGCGCGTACTGGGCGACATGGACCCCGACCCCGAGGTCGACAGCTTCATCATGCCGACGCAGGACGGCGACCGCTGGCTGCTGTGCTCCGACGGACTGTCGGGGGTCGTCGACGACGACCACACCGCCAAGACCCTCGCGCTGGGCATGCCACCGGCGCGTACCGCTGACGCTCTCCTGAAGCAGGCGCTCGACGGCGGCGCTCCCGACAACGTCACCGTCGTCCTGGTCGACGTGGGAGGTCAGCACCCCGTCTTCATCGGCACCCCGACGGTCGTCGGCTCCGCGTCCAACCCGAGCGGTGTCGTCGTTCCGGCCGCGCGCACCGGACGCGGCGGCTGGTTGCACCACGCCCGTCAGGTCGCGAACGAGCCCACCCACTTCGAGCCCGCTGCCGAGTTCCTCGAGGAGCTCATCGAAGAAGACCGTCGCCGCGCGCGCCGCCGGCGGTTCGGCTGGCTCGCGGCGCTGCTCATCGTGCTGGCCGGCATCGGGCTCGGCCTGTTCGCCGGCTACAACTGGACCCAGACGCGCTATTACGTGGGCGCCGACGAGAACTCGGTCGTCATCTACCGCGGCATCCAGCAGTCCATCGGCCCCCTCACGCTTTCGACGGTCTACGAAGACACCGACGTCGCGCTGGACGAGCTGTCGGAATTCGATCGGCAGACGGTCGAGACGACCATCTCGGCCGGTTCTCTCGCCGACGCCCAGAGCATCGTCGATCGCCTGCGCCCCGCCCCGGAGGTAAGCGGATGACAGATCAGAAGCTCACCCGGTCGACGGATGCCGTGTCCACCGACACCGCCGTCATGCGCGCCCTCAAGAAGATCCGTGTGCCCGCCACGCAGCGCAACCGCGAGCTCGGACTGCTCGTCTTCGCGATCGCCGTCTACGGCGCGGCGGTCACCCTCGTCCAGCTCGGCGCGACCGGTGCCGTTGAGACCGGGTTCCTCATCCTCGCGGGCATCCCCGCGGTCCTGGCGCTGGTCATGCACGTCGTGCTGCGCCTGCGCGCCCGCGACGCCGACCCGTTCGTTCTCCCCATCGCCACCGTCCTCACCGGTCTCGGCATCGCGATGATCTACCGCATCGACCTGGCCGACCAGGCCAGCGGATGGGATGCCACGGGCCACCGCCAGATCGCCTGGGCCGTCATCGCGATGGTCGCCGCCCTCGCCGTGCTGATCTTCGTGCGCAACTACCGCGTGCTGTTCCGCTACACCTACCTGTCGGGCCTCATCGGTATCCTGCTGCTGCTCCTGCCGTTCGTGCCGGGCCTCGGCACAGACCAGAACGCCGACGTGTGGGTCTCACTCGGATTCGTGTCGTTCCAGCCGGGTGAGCTGGCGAAGATCTGCCTGGCGATCTTCTTCGCCGGGTACCTCGTGCGCACGCGCGAGAGCCTCACCTCCACCGGTACGCGCTTCCTGTTCATGACGTGGCCGCGCGCGCGCGAGCTCGGCCCCGTGCTGATCATCTGGCTCGTCTCGCTTGGAATCATCGTGCTCCAGCGCGACCTCGGTACGGGCCTGCTCATCTTCGGCATGTTCGTGGCGATGCTGTACGTCGCCACCGGCAAGACGAGCTGGGTGGTCATCGGTCTCGTGCTGGTCGCGAGCGGCGCGTTCCTGGCATCCCGTGTCCTCCCCTACGTCAACGGACGCTTCGCCAACTGGCTGAGCGCCTTCGACCCCGAGGTCATCGAGCGCGACGGCGGCAGCTACCAGCTCGTGCAGGGCATCTTCGGCCTCTCGCACGGCGGCCTGTTCGGCACCGGCCTCGGGCAGGGGCGTCCGTACATCACGCCGCTCTCGCAGAGCGACTACATCGTGCCCAGCCTCGGCGAAGAACTCGGGCTCGTGGGATTGTTCGCGATCCTGGCGCTGTACATGGTGTTTACCAGTCGCGGCATCCGGATCGGACTCGCCGGCCAAGACGACTTCGGAAAGCTCCTCGCGACGGGCTTCTCGTTCACCATCGCCCTGCAGGTGTTCATCATGGTCGGCGGTGTCACCCGCGTGATCCCGCTGACCGGCCTGACCACGCCGTTCCTCGCCGCCGGTGGATCCTCGCTCATCGCGAACTGGATCATCGTGGCGTTCCTGTTGCGCATCTCCGACGCGGTCCGCAGCCGCCCCCGGGTGGTGATCGGCTGATGACACGTCCTGTCCCGCCCGTACCCGCCCCGACGACGAAGGAGGCACCGTGACCAAAGAACTCCGCCGCCTCAGCATCGTCATGCTCGCGATGTTCCTGGCCCTGTTCACCTCGACGAGCATCATCCAGGTCGTCCAGGCCGCCAACCTCACGAACACGGCGGGCAACACGCGCGCCCTCTACGACTCGTACGAGGTGCAGCGCGGTTCGATCATCGCCAGCGGCACGGCCATCGCGTCGTCGGTGCCCTCCGACGATGTGTTCAGCTGGCAGCGCCAATACACGGATGCCGCGATGTGGGCGCCCGTGACCGGTTACATGAACCCGGTGCTCGACTCGAAGACCCGCATCGAGGCGACCGAGAACGGCGTGCTCAGCGGCTCCGACAATGCGGACTACTTCTCGCGCATCGAGCGCGCGGCCACCGGCCAGCTGCCGCGCGGCGCCAACGTCGAACTCTCGGTCGACGCGAGCGTGCAGAAGGCGGCCTGGGACGCACTCGGCGACCAGCAGGGCGCCGTCGTGGCGATCGAACCCGCGACGGGCCGCATCCTCGCGATGGTCTCCAAGCCGAGCTTCGACACGAACGCCCTCGCGTCGCACGACACGGATGCCGTGAACGCGGCCTACGACCAGCTCGTCGCCGACGCGTCCAAGCCGCTCGACAACCGGGCCATCGAGGGCGATCTGAACCCTCCCGGCTCGACGTTCAAGCTGGTCGTGGCCTCGGCCGCACTGGCATCCGGTCGGTACACCCCCGACTCGGCCTTCCCGAACCTCGCGGCGTACACGCTCCCCCAGTCGACGAACGTCGTGAGCAACGCCGGGGGCGGTACGTGCGGCGAGGGCGACACCGTCACCATCGCCACGGCGCTGCGACTGAGCTGCAACATCCCGTTCGCCGAACTGGCGATCGATCTCGGCGACGACGCCATCCGTGCAGAAGCCGAGAAGTACGGCTTCAACACCCAGTTCTCGATGCCGCTGCAGTCCACGGCATCCACTTATCCCGACGCGCCCAACGCTCCTCAGACCGCCCTCAGCGGCTTCGGTCAGGGCGACGTGCGCGCGACGCCGCTGCAGATGGCGATGGTGTCAGCGGGCATCGCGAATGACGGAGTCGTCATGAACCCGCGCATGATCGACCGGGTGATCAGACCCGATCTGTCGGTCGCGAGCGAGGGAAGCAGCAGCGAGTTCGGGCGGGCGCTCGAAACCGACATCGCGGCGCAGATGGTGTCGATGATGACGGCGAACGTCCAGGACGGCGCAGCATCGAATGCAAGAATAGACGGGGTCCCGGTCGCGGGTAAGACCGGCACCGCGGAGAACGATTCCCGTCCCTACACTCTCTGGTTCACCGGCTTCGCGCCGGCGGACGACCCCCGGGTCGCCGTCGCCGTGGTCGTTGAGAACGGCGGGGGCCAGGGGCAGAGCGGGAGCGGCAACGAGATCGCCGCCCCGATAGCGAAGAAGGTCATGGAGGCGGTGCTGGGTAAATGAGACCGACACAGGGTGTGACCTTCGGCGGGCGGTACGAGCTCGAGTCGCGGATCGCGATCGGCGGCATGGGCGAGGTCTGGGAAGCGACCGACCACGTCATCGGACGTACGGTCGCGATCAAGATCCTCAAAGACGAATACATGGGCGACCCCGGGTTCCTCGAGCGCTTCCGCGCCGAGGCCCGGCACGCAGCCCTCGTCAATCACGAGGGCATCGCGAGCGTGTTCGACTACGGCGAGGAAGACGGCAGCGCCTTCCTGGTCATGGAGCTCGTGCCCGGTGAGGCGCTCTCCACGATCCTCGAGCGCGAGGGGTCGCTGTCGACCGACAAGACCCTCGACATCGTCGCCCAGACGGCCGCAGCCCTCCAGGCCGCGCACGCCGCCGGTCTCGTGCATCGCGACATCAAGCCGGGAAACCTGCTGATCACGCCCGACGGGCGCGTGAAGATCACCGACTTCGGCATCGCCCGCATCGCCGACCAGGTGCCGCTGACCGCGACCGGCCAGGTCATGGGCACGGTGCAGTACCTCTCGCCCGAGCAGGCGTCGGGTCACCCCGCGTCGCCCGCGACCGACACCTACTCGCTCGGCATCGTCGCGTACGAATGCCTGGCCGGTAAGCGCCCCTTCACAGGCGAGTCGCAGGTGGCCATCGCGATGGCACAGATCAACGAGCAGCCCGCGCCATTGCCCCCCACCGTGCCGGTGCCGGTGCAGAACCTCGTGATGGCGATGATCGCCAAGAAGCCGGAAGACCGTCCCGCGTCCTCGGCCGCCGTGTCGCGCGCAGCGACCGCGCTCCGTCGTGGAGACCTCACCGCGGCCACCGCCGCCGTACCGGCCGTCGCCGCGGGTGCCGCGGTCGCCGACGAGGCCACGCAGCTATTGACCGCCGGTCAGACGTCCGCCGCGACGCGGCTGATGCCGACCCCGGCTGCGGCAACCTCGCTGCTGACCGAGGAGCACATCGAAGAAGACCCCGCCCCGCAGAAGAAGCGCTCGCGGTGGACGTGGCCGCTGATCGCCCTGATCGCGCTGCTAGCCCTCGTCCTGGGCGTCACGCTCTTCAACGTCATCTCCAACCAGAGCGAGCCCGAGCCCGCCCCCACGAGCGCGTCCCCCTCGCCGACGCCCACGCCGTCGCCGACCTCGGCGACGCCGACGCCCACGCCCAGCTCGCAGCGCGTCGAGGTGTCGTCCCTCGGTCTCGAGGGCAAGACGTGCGACGACGCCCGAGCCATCCTTGAAGAGAACGACCTCGTCGCCGACTGCCAGGTGGGCAACGCAGCGACCCAGGCGAGCGACGTCGGACTCATCTACAACGTGAACCCGACGGGTGGAGTCGAAGCGGGTACCACCATCACGGTGCGCTTCTACGCGGAGCAGACGCCGCTCGAGACGCCCGGCACGCCGACCCTCCCGAGCGCGTCGGTCTCGGCCGGCAGCGACATCCAGGTGGCCTGGCAGCAGTACACCTGCCCGTCGGGTACCGGTTCGGTGACCTCGTACAACTTCACGGCGACCAACGGCACGTTCGACGCGAACGGTCAGTCGACGTCGTCCTTCCCGCCCGACGCGCGCAACGCCGCACTGAAGGTCAGCAACTCCGCCGGCCAGACGCTGCGGGTCACCTACACCGTCAGCTGCTCGGGCAGCCCCGACCGTCAGGCCGGTCCCTCGGGCGAAGCGTCGGCGTCGATCACGGGCGGGAACCCCTCCTCCTCGCCGACGCCGACCGCCACGGCCGCGTCCAACTGACCGACCCGTTTTCACGCCAGGAGCTCCATTCGTGACCACTGAGACGCGCGTCCTCTCCGGGCGCTATCGTGTCGACGACCTCATCGGTCGCGGCGGGATGGCGAGCGTCTACCGCGGGTACGACCAGACGCTCGGCCGCACGGTCGCCATCAAGATCCTGAAGTCCGACCTGGCCGGCGACGCGGCTTTCCGCACGCGGTTCCGGCTCGAGGCGCAGGCGGCATCGCGCATGGCGCACCCCACCATCGTGCGCGTGTTCGATGCGGGCGAAGACGCCGAGACCGGTGTCGACGGTGTCGAACGCCCCGTCCCGTACATCGTGATGGAGCTCGTGCACGGGCGCCTGTTGAAAGACGTCATCGGGCAGGGGAAGGTACCGACCGACGACGCGCTGCGCTACGTCGACGGCATCCTGGAAGCGCTGGAGTACTCACATCGCGCCGGCGTCGTCCACCGCGACATCAAGCCGGGCAACGTCATGATCACCGAGTCCGGCCGCGTGAAGGTCATGGACTTCGGCATCGCCCGCGCGGTCTCCGACTCGTCCTCGACCGTCGCCGAGACCACGGCGATCGTCGGCACCGCCGCGTACTTCTCGCCCGAGCAGGCCAAGGGCGAATCGGTCGACGCCCGTGCCGACCTGTACTCCACCGGTGTGGTGCTCTACGAATTGCTCACGGGACGCACGCCGTTCCGGGGTGACACACCGGTCGCCGTCGCCTACCAGCACGTCAGCGAGGCTCCCCTCCCTCCCAGCGAGATCGACGAGTCCATCCCGCGGGCACTGGATGCCATCGTGCTCCGCGCTCTCGCGAAAGACCCGTTCCAGCGTCCACAGGATGCCGCGAGCTTCCGCGAGGCGCTGGATGAGACCGCCGACGGCAAGGCTCCCACCAAGCGCCAGATGTCGGCGCTCTCGAACGAGTTGTACGGGCCGAACCCCCGGCAGGCGGCGGAAACCGCTCGCTCTCTGCGGCAGCTCAGCACCGACACGACGATGCGACGCACGCAGGCGGGTCCTCCCGTGGCGTGGATCTGGGCGGGCGTCAGCGTGCTCGCGGTGCTCTTGGTCGCCGTGCTGATCTGGGTGATGCAGATCCAGCCGAACGACGAGGTGCCGACGACCTCGCTCACGGTGCCGAACGTCGTCGACATGTCGTACGAACGCGCCGCCGAGACCCTGACCGGGCAGCAGTTGACCACGGCCCGCGTGAACGAATCCGACGAAGAGATCGCGGCGGGCAACGTGGTGAGCACCGTGCCCGAAGCGGGCACGAGTGTGGCCGCGGGCCAGAAGATCACCGTGTACGTGTCCAGCGGTCCCGACACCGCCACCGTGCCCACGCTCGAGGGCATCAACGAGAACGAAGCGCGCTCCTCCATCGAGGCGGCGGGTCTGACGGTCGGATCCATCCGTCGTCAGAACGATCCCGCCCTCGCCGAGGGAACGGTGATCTCCTCCACCCTCGAGTCCGGCTCTGCCGTGGCGAAGGGCACGACGGTCAACCTCGTCATCGCGAGCGGCCAGGTCGTGATCGTCGACTACACCGGGTACACGCTCGAGGCGGCGCAGCGCGAGCTGGAGTCGGAAGAGAAACAGCTGACGGTACAGCGGCAGGACGACCCCGGATGCCGGGCCGCAACCCCGCCGACGGTCGCCACGCAGTCGCTGGCGCCGGGCGAGGTGCCCGTCCACAGCGAGATCACGCTGACGGTGTGCTCAGGCTCCTGACCCCGCGGGGGTGAAGACCCCGGCCGCGCGCCGCTGCACCGCGCAGACCGGCGTCTTCGAGCCAGCGCCCGAGCAAGAGGTGGCCACCCTCGGTGAGCACGCTTTCCGGGTGGAACTGCACTCCCTCGATCGGTGCCCGACGGTGCCGGAGGCCCATGACCACGCCCTCCTCGGTGCGTGCGGTCACCTCGAGCTCGGCGGGAAGCGTTCCGGGGTCGACGGCGAGGGAGTGATACCGGGTCGCCACGAACCCGTCGGGTAGATCGTGGAAGACCCCCACCCCCTGGTGGCGGATGATGCTGGTGATCCCGTGCAGCAGCTCGGGAGCGTGTCCCACGCGCGCGCCGAACGCCGTGGCGATCGCCTGGTGACCGAGGCAGACGCCGAGGACCGGCACGCCCTCCGCGTAGGCCGCTCGCACCACCTCGACCGAGGTGCCGGCGTCATCCGGGTGACCCGGGCCGGGCGAGATGAGGATCGCGTCGGCGTCGCGCACGATCCGACCGGGAAGTCCCGGGTCATCCGCCGTACGCAGGAAGGTCGCCGCACCCAGGTCGCGCAGGTAACCGGCGAGGGTGTGGACGAAGCTGTCGCGGTTGTCGACGACCGCGACGCGCCACGCGGTCACTCGACCGTGACCTCCTGGGGATAGACGATGTCGCTCACCCAGGGGAAGACGTAGAAGAAGAGTCCGTACAGCACCGCCGCAAGCAGCACGAGGACGATCAGGAGGCGGATCCACCAGGGACCGGGCAGGACTCGCCAGAGGGCTCCATACATCAGGCTGCTCCAGTGGTGAGGGAAAGCGGCGGACCCGCGTCGGTGCGGGGAGTGAACGACTCGAAGACGCCGTACGCGATGGCGCGCTCCGAGAAGCCGTAGCGCGGGCTGCAGGTGGTCATGGTGATGACGCGGTCGGTCGCCTGCACCTGTGGTTGCTGCGGCAGTGGGAGCAGAACGTCGACACCGTCGGGTCGCACGTACTCGAGGTTGCGGTAGCGGTAGGTGAACCACCCCTCTTCGGTCTCGACCACGACCGCGTCCCCCACGCGAAGCGAGGGCAGGTCGGCGAAGGGTGCGCCGTGGCTGCCTCGATGCCCGGCGATGGCGAAGTTGCCGACGGCACCGGGCATCGCGGTGTCGGGGTAGTGTCCGAGCCCGATCGGGTCGAGAGTGCGCGACGCGCTCACACCGCCCGCGACGGTGAAGAGGTAGTCGGGGCCGAATCGCGGGATGTGGACGACACCGAATCGCTCGGCGTCGCCCGGCTGCTCGAGCGCGGGCGGGTCCGCCGTCGGGGGGCCGGCGGGCTGGTCGGGGGCGGCGGGCGCGGCGGCGGGGCCGGCGCGGGGCCGCGGGGGGGGGCCATCGTGGTCTCCGAGCCCTCCGCGGC
>NZ_CAUQWC010000006.1:0-31973 GCF_963521695.1 uncultured Microbacterium sp. | reverse complement strand
AGCCTCCACCGGCGGTGCGGTCCGGTCGAGCGACGCCGCGCTCGTCCACCCCCGGCGGTCGCCGGGCCGGGTACGTCTCGTGGTCCTCGCAGCCGCGGTCGTCGCCGTCGTCGCGCTCGCAGCGGTCGGCGTCGCACTCCTTCTCGGGTAGGGCGCGGGCATCCGGCAGCTCCCGGTGCAATCGCTCTCGCGAATGTTTGCCGCACCCCTGGAGAACGCGTATCATTGAGCGGGTGTGCGTTCACGCGCGCCGTGCGTCATGCCCTCGGGCGTGCCACGCGGATCAACGCTCGCACCATCTCAGGGATCGGCCTGCGAACAGGTCGCCCCCACGGCATATCCACCACGAATCGCGCCAGATCATTCTGTCGCGGGGTGGATCACACGTGAGCCCGACACGTCATGAATCGAAAGATGAGCGACATGCCGGGGGAGACACGACGCTGTCACCGTGCAGCACCCTGGGTGAGACCGAGAGGGACCACCCAGCCAATCAAGGAGAGAACGTGCCAACCATTCAGCAGTTGGTTCGCAAGGGCCGCTCGCCGAAGGTCTCGAAGACCAAGGCTCCCGCGCTGAAGTCGAACCCCCAGCAGGCCGGCGTGTGCACCCGCGTGTACACGACGACCCCCAAGAAGCCGAACTCGGCGATGCGCAAGGTCGCTCGTGTGAAGCTGCGCAACGGCACCGAGGTCACCGCCTACATCCCCGGCGAGGGCCACAACCTGCAGGAGCACTCGCTCGTGCTCGTCCGCGGCGGTCGCGTCAAGGACCTCCCCGGTGTCCGTTACAAGATCGTCCGCGGTGCACTCGACACCCAGGCTGTCAAGAACCGTAAGCAGGCTCGTAGCCGCTACGGCGCGAAGAAGGGCTGACTCAGATGCCTCGTAAAGGTCCCGTCACCAAGCGCCCGGTCGTCAACGACCCGGTCTACGGTGCTCCGATCGTCAGCCAGCTGGTCAACAAGATCCTCGTCGACGGTAAGAAGTCGATCGCAGAGTCGATCGTCTACACCGCCCTCAAGGGTGTCGAGGCGAAGAACAGCCAGGACGCCGTCGCCACGCTGAAGAAGGCGCTCGACAACGTCCGTCCCACCCTCGAGGTCAAGAGCCGCCGCGTCGGTGGCTCGACCTACCAGGTGCCCGTCGAAGTCAAGCCGCACCGCGCGAACACCCTGGCGCTGCGCTGGCTCGTGAGCTACGCCAAGGGTCGTCGTGAGAAGACGATGACTGAGCGTCTGCAGAACGAGATCCTCGACGCCTCGAACGGCCTCGGTGCCGCGGTCAAGCGCCGTGAAGACACCCACAAGATGGCCGAGTCGAACCGCGCCTTCGCGCACTACCGCTGGTAACAGCTCCCACTTCGACGGGCTCGGGCGGCCGACCCGGCCCGCGAGCCCGTCGAAGTTCCCACGACATCCGCCACCACACGTAAGGACATCCCGTGGCACAAGACGTGCTCACCGACCTCACCAAGGTCCGCAACATCGGCATCATGGCGCACATCGATGCCGGCAAGACGACGACGACCGAGCGCATCCTGTACTACACGGGAACCAACCACAAGATCGGCGAGACGCACGACGGCGCCTCGACGACCGACTGGATGGAGCAGGAGCAGGAGCGTGGCATCACGATCACCTCCGCTGCTGTCACGTGCTTCTGGGACAAGAACCAGATCAACATCATCGACACCCCCGGGCACGTCGACTTCACCGTCGAGGTGGAGCGCTCCCTGCGTGTGCTCGATGGCGCTGTGGCCGTCTTCGACGGCAAGGAGGGCGTCGAGCCCCAGTCCGAGACCGTCTGGCGTCAGGCCGACAAGTACAACGTCCCCCGCATCTGCTTCGTCAACAAGATGGACAAGCTCGGCGCGGACTTCTACTTCACGGTCGACACGATCATCAACAAGCTCAAGGCGAAGCCGCTCGTCATCCAGCTGCCCATCGGCGTCGAGAACGACTTCATCGGTGTCGTCGACCTCGTCGAGATGCGCGCGCTGGTCTGGGCGGGTGACGCCAAGGGCGATGTGACCATGGGTGCCAAGTACGACATCCAGGAGATCCCGGCCGACATGGCCGACGTCGTCGCGAAGTACCGCGAAGAGCTCCTCGAGACGGTCGCCGAAACCGACGAGGAGCTTCTCGAGAAGCACTTCGGCGGCGAAGAGCTGACCGTCGCCGAGATCAAGGCCGCCATCCGCAAGCTGACGGTCAACTCCGACATCTACCCCGTGCTCTGCGGCTCGGCGTTCAAGAACCGCGGTGTGCAGCCCATGCTGGACGCCGTCATCGACTACCTGCCGTCGCCCCTCGACGTGCCGGCCATCGAGGCGCACGACCCGAAGAACGAAGAGACGATCATCGAGCGGCACGCCGATCGTGAGGAGCCCTTCACCGCGCTGGCCTTCAAGATCGTCACGCACCCCTTCTTCGGTCGTCTGACCTACATCCGCGTGTACTCCGGTCACCTCGACTCGGGCGCGCAGATCGTCAACTCGACGAAGTCCAAGAAGGAGCGCATCGGGAAGATCTTCCAGATGTACGCCAACAAGGAGAACCCGGTTCCCTCGGTCACGGCCGGCCACATCTACGCGGTCATCGGCCTGAAGGACACCACGACCGGCGACACCCTCTGCGACGCGCAGAACCAGGTCGTCCTCGAGTCGATGACGTTCCCCGAGCCCGTCATCGAGGTCGCGATCGAGCCCAAGACCAAGGCCGACCAGGAGAAGCTGGGTCTGGCGATCCAGAAGCTGGCCGAGGAAGACCCGACGTTCCGCGTCGAGCAGAACAACGACACGGGCCAGACCGTCATCAAGGGCATGGGCGAGCTGCACCTCGACATCCTCGTGGACCGCATGAAGCGCGAGTTCAAGGTCGAGGCCAACGTCGGCAAGCCGCAGGTCGCGTACCGCGAGACGATCAAGAAGACCGTCGAGCGTCACGACTACACGCACAAGAAGCAGACCGGTGGTTCGGGTCAGTTCGCCAAGATCCAGTTCGCGCTCGAGCCCCTCGAGGTCACGGCCGACAAGATCTACGAGTTTGAGAACAAGGTCAGCGGTGGTCGTATCCCCCGCGAGTACATCTCGCCCACCGACCAGGGCTTCCAGGACGCCATGAACGTCGGCGTGCTCGCCGGCTACCCCATGGTGGGCGTCAAGGCGATCCTCCTGGACGGCGCATCGCACGACGTCGACTCCTCGGAGATGGCGTTCAAGATCGCAGGCTCCATGGGCTTCAAGGAAGCGATCCGCAAGGCGAACCCGGTCATCCTCGAGCCGCTCATGTCGGTCGAGGTGCGTACTCCCGAGGAGTACATGGGCGACGTCATCGGCGACCTGAACTCGCGTCGTGGGCAGATCCAGTCGATGGAAGACGCCCAGGGTGTCAAGGTCGTGCGGGCACTCGTCCCGCTGTCCGAGATGTTCGGCTACATCGGCGACCTGCGCTCGAAGACCTCGGGCCGTGCCGTGTACTCGATGGAGTTCGACAGCTACGCCGAGGTTCCTCGCGCCGTGGCCGACGAGATCGTCCAGAAGAACAAGGGCGAGTAACACCGCTCTCATGGATGCCGGGAACCCGGGTTCCCCCGCAGTTCCCGGCATCCACTCAAACTGAATACCGACTCTCTAGTAATCTGAGAACCATCCCCGCGAAGAACCGGTCGCAATCCAGTGCCCGAGACCTCGCAACCAACGTCCTGAGGAGGACCCAGTGGCTAAGGCCAAGTTCGAGCGGACCAAGCCGCACGTGAACATCGGAACGATCGGTCACGTCGACCACGGCAAGACCACGCTCACCGCTGCCATCTCGAAGGTGCTCGCCGACAAGTTCCCGTCGGCCACCAACGTTCAGCGTGACTTCGCGTCGATCGACTCGGCGCCCGAAGAGCGTCAGCGTGGTATCACGATCAACATCTCGCACGTCGAGTACGAGACCCCCAAGCGTCACTACGCTCACGTCGACGCGCCCGGCCACGCCGACTACATCAAGAACATGATCACCGGTGCCGCTCAGATGGACGGCGCGATCCTCGTGGTCGCCGCCACCGACGGCCCGATGGCTCAGACCCGTGAGCACGTTCTGCTCGCCAAGCAGGTCGGCGTGCCCTACCTGCTCGTCGCGCTGAACAAGAGCGACATGGTCGACGACGAGGAGATCCTCGAGCTCGTCGAGCTCGAGGTCCGCGAGCTGCTCTCGTCGCAGGACTTCGACGGCGACAACGCCCCCGTCGTCCGCGTCTCGGGCCTCAAGGCTCTCGAGGGCGACGAGCAGTGGGTCAACGCCATCGTCGAGCTCATGGAAGCCGTCGACGAGTCGATCCCCGATCCGGTGCGTGACAAGGACAAGCCGTTCCTCATGCCCATCGAGGACGTCTTCACCATCACCGGCCGTGGCACGGTCGTCACGGGCCGCGCCGAGCGCGGTACTCTCGGCATCAACTCCGAGGTCGAGATCGTCGGCATCCGCCCGACGCAGAAGACCACGGTCACGGGTATCGAGATGTTCCACAAGCAGCTCGACGAGGCCTGGGCCGGCGAGAACTGTGGTCTGCTCCTCCGCGGCACCAAGCGTGACGACGTCGAGCGCGGCCAGGTCGTCGTGAAGCCCGGTTCGGTCACCCCGCACACCAACTTCGAGGGCACGGCGTACATCCTGTCCAAGGAAGAGGGCGGCCGCCACAACCCGTTCTTCACGAACTACCGCCCGCAGTTCTACTTCCGCACCACCGACGTGACCGGCGTCATCACGCTGCCCGAGGGCACCGAGATGGTCATGCCCGGTGACACCACTGAAATGTCGGTCGAGCTCATTCAGCCGATCGCCATGGAAGAGGGCCTCGGCTACGCGATCCGTGAGGGTGGCCGCACCGTCGGCGCCGGCACGGTCACGAAGATCGTCAAGTAAGTCTCAGCGACTTCACTCGGCACAGGCCGGGCCTTCGGGCCCGGCCTTTGTCGTTCCCGGACCACGCCGGAGCCGCGGGGCTTCCGCTTGCGGTCGCGCGCACTCCACAATGAACGGGAGGTCGGCACCTTCGTCGACCCGGTCATGAGGGAGACGTAATGAGCGGCGTGGACGACATCATCGCGAAGGGCAAGAAGCTCCTCGACGACAACCGTGACAAGATCGAAGAAGCGCTCAAGAGCGAGAAGGCCGAAGAGGTCAGCGACAAGGTGCTCGACGGTGCGGCGGACGCGATCAAGAAGATCGTGCCGGCCGAACAGCACGCCAAGGTCGACGAGGTGCGGGCCAACGTCGACAAGAACATCGGCAACGCCTGAGCCCGATCGACGACGGCGCTGTTCCCGAACGGGAGCGGCGCCGTCGGCGTTGGCGGCTCCGGATTCTGGGGAAACGCCGCACGCGACACGCCCGGGTTTGCGACACGCCCGGCGGGTCCGTAGACTAGTCCAGTTCCACATTCCGGCGTGCGCTCGGCGCGCGCCAGGATCACTGTCTCGGCAGTGCACAGGCGGCGCGTGAGCGCAGGGTCCTGGGCCGCGGGCAGCAGAACACACACCGAACCCCCTCATCCCCAACGGGATTCACACGCGTGCGTGCGAGGGGCGGGCCGGATGCCAAGGCGTCCGGTTTGACAGCTGAACAGCGGTGCAGCATCTCTCGCGTGAGCGAGGGGAAGTGCCAGGGTGCGTCAGCACCACCGTGCGTCCAATGCCCCAGGTCGGGTAAGACGCGAGAAAGAGAGAGAGCAGACAATGGCGGGACAGAAGATCCGCATTCGCCTGAAGTCGTACGACCACGCCGGGCTGGACTCGTCGGCGCGCAAGATCGTCGACACCGTGACCCGTGCCGGCGCCACCGTGGTGGGCCCGGTTCCCCTTCCGACCGAGAAGAACGTCGTGTGCGTCATCCGGTCGCCCCACAAGTACAAGGACAGCCGCGAGCACTTCGAGATGCGCACCCACAAGCGCCTCATCGACATCATCGACCCGACGCCCAAGGCCGTCGACTCGCTGATGCGCCTCGACCTCCCGGCCGATGTCAACATCGAGATCAAGCTCTGAGGTTCGACATGGCTGACATCAACTCCAAGATCTCCAAGGGCCTCCTCGGCACCAAGCTCGGCATGACCCAGGTGTGGGACGAGAACGGCAAGCTCGTTCCCGTCACCGTCATCGAGGTCGCGCCGAACGTCGTGACCCAGCTGCGCTCGCTCGAGAAGGACGGCTACAACGCCGTTCAGATCGGCTACGGCCAGATCGACCCCCGCAAGGTGAACAAGCCCCTGACGGCTCACTTCGACGCCGCCGGTGTCACCCCGCGCCGCCACCTCACCGAGGTCCGCACCGCGGATGCCGCCGACTACGCGCTGGGCCAGGAGCTCACCGTCGACGGCCTCTTCGAAGCCGGTCAGCTGGTCGACGTCGTCGGCACCAGCAAGGGCAAGGGAACCGCCGGTGTCATGAAGCGTCACAACTTCAAGGGCGTCTCCGCTTCGCACGGTTCGCACCGTAACCACCGCAAGCCCGGTTCGATCGGCGCCTCGTCGACTCCGAGCCGTGTCTTCAAGGGCATGCGCATGGCCGGCCGTATGGGTGGCGAGCGCGTGACCGTCCTCAACCTCACGGTGCACGCCGTCGACGCCGAGAAGGGACTCATGCTCGTCAAGGGCGCCGTCCCCGGTGCTCGTGGCCGCATCGTCTACGTCCGCAACGCAGTGAAGGGTGCCTGAACATGGCTGACTCGACTCTCGCGCTCGACGTCGTGAAGGCCGACGGCAACAAGGCTGGCTCGGTCGAGCTGCCCGCCGCGCTCTTCGACGTCAAGACGAACATCCCCCTCATCCACCAGGTCGTCGTGGCGCAGCGCGCCGCGGCTCGCCAGGGCACGCACTCGACCAAGCGTCGTGGCGAGGTCTCGGGTGCCGGCCGCAAGCCCTTCAAGCAGAAGGGCACCGGTAACGCCCGTCAGGGCTCGATCCGCGCGCCGCACATGACCGGTGGTGGCATCGTCCACGGGCCCAAGCCCCGCGACTACAGCCAGCGCACCCCCAAGAAGATGATCGCCGCCGCGCTCCTGGGCGCGCTGAGCGATCGTGCTCGTGGGCAGCGTCTGCACATCGTCGACAGCTTCGCCATCGAGGGTGCTCCCTCGACCAAGGCCGCTGCCGCCGCGCTCAAGGCTCTCGGTGCCGTCAAGAACGTCCTCGTGGTCATCGACCGCGACGACGAGCTGACGATCAAGAGCGTGCGCAACCTCGCGTACGTCCACGTGCTGACCGTCGGCCAGCTGAACACCTACGACGTGATCGTCTCCGACGACATCGTCTTCACCAAGGCCGCCTACGACACGTTCGTCGCGTCGAAGGCTGCGGCCACCGAGGAGGTCTCGGCATGACCACCGTCAACAAGGACCCGCGCGACATCATCCTGAAGCCGGTCGTCTCCGAGAAGAGCTACTCGCTCATCGACGAGGGCAAGTACACCTTCCTGGTGGACCCCCGCGCCTCGAAGACCGAGATCAAGCTCGCGATCGAGAAGATCTTCAGCGTCAAGGTGGCCTCGGTCAACACGATCAACCGCGTGGGCAAGGCCCGTCGCACCCGCTTCGGCATCGGCAAGCGCAAGGACACCAAGCGCGCCATCGTCTCGCTGAAGTCGGGCACCATCGACATCTTCACGTCTGTCGGCTGACGGTCGGGATAGAGGACAAGAACAATGGCTATTCGCAAGTACAAGCCCACGACCCCCGGTCGCCGCGGCTCGTCGGTGGCCGACTTCGCCGAGATCACCCGATCGACGCCCGAGAAGTCGCTGCTGCGCCCGCTGTCGAAGACCGGTGGCCGCAACAACCAGGGCCGCATCACCACGCGCCACATCGGTGGCGGTCACAAGCGTCAGTACCGTCTGATCGACTTCCGTCGTAACGACAAGGACGGCATCGACGCCAAGGTCGCTCACATCGAGTACGACCCCAACCGCACCGCGCGCATCGCGCTGCTGCACTACGCGGACGGCGAGAAGCGCTACATCCTCGCTCCCGCCAAGCTGTCGCAGGGCGACGTCGTCGAGTCGGGTGCCGGCGCTGACATCAAGCCCGGTAACAACCTGCCGCTGCGCAACATCCCCACCGGTACCGTCATCCACGCGATCGAGCTGCGTCCCGGTGGCGGCGCGAAGATGGCCCGTTCGGCCGGCGCATCCGTGCGTCTGGTCGCCAAGGACGGCCCCTACGCGCAGCTGCGTCTGCCCTCCGGCGAGATCCGCAACGTCGACGTGCGCTGCCGCGCCACGATCGGCGAGGTCGGCAACGCCGAGCAGTCGAACATCAACTGGGGCAAGGCCGGCCGCATGCGCTGGAAGGGCGTGCGCCCGACCGTCCGCGGTGTCGTCATGAACCCGGTCGACCACCCGCACGGTGGTGGTGAGGGTAAGACCTCCGGTGGTCGTCACCCTGTTTCGCCGTGGGGTAAGGCCGAAGGCCGCACCCGCCACGCGAACAAGGAGAGCGACAAGCTCATCGTCCGCCGTCGCACCGCCGGCAAGAAGCGCAAGTAGGAGTAGAGGAAGATGCCTCGCAGCCTTAAGAAGGGCCCCTTCGTCGACGAGCACCTGCTTCGCAAGGTCGTCTCGCAGAACGAAGCCGGTTCGAAGAACGTCATCAAGACCTGGTCGCGCCGTTCGATGATCATCCCCGCCATGCTGGGACACACCATCGCCGTGCACGACGGTCGCAAGCACATCCCCGTGTTCGTGACTGAGACCATGGTCGGCCACAAGCTGGGCGAGTTCTCGCCCACCCGCACCTTCCGCGGCCACGTGAAGGACGACAAGAAGGGCCGTCGCCGTTAAGGCGACCGAGGAGGAGAGAGAAATGGTGGAGTCCATCGCACGTGTGCGACACATCCGCGTGACCCCTCAGAAGGCTCGTCGCGTCGTCGCGCTCATCAAGGGCAAGCAGGCCGAAGAGGCCCTCGCCATCCTGAAGTTCGCGCCGCAGGGCGCGAGCGAGCCGATCTACAAGCTCGTCGCCTCGGCCATCGCGAACGCTCGCGTCACCGCCGACAAGACGAACGAATACCTGGATGACGCCGACCTGTACGTGAAGAACGCGTACGTCGACGAGGGCACGACGCTCAAGCGTTTCCGCCCCCGCGCACAGGGTCGCGCCTTCCAGATCAAGAAGCGCACGAGCCACATCACGGTCGTGCTCGCGACGCCGGAGACCGCTGAGGCGACCCCGGCCCGCGCCAACAAGAAGGCGAGCAAGTAATGGGACAGAAGGTCAACCCGTACGGCTTCCGCCTCGGCATCACCACCGACCACGTGTCGCGGTGGTTCTCGGACTCGACGAAGCCCGGTCAGCGTTACGCCGACTACCTCGCCGAGGACATCAAGATCCGTCGCCTGCTGACCACCTCGCTCGACCGCGCCGGTGTCAGCAACATCGAGATCGAGCGCACGCGTGACCGCGTCCGCGTCGACATTCACACCGCCCGCCCGGGTATCGTGATCGGTCGCCGCGGCGCCGAGGCCGAGCGCATCCGCGCCGACCTCGAGAAGCTCAGCGGCAAGCAGATCCAGCTGAACATCCTCGAGGTCAAGAACCCCGAGGCCGATGCTCAGCTGGTCGCTCAGGGTGTCGCCGAGCAGCTCTCCGCACGCGTGGCGTTCCGTCGCGCGATGCGCAAGGGTCTGCAGGGCGCGCAGCGTGCCGGCGCCAAGGGCGTCCGCATCCAGGTGTCGGGTCGCCTCGGCGGCGCCGAGATGAGCCGCTCGGAGTTCTACCGCGAAGGCCGTGTGCCGCTGCACACCCTGCGCGCGAACATCGACTACGGCTTCTACGAGGCCAAGACCACCTTCGGCCGTATCGGCGTGAAGGTGTGGATCTACAAGGGCGACCTCACCAACAAGGAGCTCGCCCGCGAGCAGGCCAACGCGCCCAAGTCCCGCGGTCGTGACGACCGCGGTGGCGACCGTCGTCGTGGCCCGCGCAACGAGGCCCCCGTGGCAGAAGGAGCGTCGGCGTAATGCTCATCCCCCGCAAGGTCAAGTACCGCAAGCAGCACCACCCCGGCCGTTCCGGCCAGGCCACCGGTGGCACTCAGGTGTCGTTCGGGGAGTACGGGATCCAGGCGCTGACCCCCGCTTACGTGACCAACCGTCAGATCGAGTCCGCTCGTATCGCCATGACGCGTCACATCAAGCGTGGTGGAAAGGTGTGGATCAACATCTACCCCGACCGTCCCCTCACCAAGAAGCCGGCTGAAACCCGCATGGGTTCCGGTAAGGGTTCGCCCGAGTGGTGGGTCGCGAACGTCAAGCCGGGCCGCGTCCTCTTCGAGGTCGCGGGTGTCGACGAGCAGCTCGCTCGTGAAGCACTGACCCGAGCCATTCACAAGCTGCCCCTGAAGGCACGCATCATCAAGCGCGAGGAGGGCGACGCGTAATGGCGATCGGCACCAAGCAGCTCGCTCCGAGCGAGCTCGACACGTTCGAAGACCAGCGCCTCGTCGAGGAGCTGCGCAAGGCCAAGGAAGAGCTGTTCAACCTGCGCTTCCAGTCGGCTACCGGCCAGCTCGAGAGCCACGGTCGCATCCGTGCAGTCAAGCGCGACATCGCGCGTCTGTACACGGTGATCCGTGAGCGCGAGCTCGGCATCCGCGCCACCCCGGCCCCGGTCGAGGCGACGACGAAGGCGAAGAAGAGCAAGGCGAAGAAGACGGATGCCGTCGACGACGCCGCGAAGGAAGAGGCGGAGTAATGGCTACCGCGAAGAAGGCCGAGGCGCAGGTCGCCGGCCACGAGCACGCCGAGAACGATGTCCGTGACGAGGACGCCCGCGGTTACCGCAAGGCGCGCCGCGGCTACGTCGTCAGCGACAAGATGGACAAGACGATCGTCGTCGAGGTCGAGGACCGCGTGAAGCACCCGCTCTACGGCAAGGTCATCCGTCGCACCTCGAAGGTCAAGGCGCACGACGAGACCAACTCGGCGGGCATCGGCGACCTGGTCGTCATCAACGAGACCCGTCCGCTCAGCGCCACCAAGCGCTGGCGTCTGGTCGAGATCCTCGAGAAGGCCAAGTAAGCCTCGCGGCTTACTTGGAACCCAAGGAGTAAAAAGTGATTCAGAACGAATCCCGGCTGAAGGTCGCCGACAACACCGGCGCGAAAGAGCTGCTCACCATCCGGGTGCTCGGCGGCTCCAACCGTCGGTACGCGGGCCTGGGCGACGTCATCGTCGCCACGGTCAAGGACGCGATCCCGGGTGGAAACGTCAAGAAGGGCGATGTGGTCAAGGCCGTCGTCGTCCGCGTCGTCAAGCAGACCCGTCGTTCCGACGGCTCGTACATCAAGTTCGACGAGAATGCCGCCGTCATCCTGAAGAGCGACGGGGAGCCCCGCGGCACCCGCATCTTCGGACCGGTCGGTCGTGAGCTTCGCGACAAGAAGTTTATGAAGATCGTCTCGCTCGCCCCGGAGGTCATCTGATCATGGCGAAAATCAAAAAGGGCGACCTGGTTCAGGTCATCTCGGGCGCGAAGCCCGAGCGTGGCGGCGACCGCGGCAAGCAGGGTAAGGTCCTCGAGGTCCTCACCGAGCAGAACCGCGTCATCGTCGAGGGCGTGAACTACGTCACCAAGCACAACCGCGTGGGCCAGTCCCAGCGCGGAACCAAGACCGGTGGCATCGAGACGTTCGAGGCCCCGATCCACATTTCCAACGTCGCGATCGTCGACCCCTCGACCAAGAAGCCGACCCGTGTCGGCCGCCGGGTCGAGGAGCAGGTGAAGGACGGCGTCAAGCGCACCGTCCGCGTGCGCTTCGCGAAGAAGAGCGGCAAGGACCTCTGAGTATGAGCACCGACACTGCCGCGGTAACTGGCACTTCGTCCGAAGGGCAGCCCTCGAAGGGCGCCGGCCAGCCCCGCCTGAAGCAGAAGTACAACAACGAGATCAAGAAGGCCCTGCAGGAGGAGTTCGGTTACGCGAACGTCATGCAGACGCCCGGCCTGGTCAAGGTCGTCGTCAACACCGGCGTCGGCGAGGCTGCTCGTGACAGCAAGGTGATCGATGGTGCGGTCGACGACCTCACCAAGATCACCGGTCAGAAGCCGATCGTCACGAAGGCCCGCAAGTCCATCGCGCAGTTCAAGCTGCGCGAGGGTCAGGCCATCGGTGCGCACGTCACCCTCCGTGGTGACCGCGCATGGGAGTTCGTGGACCGCCTCGTCAACCTCGCCCTGCCCCGCATCCGCGACTTCCGCGGTCTGTCGGCCAAGCAGTTCGACGGCAACGGCAACTACACCTTCGGTCTCCAGGAGCAGTCCGTGTTCCACGAGATCGACCAGGACCGCATCGACCGCGTGCGTGGTTTCGACATCACCATCGTCACCACCGCCAAGACCGACGACGAGGGCCGTTCGCTGCTGCGCCAGCTCGGCTTCCCGTTCCAGTCGGCCGACGCTCAGGCCTGACACCATGGGCCCCCGGACACCCGGGGGCCCCTCATCGAAGGTCGACTGTCGTGTAACGGCAGCCGAAACCTCATGAAAGAAAGAAGCAACACATGACGATGACAGACCCGGTCGCAGACATGCTGACCCGTCTGCGCAACGCGAACTCGGCGCACCACGACTCCGTGTCGATGCCGAGCTCGAAGCTCAAGACCAACATCGCCGCCATCCTCAAGCAGGAGGGTTACATCGCCGACTGGAACGTCGAAGACGCCCGTGTCGGCCACACCCTCAACATGACGCTGAAGTACGGCCCGAACCGCGAGCGGTCGATCGCCGGCATCAAGCGCGTCTCCAAGCCCGGCCTCCGCGTGTACGCGAAGTCGACCGAGGTCCCCACGGTCCTCGGCGGGCTCGGCGTGGCCATCCTGTCCACCTCCTCCGGTCTCCTCACCGACCGTCAGGCCGAGCAGAAGGGCGTCGGCGGGGAAGTCCTCGCCTACGTGTGGTGATCTGACATGTCGCGTATTGGACGTCTTCCCATCGACATCCCCGCCGGCGTCACCGTTTCGGTGAACGGCCGGGAGGTCTCCGTCAAGGGCCCCAAGGGTGAGCTCGAGCTCACCATCGCACAGCCCCTCGAGGTGTCGGTCGAGGAGAACCAGGTTCTCGTCACCCGCCCCGACGACGAGCGCGAGTCGCGGTCGCTCCACGGCCTGACCCGCACGCTCATCAACAACAACATCATCGGTGTCACCCAGGGCTACACCAAGGGCCTCGAGGTCGTCGGCACGGGTTACCGCGTCGCCCAGAAGGGCAGCGCGATCGAGTTCGCCCTCGGCTTCTCGCACCCCGTCCTCATCGACCCGCCCGCGGGTATCACCCTCACGGTCGAAGGCAACAACAAGGTCACCGTGAGCGGCATCGACAAGCAG
Organism: uncultured Microbacterium sp.; assembly: GCF_963521695.1. Classification (GTDB taxonomy): domain Bacteria; phylum Actinomycetota; class Actinomycetes; order Actinomycetales; family Microbacteriaceae; genus Microbacterium. The sequence goes on along the minus strand of NZ_CAUQWC010000006.1, from coordinate 18,612 downwards.
GCCGTCGGCGAGGCCGCAGCCAACATCCGCAAGATCCGCAAGCCCGAGCCCTACAAGGGCAAGGGTGTGCGGTACGCGGGCGAGGTCGTCCGCCGCAAGGCCGGAAAGAGTGGTAAGTGACCATGGCTGTCAAGACAAAGTCCGTCGCTCGTGCTCGTCGCCACGCGCGTCTTCGCAAGAAGGTCGTCGGCACCGAGCTGCGTCCCCGTCTCGTCGTGACGCGCTCCGCGCGCCACGTGTTCGTCCAGGTCGTGGACGACAGCAAGGGCCACACCGTGGCCTCCGCTTCCACCCTCGAGACCGACCTGCGCGGCTTCGACGGTGACAAGACCGCCAAGGCCCGCAAGGTCGGCGAGCTCGTCGCCGAGCGTGCCAAGGCCGTGGGCGTCTCCGACGTCGTGTTCGACCGTGGCGGAAACCGCTACGCCGGCCGCGTCGCCGCGATCGCCGACGGAGCTCGCGAAGGAGGGCTGAACCTGTGAGTGACAACAAGGAGACCGAAGTGACCGAGCAGACTGCCCCGGCTGACGGTGCGGCTGCCGCTCAGGCCCCCGCCGAGCGTGAGCGCGAGCCGCGTCGCGGTGGTCGCGAGCGCAACACCAACCAGCGTGACCGTGGTTCGCGCGACCGCAACGAGAGCCAGTTCCTCGAGCGCGTCGTGACCATCAACCGCGTCTCGAAGGTCGTCAAGGGTGGTCGTCGCTTCAGCTTCACCGCACTCGTCGTCGTCGGTGACGGTAACGGCGTGGTCGGTGTCGGCTACGGCAAGGCGCGCGAAGTGCCCCTCGCCATCTCGAAGGGTGTCGAAGAGGCCAAGCGCAACTTCTTCCGCGTTCCCCGTTCGGGCTCGACCATCCCGCACCCCGTGCAGGGTGAGGCCGCAGCCGGTGTGGTGCTCCTGCGCCCCGCCGCCGCCGGTACCGGTGTCATCGCCGGTGGTCCCGTCCGCGCCGTGCTCGAATGCGCCGGCATCCACGACGTCCTGTCGAAGTCCCTCGGCTCGTCGAACACGATCAACATCGTGCACGCGACCGTCGAGGCGCTGAAGGCGCTCGAGGAGCCCCGCGCCGTGGCTGCCCGCCGTGGCCTGGAGTTCGACCAGGTCGCCCCGGCCCGCCTCGTGCGCGCCGAGGCAGCCGCTCAGAAGGTAGGTGCCTGATGGCCGAGCGTCTGAAGGTCACGCAGATCAAGTCCAAGGTGAGCGAGAAGCAGAACCAGCGTGACACGCTGCGTTCGCTCGGTCTGAAGCGGATCGGCGACTCGGTCGTCCGTCCCGACGACGCGCAGACGCGCGGCTACGTCAAGACCGTCGCCCACCTCGTCAAGGTTGAGGAGATCGACTAATGGCTGCCAAGAAGGACGAGACCGCAACGGTCGACGCCTCCAAGAAGGCACCGGCCGCCAAGGCCGGTAAGAAGGAAGCCCCCGCGGCGCGCCCCGGCGTGCTGAAGGTCCACCACCTGCGTCCCGTCCCGGGCGCCCGCACCGCCAAGACCCGTGTGGGTCGCGGTGAGGGCTCGAAGGGTAAGACGTCCGGTCGCGGTACCAAGGGAACCAAGGCCCGTTACCAGGTCAAGGTCGGCTTCGAGGGTGGGCAGATGCCGCTGCACATGCGCACCCCGAAGCTGCGCGGCTTCAAGAACCCGTTCCGCGTCGAGTACCAGGTCGTGAACCTGGACAAGCTCGGCGAGCTCTACCCGCAGGGCGGCGACGTGACCGTCGCCGGCCTCGTGGCCAAGGGTGCTGTGCGCAAGAACGAGAAGGTCAAGGTGCTCGGCACCGGCGACATCTCGGTCGCACTGACCGTCTCCGTCGACAAGGTCTCCGGCTCCGCCGAGCAGAAGATCGTCGCCGCCGGCGGTACCGTCAACTGACGACCCGACCCGGAAGGGGCCGGCGGCCTTACGGCCGTCGGCCCCTTCTGCATTAGTCTGATTGGGAGTGCGCACTGCCGCGCTCCGAGATCGTTCTGGAGGAATCTCCCTTGTTCAGCGCCATCGCGCGGGTTTTCCGCACGCCCGACCTGAGGCGGAAGATCGCCTTCACGCTGGGCATCATCGCCATTTACCGGCTGGGTGCCCACGTGCCGACGCCCTTCGTCGACTTCCCCAACGTTCAGCAGTGTCTGAACCAGTCGGGTGGTACCGAGGGACTGCTGTCTCTGGTGAACCTCTTCTCGGGCGGCGCTCTGCTGCAGCTGTCGATCTTCGCTCTCGGGGTCATGCCGTACATCACGGCGACGATCATCGTGCAGCTGCTGCGCGTGGTCATCCCGCACTTCGAGACGCTCTACAAAGAGGGTCAGGCGGGTCAGGCGAAGCTCACGCAGTACACGCGGTATCTCACGATCGCGCTGGCGCTGCTGCAGTCGACCACTCTGGTCACCGTCGCCCGCTCGGGCCAGCTCTTCGGCTCGGCCGGGGTGCCCGAGTGCCAGCAGCTGCTGACCAATGACATCTGGTGGGCACAGCTGCTCATGATCATCACGATGACCGCCGGTACCGGCCTGGTCATGTGGTTCGCCGAACTCGTCACCGAACGCGGCGTGGGCAACGGTATGTCCATCCTCATCTTCACCTCGATCGCCGCGACCTTCCCCGGCGCCATGCTGTCGATCCTGAACGCCCGCGGCGTCGAGGTCTTCCTGCTCGTCCTGGCCGTCAGCATCGTCATCGTCGCCCTCGTGGTGTTCGTCGAGCAATCGCAGCGGCGTATCCCGGTCCAGTACGCAAAGCGCATGGTCGGCCGTCGTACCTACGGCGGCACGAACACCTACATCCCGATCAAGGTCAACATGGCCGGCGTCGTGCCCGTGATCTTCGCCTCGTCGCTCCTGTACATCCCCGCCCTCATCGCACAGTTCAACCAGCCGCAGCCGGGCCAGGAGCCGTCGCCGTGGGTGACGTGGATCTCGCAGTACCTCACGCGTGGTGATCACCCGCTGTACATGCTGATCTACTTCCTCCTCATCATCGGGTTCGCCTACTTCTACGTCGCCATCACGTTCAACCCGGTCGACGTCGCCGACAACATGAAGAAGTACGGCGGGTTCATCCCCGGCATCCGCGCGGGGCGTCCGACCGCCGAGTACCTCGACTACGTCCTGACGCGCATCACGCTGCCCGGCTCGATCTATCTCGGTCTCATCGCGTTGCTGCCGCTGGTGGCACTCGCGACGGTGGGGGCCAACCAGAACTTCCCGTTCGGCGGCGCTTCGATCCTGATCATCGTCGGTGTCGGTCTCGAGACCGTGAAGCAGATCGATGCGCAGCTTCAGCAGCGTCACTACGAGGGGCTGCTTCGATGAGCGCGCGTCTTCTGATCGTGGGCCCGCAGGGGTCGGGCAAGGGAACCCAGGGCGTCCGCATCGCAGAGGCACTCGGGATCCCGGTGGTCTCCACCGGGGACGTGTTCCGGGCCAACGTCGCCCAGGGCACGGAGCTGGGCCAGCAGGTCAAGGCGATCATCGACGGCGGGAGCCTCGTTCCCGACGAACTGACCAGCGCGGTCGTCCGCGACCGACTGTCGCAGGCCGACGCGGCAGAGGGCTTCCTCCTCGACGGCTACCCGCGCAACCTCGCCCAGGTGATGCACCTCGACGAGTTCCTCGAGGGACGCGACGAATCGCTCGACGCGGTCATCGCACTCGTCGTACCCCGCGAGGAGTCGCTGTCACGGCTCACCGCCCGTGCGTCCGAGCAGGGGCGCGCCGACGACACCGAAGAGGCCATCGCCACACGTCTGGGCATCTACGAGCGCGAGACGGCGCCCATCCTCGACGTGTACGGCACGCGCGGGGTGGTCGACGAGATCGACGGCGTCGGCAGTCTCGACGAGGTGACCGCCCGCATCTTCTCGGCCCTCGAAGCGCGTGGTCTCCACGCGTCACCGGCTGCGTGACGTGGGTCTTCGTTCCTCCGTCTACAAGAAGCCGGCCCAACTCCGCTCGATGATCGAGCCCGGCCTCATCACCGCCGACGCTTTGGATGCGGTTCGTGCGCTGGTCGCTCCGGGGGTCACCACGCTCGAGCTCGACGCCGCGGCGTCCGCGCTCATCACCTCGCGCGGCGCCGTGTCGAATTTCCAGATGGTGCGGGGCTACCGGCACACGATCTGCGCCTCGGTCAACGAGCAGGTGGTGCACGGCATCCCGAACGATCGCCCTCTGCGGGCGGGCGACATCCTCTCGATCGACGCGGGTGCGGAGCTGCGTGGATGGAACGGCGACTCGGCGTTCACCGTCATCGTGCCGGGCGACGCTCCCGACGACATCGTGGCGCCGCGTCGACGTCTCTCCGAGGTCACCGAGGGATCGTTGTGGGCGGGTATCGCCGCGCTGAGCCGCGCGTCGCACCTCGGCGAGGTCGGAACCGCGATCGAGCAGTACATCGAGGCTCATGCCCCCGATGGGGGGTACGGCATCCTGCGCGACTACGTCGGTCACGGCATCGGTCGCAAGATGCACGAGTCGCCGAGCATCTTCAACTACGCGGTGCCCGATCGCGGGGCGGAGGTGCGTCCGGGGCTGGCCGTGGCCATCGAGCCCATGGTCGTCATCGGCGACCAGGAGACCTTCGTGGAAGACGACGGCTGGACGGTGTCGACCCTCGACGGGACGGCCGGCTCCCACTGGGAACATAGCGTCGCCGTGCATGATGGGGGCATCTGGGTGCTGACCGCTCACGACGGGGGCGCCGAGAAGCTGGCGCCGTTCGGCGTGGTGCCGAAGGAGATCGATTGATGATGATGGCTGCTGTGCGAAAGTCCACCAACTGGTTCGCGATCGGAGTGACGGCGGCGGCGCTCGTGGTCGTCCTGATCGTGGCGGGCGTCGTATGGTTTGCCAACAGCCAGGCGACTTCGCCCGGTACGCTCCCGGAGTCGTCGGCGGTCGACACCGAGACGGGTGCGATCGCGGTCGGTTCCGGAGAGAAGACCGTCGACACGTACATCGACTTCATGTGCCCGGTCTGCAACCAGTTCGAGCAGGCCTACGGGCCCACGCTCGATCAGCTCGTGGCCAGCGGCGAGATCACGTTGAACATCCACCCGATCTCGATCCTCGACCGCGCCTCGCAGGGCACCGAGTACTCCACGCGTTCCGCCTCCGCCGCCTATTGCGTCGCCGTCGACGACCCCGCGAACGTTCCCGCGTTCGTGAAGGCCCTTTACGCGCAGCAGCCGTCGGAGAACACGGCCGGTCTGGACGACGCGACCCTTGCGTCCGTCGCCACCTCGGTGGGCGCGTCGGATGCCGCCACGTCGTGCATCTCCGACGGGACGTACACGAGGTTCGTGACGGCGATGACCCAGAACACCCCCGTGCAGCCCGGGAGCGGCGGTATCGCCACGCCGACGATCGCCGTGGACGGAACAGTCCTGGCGAACCAGACGGACCTGACGGGCGACCCGCAGAAGGACATCGTCGACCGCCTCAACGGCTGACGACACTCCCGGCGAGTTGCCGGAGTGGGCAATACCACGTATGCTTGATCTTTGGTGCGTTGCGCCTTTCTTGGCGTGTCGAAGCACCAAATCCCCATCCACCGCAGACCGGCCGGTCTGCAACTGAGCGTGAGCGAGTTTATGGCGAAGAAAGACGGTGTCATCGAGATCGAGGGCACGGTGTCCGAAGCACTGCCCAACGCGATGTTCCGTGTCGAACTGACCAACGGTCACAAGGTGCTCGCCACCATTTCGGGCAAGATGCGGCAGAACTACATCCGCATCATCCCGGAGGACCGGGTCGTCGTCGAACTGAGCCCGTACGACCTCACCCGCGGTCGTATCGTCTACCGCTACCGCTGAGTCCGGCCGAGAAGTAACGAGCCGCACCTCGCGCGTTCGAAGACAGCGAAACAGGAACATCATGAAGGTCAACCCCTCCGTCAAGCCCATCTGCGACCACTGCAAGGTGATCCGTCGCCACGGGCGCGTGATGGTGATCTGCAAGAGCAACCCGCGCCACAAGCAGCGCCAGGGCTGAGCTCTTCGCCGTTCGACCCCTTTCCAACTGAATACACACCGGCAGGATCAGATCCGTCATCGTCCGGGCGCTCCGACAGGCTCAGCGATCGCATGGCGGGGACACCTCGGGGCGGAGGCCCGAGCACCGATCCTGCTCCACACCTCCACGACACTCTGAGGAGAGCCGCATGGCACGTCTCGCCGGCGTCGACATCCCGCGCGACAAGCGCGTGGTGATCGCACTTACTTACATCTACGGCGTGGGTCGCACCCGCTCCGTCGAGATCCTCGCGGCAACGGATATCGATCACGACATCCGCGTGAAGGATCTCACCGACGACCAGTTGGTCGCCCTGCGCGACCACATCGAAGGCACCTACAAGGTGGAGGGTGACCTCCGTCGCGAGGTCGCCGCCGACATCCGCCGCAAGGTCGAGATCGGTTCCTACGAGGGCATCCGCCACCGTCGCGGCCTCCCGGTGCGCGGTCAGCGCACGAAGACGAACGCGCGTACCCGCAAGGGTCCCAAGCGCACCGTCGCCGGCAAGAAGAAGGCGCGCTAAGCCGCGGGCTGAGCGTCAGGATTCAGGAGAACGCACATGGCACAGGCCAAGTCCGCCGCGCGCAAGCCGCGCCGCAAAGAGAAGAAGAACATCGCCGTGGGCCAGGCCCACATCAAGTCGACGTTCAACAACACCATCGTTTCGATCACCGACCCCTCGGGTGCCGTCATCAGCTGGGCTTCGTCCGGCGGTGTCGGGTTCAAGGGCTCGCGCAAGTCGACGCCGTACGCCGCCGGCATGGCCGCCGAGTCGGCCGCTCGCCAGGCGCAGGAGCACGGTGTGAAGAAGGTCGACGTCTTCGTGAAGGGACCGGGTTCGGGTCGTGAGACCGCGATCCGTTCGCTCACGGCCGCCGGCCTCGAGGTCGGCTCCATCCAGGACGTGACGCCGCAGGCCCACAACGGCTGCCGTCCGCCCAAGCGCCGCCGCGTCTGACGCGATCGTTCCCGGGGAGTGTTCGTCGCTCCCCGGGAACGCCGCGCTCCCGCGCGAAACAGACTTCCGGATGCCACGGCTCGCCCTCGGCGCTTCGCCCGCGTGACGCGGCATCCCGCGAGTACAACTCAACACCTCACCCCATTACACGTGTCATATAGCGGGCACGTGATCGAAAGGAACACATAGTGCTCATCGCACAGCGTCCCACTCTGACCGAGGAGAAGATCGGGGAGTTCCGCAGCCGTTTCGTCATCGAGCCGCTGGAGCCCGGCTTCGGTTACACGATCGGCAACGCGCTGCGTCGCAGCCTCCTGTCGTCGATCCCCGGCGCGGCCGTCACGAGCATCCGCATCGACGGCGTGCTGCACGAGTTCAGCACCATCCCGGGCGTGAAGGAAGACGTCACCGAGATCATCCTGAACATCAAGCAGCTGGTCGTCTCGAGCGAGCGCGACGAGCCCATCACGGCGTACCTGCGCAAGACCGGCTCCGGTGAGGTCACCGCCGCCGACATCTCCGCTCCCGCGGGTGTCGAGGTGCACAACCCCGAGTTGGTCATCGCGACGCTCAACGACACCGCGAAGTTCGAGCTCGAGCTCACCATCGAGCGTGGCCGTGGTTACGTCTCGGCGACGCAGAACCGCAACGAGTACGCCGAGGCCGGTCAGATCCCGATCGACTCGATCTACTCGCCCGTGCTCAAGGTCAGCTACCGCGTCGACGCCACCCGCGCCGGTGAGCGTACCGACTTCGACAAGCTCGTCCTCGACGTCGAGTCGAAGGCATCCATCGCCCCGCGCGACGCCGTCGCCTCGGCCGGACGCACCCTCACCGAGCTGTTCGGTCTCGCTCGAGAGCTGAACGTCGAGGCCGAGGGCATCGAGATCGGCCCCGCGCCGGTCGAGACCGTCCTCTCGAACGAGCTGTCGATGCCGATCGAAGACCTCGATCTCTCGGTCCGCTCGTACAACTGCCTCAAGCGCGAGGGCATCAACACCGTCTCGGAGTTGGTGGCCCTTTCCGAGACGCAGCTGATGAACATCCGCAACTTCGGTCAGAAGTCGGTCGACGAGGTGCGCGACAAGCTCACCTCCCTCGGCCTGTCGCTCAAGGACTCGGTGCCCGGCTTCGACGGCGCCCAGTTCTACAGCGGCTACGACGAAGAGACCGTCTGACCCCGGTCGGACCCGACCGAACCTCTCACTGGAGTAACACGACATGCCTAAGCCCACGAAGGGTCCCCGCCTCGGAGGCGGCCCGGCCCACGAGCGTCTGCTTCTCGCCAACCTGGCCGCAGCGCTGTACACGCACAAGTCCATCAAGACGACCGAGACCAAGGCGAAGCGCCTGCGTCCGCTCGCCGAGCGCCTGATCACCTTCGCCAAGCGCGGCGACCTGCACGCGCGTCGTCGCGTGCTCGGCGTGATCGGCGACAAGGACGTCGTGCACACACTGTTCACTGAGATCGCGCCCCTGGTGGCCGAGCGTGACGGTGGATACACCCGCATCACCAAGGTCGGAAACCGCAAGGGCGACAACGCCCCCATGGCCGTGATCGAGCTCGTTCTCGAGCCCGTCGCGAAGAAGGCGTCGAACAAGGCCGCAGCGGCTCCCGCCGCTGCTGCCGCACCGGCTGCCGAGGAGCCCGTCGCCGACGAGGCTCCCGCCGCGGAGAGCACCACTGACGAGGCCGCCGACGCCGGCGCCGAGTCGCCCGAAGAGGGAGCGGCCGCAGAGGCTGCCGCCGCGGACGCCGTCGAAGGCGACACCAAGGCCTGAGCCTCTCTCAGCGCGCACGATGCCCCCACCCCGATTCGGGTGGGGGCATCGTCGTTGCCGGGGCTCCGCGGCCACGGTCCGGTGCTCGTAGGCTGGTGGGGTGCGTATCCGCCTCGACATCGCCTATGACGGCACACACTTCCGCGGGTGGGCCCGGCAACCGGGGCTGCGCACGGTGCAGGGCGAACTCGAGTCGGCCTTCGCGCGTATCGTCGGCGGCGCCTCGCGGCTGGTCGTGGCGGGCCGCACCGATGCCGGCGTGCACGCGTCGGGCCAGGTCGCACACCTGGATCTCGACGAGGAGCAGATCGCGCGCTTGCCGCGACGGCGCCGCGACAACGACGAGGCCGACGCCATCGCCTCCCTCGCGGGCCGTGTACGCGGCGTCCTGGGCCACTATTCCGACGTCTCGGTCCTGCGCGCGTCGCGAGCCCCGGAGGGATTCGACGCGCGGTTCTCCGCCGTGTGGCGGCGGTACGCGTACCGACTGGCGGATGCGAACGCGGGCTACGACCCGCTCGACCGCCTGCGTACGACCACTGTGCGCAGCGCCCTCGACCTGGAGGCGATGGATGCCGCCGCCTCGCGTCTGATCGGGCTGCACGACTTCGCCGCATACTGCAAGGCGCGCGAAGAGGCGACGACCATCCGCACTCTGCTCGAGTACGACTGGCGGCGCGGTGACGACGGTGTCCTAGTGGCGAACGTCCGGGCGGACGCGTTCTGTCACAGCATGGTGCGCGCCCTCGTGGGGGCGTGCGTCGCCGTGGGGGAGGGGCGTATCGAGGTCGACGACGTCGTGGCCATCCGCGACGCGCGTATGCGCATTCCCGAGACGAAGGTGCTGGCCGCGCGGGGGCTCGTACTCGCGGAGGTCGGCTATCCGGCGGACGAGTTGCTGGCGACGCGCGCCGAACAGACACGCAGACGGCGGGATGCCGACGACCCGGCATCCTGATTCCCCTCCCGGCGCCGATGCAACCCCTCGGGAGGCGCTGCGCACGCGGACGTATGCTGACATCGCCATGAAGGTCATTTCCTACAACCTCAACAAGCACCGTGCCGCCGGTGAGCTGACCGCGCTCCTCGAGACGCACGGGGTGGACGTGCTGTGCCTGCAGGAGTGCGACACGAACGACATTCCCGAACAGGTCGGAGGATTGCGCCTCGCCGAGGCCACTCAGCGCAACCGCCTCGGTCTCGCCGTGTATTACCGGGAGAACACGTTCCGCGCCGAGGAGGTGCGGGCGATCTCGTTGAAGAAGTCCCTGCACGACTACGTGCTGAAGCCCGCAGAAGAGCGGATGCTGGGGGTTCGGCTGCGTGACATCGACACGGGGCGCGACGTGATTGTGGCCTCCTTTCACGCCGCGCCACTGACAGCCCTGAACTCCCTGCGGCGACACCAGATCCGCACGGCGCTCACCGAGCTCCAGAACCTCGGGCCCGGTCTTCCCGCGCTGATGGTGGGGGACTACAACTACCCGGTCTTCAAGGAGAATCTGGGACAGAAGGTCCGTGACCAGGGCTACGAGTTGACCCTGAGCGACGCGCGCACGTACACCCGCTACCGCTTCTTCCGCGGGCACTACGACTTCGCGACCTCGGTCGGATTCGACATCGCCCACATCACGACCCTGCCGCAGGGCCTCAGCGACCATCTGCCGATCCTCATCACGGCCGAGGTCACGGCATCCCGCGGTGGGGGTCTGGGCTGATTCGGCAGGCGAAAATACGAAGAGGGGGTCGTCCGAAGACGACCCCCTCACGCATTTCTGCGATGGGTCAGGATTGCGCGCTACGACGACGACGGACGACGGTGCCGACCGCCACCGCGCCGCCCGCGAGGACGAGCGCTCCGCCTGCGATCCAGAGACCGGCGGTGTTGTCGGCGTCGAAACCGGTCACGGCCAGGCCGCCCTTCGCGGGCGACGTGCTCGAGCCCGCCGGGGTGACGGTCACACTCGAGTGCAGCACGAGACCGCTCGTGGCGCCGGTGAAGGTGAAGTAGTAGACGCCCTTGGCGTTGCCCGGGAAGCGCACCGGCGTCTTGAGGTAGCCGTTGACCGCACGCGAACGCAGGGAGTCGTTGGTCTCGGTCGCGACCGAGGCGAGCGTGATGCTCTTCGCCGCGCCACCGGTGACGGAGACGATGATCTCTTCGTCGCCCTGGTAGGCCGCGCGGTCGGTGGTGAACGTTGCAACGCCGCCGGGGGCGGCCACCGACGGTGAGACGCTGATGACGGCGGGGTCGGTGTAGGCGTTGGCGGCCGTGGGGGCCATCAGCGCGGCCGCGGCGAGCGAGAGCGCAACGACGGCCCGGACGATCTTGGTCTTCATGGTGTGCCCCATCTGCTTGGCGAAGTCGAGCCGGCACGGGGATACGGGGCGAGGTCCGCCTGCCGCAGTCCGAATGGCTTCTAGCGGAGAGTCTTGTGGAGGAGGAGTGGGCGACTCGCACGGTAGGAGCTGGTTTCACGCGGTGATGCCGTGGAGTTCACCCCATCGCGGAGCATGTCCGTGTGCAGTCACCCCGGGAAGCGGCACTCCCCGCCGCGGGGGAGCTCGGCGCCGTCACGGGTGGGTGTGGCCACGGCATCCAATTCGGGGGTGGCTGTCAGCCGCACGAGGAGGTCGAGCCGCGCGGACTCGCCGGGGGCCACGCGCACGGACCACTTCACCACCTCGCGGCCGTCGTGCACCCCGCCGGCGAACCCCGCCGCGTCGTCTTCGCCGGTCGTTCGACGCTCGAGGAGTTCCGCACCGGGCGGGAGGTAGACGTAGACCCCGGTGAGGGCATCGCCGACGGGCACGCCGTACTCGCCGCCCCCGGTCACGTATGCCGGGAGCGAGGCGGGGTCGGGGGCGTCGCTGCGCAGCTCGACGTGTACCGAAGCCACGTCGGCGCCGCACCACGCCGTCTCGACGAGGGGATGGAGGTAGTAGTCCATCTTGGAGCCCGTGCCGTCGTTCAGGTAGACGCCGAAGGTGCTGCGCGTACCGTCGGAGACGGGGAGGGCGCCCTGCAGGGTCGACCCCTCGAGCACGGCTTGCTCCACGGCGTCCGCGTTCCAGACGAGCAACCGCCGCTCGCGTCCAGCCTGGCCGACGGCATCCACCAGGGCCCGGGGATCCACACGACCTTCGGCGAGGGCCTGGAAGACCGCCGCCGCCGCGCCCTGGAAGAAGGCGTCCTGGTCGCGCGGGTCGGAGTAGCGGCGATAGGTCTCGTCGAGAAGGAGGCGGACGGCGTTGTCGGCGGTCAGGTCATCGCCGGACGCCAGACGCACGGGGCCCGTCGCGCGCAGCAGATACGACAGGGTCACGGGATCCAGGGCGACCACGGCGTCGACGGTCGTGCCGTGCACGCGGCGCCACATCTCCCGCGCGAGGGGTGCGCCGACGGCGAAGTCGGGCACCTGCGTGGTGTTCTGCAGGTATCGGGCGGGACGGGTGTCGTAGATGCTCTGCACATCGGCCGCGAGACCGGCCACCGGCGCCGCGCCCAGATCGCCGAAGTCGGCGGAGGACGCCTGGGCTGCCAGCGTCATCCGGCCGTCGAGGGTGTCGAGCTGGGCGACCGCGCCGACGACACCGCCGAGCGAGCGCCACTCGGCGTTGTTCTGGAACAGCACGAGCGTCGACCGAGCACCGTCGGCGCCGAGCATCGCCGGCAGGAGTCGGGCGGCTCGCTGGAGCGCGTCGGTCCCGTCGGCCGCCGTGTCGAGGAGCTCGCCCGCCTTCGATACCCCCTCCGCCACGCGCCCGATCAGCGGGCCCCGGTCGATGGCGGACAGCCGGTCGGCGGACTCCCTGAGCGTGGATGCGGCAGCGGTGGCGGCGGGGGCGATGGCGGCGATCGATGCGACATCGACGGTGCCGTCGACGGATCGGATCACCTCGAACGACAGCCCGGCGGACGCATCGGCCAGCGGCTCGAGGGCGCCGACGGCGCTGTCGATCGCGCTCGCGGTGTCGGAGACGGCCGACAGCTGCGGTCCGATCCACGGCAGCGCCTCCGCGAGCCGCCAGACGGGGTCGCCGGTCAGTTCGCGTGCCGCGGACGTGTCGTCGCCGATGGACGCGAAGACGGTCGTCGCGGCCGCGGGATCGTCGAGGGCGCTCGTCGCGTCCGACACCGCCGCCTGTGCCTGCAGCAGGTGCGTTTGCGCGAGAGCGGCTCGCACACCGATCCACGCGGTGAACGCGATCCCCGCGAGGGCGATGAGACAGACCGTGCCGGCGAAGGCGCGGCGCGCACGAGACGAGGATCGGGGGCGGGGTTCGGCGATCACGCGATCACCCTAGGCGGATCGTGGGGGGCGGCCGGCGGCACCTCTAGGCTGAAGGGATCTACTCGGGGGAGAAGCTATGGAGCGGACAGCGGGACGTGTCAGGGCGATCACAGCGGTGGCGCTCGCCGCGGCGTGCGTGACGGTGATGACCGGGTGCGGCGCCCCGCCCTGGGCGCAGGGTGCGGGGGAACCTTCCGCCGCCTCGGCTGCGCCGACCGCCTCCGTCGCCCCGCAGCCCGTTCCCAACGATCTGTCGAGCGGTTCCACCCAGCGCACCTTGACCGCCGGTGCCGTGACGGCGCAGGTCGATTACTGGTCCACGCTGTCGATGGATCGCTGGACGCCGACGGAGCTGAAGCCCGTGAACCTGTCGATGGTGACGACGGTGACGCCCGACGACGGCCAGAAGGTCTATCTGCAGCGCGCGACCATGACGGCCGTTCCCGGCAACTCCTCGGAGTCTCTATCGCCCTTGACGCCGCAGGTCGACCAGACGGACGCTCCCGGCTATCTGGTGCTTTCGCCCTACAGCTACTCGCAGACCTTCACCGTGGGCGAGGTTCCATCCGATGCAACCTTTGTCACCCTGCGCTTCACCTTCGAGTACCTCGTTCAGACCACGCCGACCTCGGACGAATTCGCGAAGCAGACCGCGAGCGACTCGCTCACCGTGGCGATCGCCGGGGGCGGAGCGGTGTCCGGCGGGTAGCCGTCGCAGGCGGCAGCCTCGCTCGGTGCGACCGCGTGTTCAGGAGGGGTGGTCCTCTGAGAGCGCGGGCAGGATGACGGTCACGGTGGTGCCGACGCCGAGTTCGCTCTCGAGGAAGAGCGATCCGCCCTGATCCTCCACGATGGTGCGGATGATCCCCATGCCCAAGCCGGTACCCGGTGTGGCGCTCTCCCGCGCCGACCTCGCGCGGAAATACGGATCGAACACGCGCGGGAGGTCGTCGGAACCGATGCCGATGCCGGAATCGGCGAAGCGCAGGATGACGTCGTCGGGGCTCACCTCGCCGGAGATGCGTATCGTGCCGCCGGATGGCGTGTACTTGATCGCGTTGCTCAGGATGTTGTCGAAGGCCTGGCGGAGGCGGAAGCCATCGCACGCCACGTCAGCGGTCGGGGGGAGTTCGTCGAGAACGCTGACGCCGCGCGCAGCGGCTGCGGGACGGAACGACTCCAGCGAAGACGCGATGATCCGACTCGCGTCAGCGGAGGTAGGTGCCGCCATCTCGCGGAACACCCCGCGGGAGGACGCGAGAATCTCCGAGATGAGCTTCTGCATGCGCTCCCCAGCACCGGCGATGACCTCGAGCTGCTCGCGCACCTTCGGCGAAAGGGTGGGGTCGTCGAGGGCGAGATCGGCGTGTCCGACGATGGCGGTGAGCGGGTTTCGCAGCTCGTGCGACACCGTGGCCGCCAGCCGCTCGCGGGCTCGCTCGGACTCGATGAGCGCGGTCACGTCGTGGACGATGAGCAGCGTCCCCTCCGGCTCGTCGAAAGAGACCAGTCGTCGCGTTGACACGGATAACGCGTGCCACTCGCCGCGGGTGTCGAACAGCCATACCCTCTCATCGTCGAGCTGCTCACCGCGCGCCGCGCGGGCGAAGGGACGCTCGTCGTCGGGTAAGGGCTGGCCGCGCAGTGCCGCGTACTCCACTGCACCACCCGGGCGTTGCGGTTCGTCGCGTTCGACACCGTAGAGGGAGACATAGGTGTCGTTGAGGGCCAGGACCTCGCCGTGCGCGGAGAGCCGTGCGATTCCGGTATCGAGACCGTTGAGCATCTGCGATACGCGACGCTCCTGGCCGGAGACGCGCTGCAGCGTGCCCTGCAACCGGCTCGCTTGACGCCGGAGCAGCTGCTTGAACGCGCGGGTCTGTCGGGCGGACAGGTACGCGGTGATCGCGATGAATGTCAGCGACAGCAGGACGACGAGCAGCCGGAGCGCGGAGGACGGCCCTGCCGCGTTGAGCGTCACGTCGACGAGGATGACGACCGTGACCGCACCGAGCGCGGAGACGAGGGGGACGAGCGTGAAGTGCGTGGCGATCCACATGATGGGGAACACCCAGAAGAACCCGAAGCGGAGATCAGTGCCGACGCTCATGAGTCCGATGGCGATGATGTCACCGAACGGGATGAGGGAGACGGCAGCGCGGGGGACCCGATGCCAGGGTACGACGATGGCGACGGCCGTCAGGGCGATCACGACGCCGACGCCGGCCGAGAACGGCCAGTAGGAGAACAGTGTCGGTTCGATCATCTGGACCAGCAGGACGGTGATCATGACGCTCGCACCGAGCAGGAGCTGCAGGAGCCACACGGACCGCGTGCGCCCGCCGGGGCCGGCTGCGTCGTCATCGCCCGCGGCGTCCGGGAGCACCGCAGACGGGACGCTCCTCGGCGATGCCATGCCTGCGAGTTTATCGACGCCGAGGGGGGCTGCGGCGTTCGCTCGATCGGGTCCCGTCCCCCGTGAACGTGGGCTCATCTCTTCATCAGAGCGTGCCGGAGCGCGGACGCGGGAGGCGGCGCTTCATGAGCGCGGACAGACCGTCGACCGTCGAGACCAGGGAGTACCGGAAGGAAAGGTCGGGAACGTCGTCGGAGCCGAGGAGGTCCATGCGCCGGGCCCACGCGCGACGAATGGCGTCTTCCGTCTCATCGGTGGCCGTCTTCGCCGAGGAGACGGCGAACACGGTGTCGCGCACGGGAATGCCTGCCGCTCCATCGGGTAGCGCGTCATCCACCGCATCAGCCGCTGCTCTCAGCATCTCGCGCCCGCGGTCGATGCTGTGTGCGGTCCGGATGAGGTCGAGCTCGGGCACGTGCACCACCGTGACCCGCAGGCGACCGTGCGCCGCGATCAGACGCGCGGCCTCGCGCCGGAGGGCTCCACGGTCGTGGGCGCGCGTGCCGGGTGACGGTCGGTCGTCGAGTTGGCGGCCGAGGCGAACCGCGCCCACGGTGACGAAGGCGATGGCGACCGCACTCACGATGGCGGTCGCCTCGGCGGAGAGGGGCCCCGGCTCCACCAGAGGGGCGGTGCCGACCGCCGCGACCACCGCGAGTCGTACGACGTTGTAGGCCGCGAAGACGCCGAGGGTCCACGTCAGCACCCGTGTTCCGCGCAGGTCGCCCAGCGGACGATGCGCGCACTCCACCGCGCCGAGCAGGGCGAAAACGGCGAGCCCGGCGGTTTTGAGCACGGTCGCGTCCTCGAGGGAGACGACGAAGGTCAGTCCCAGGAGGAAGATCCCGGTCGCGACGACACCGATCGCGCCGACGGTGCGGCGGAGATTGAGGCGACGCGCACCCGCCCACAGCAGACCGGCAGCCATCACGTTGGTGGCGTTTCCGCCCGCGGCGGCTGCGGTCCCGGCGCCCGCCGCCTCGAGGACGTTCATCGCCCCGCACAGCAGGGCGGCGAGCGCCGACATCCCGAAGTACCGCACCATCTCGGCGCGGGCCCCGCCGCGATCGTCGTCGCGCCGTCCGTGGGCGAGGAGCAGGACGGTGAGGGCGAAGACGGCAGCCGCGATTGTCGACACGAGCGCAAGGACGATCATGCGACGCTCGCTCCTCGAAGACGGACCGGCGAATCTTGCGCGAATCTTGCGGAGGCCGGGCCCCGGCGCAGACGGGGCGTTGCGGCGGGTGGCCCAGAGTCGGTACCGGCCAACAGGTCACCCGCTGAGAGGAAGGCCCCGTCATGACCGATGTGCGAGAGTTCACACCCCGCTCGCGCACGCTTCGCGTGCACGAGCTCGAGCAGACGCCGGTTCACGACGAGACTCTCGCCGACGAGTTCGCGTCGGTTCTCGAAGACACCAACGTGCACCGCTCGACGATCGGGTGCGTGATCCCCGCCTACAACGAGGAGGAGTCGATCGCGGGCGTCATCGAGGCGCTTCTCGCGCAGACCCGCGTGCCGGATGTCATCCACGTCGTCGTCAACAACACCTCGGATGCGACGGTCAAGATCGCCTCCGCCTACAGCGGTCCCCATGAGCTGCGCACCGATCTCGGAGAGCAGTTCACCGAGGTGTTCGTGCACGACATCGGAAAGAACCCCGACAAGAAGGTCGGGGCGCTCAACTACGGCTACGCCCTCGTCGAGGGATACGACTACCTGCTGGGCGTCGACGGCGACACCGTCGCCGACAGTCGGGCCGTGGAGTACCTCGAGAGCGAGGCCGTCTCGGATTCGCGCATCGGCGGCATCTCGGCGATCTACACGATCGACGACAAGCCCATCACCGGTGCGATGGCCCGCTTCCTCATCGCCGGACAGCGGACCCAGTTCGCCGCCTTCAACCTGCAGAACATGCTGCGCGGGCGCAACATGGCCGTGCTCGGGGGGCAGTTCTCGATCTTCTCCACGAGCGCCCTGCGCGAGGCCATGGCGCAGAACCATCAGTCGACTCCGTGGGTGAAGGACTCCGAGGTCGAGGACTCGCTGCTCTCGCTGCAGATCAAGAGCGCCGGGTACCTCACGAAGATCAGCCCGTTCGCTCGCGCCGACGTGGGCGGCATGACCACCCTCTCGGCGTACGACGCGCAGCAGGTCAAGTGGACCTATGGGGCGATCGAGCTCATGTGGCCCGGTCAGCGGGGCGACACGAAGGGTCAACCCTTCCACCCGAACCTGCGCCTGCGGTGGTTCGAGAACTTCGGCATGCTGACCAACCTCTTCGTCCGAGTGGCGTTTCTGACGCTGCTCGCCGGTTCGCTGTCGATCGATGCCTTCGCGTTCTCGCCGCTGTGGCTCATCCCGCCGGCGGTGGCCATGTTGTTGAACCTGCGTATCGCGCGCACCATGAAGAACGTCAACCGCACCGACATCTTCTTCGCCGTGCTGTTCCTGCCCGCCGAGATCTTCATGTGGGTGCGCATCAGTCACTTCGTGCGCTCGTGGTCTCGCTTCCTGTCGCGCAAGAAGGTGGACAACTGGGCGATGCAGGCGAAGGCGGAGCGCGGCGGGGGGCTGGGGCACTGGGTGCCGCTGCTCGTCCTCGTCGCCGCCGCCGTCGCACTGGCCGTCATCTGGATGCTGGTCGGGCCGACCGTCCAGTCGTCGATCCTGTGGATCGGGTGGCCGATCGTCGGGGTGGTCACCGTGCTGCAGACGCTGATGATGTTCTCCAAGCTCGTTCGTCGCCAGCACGGCTTCAAGGTCTGACGAACGATCGCCTCCGATCGCCCGAACGAGAGGAGGGGCGGATGCCGCGGCCCCGGGAGGGGGCGCGGCATCTGTTTCGTGCGGCGACATCAGGACGCGGAGTGCTCCGACGTCAGGCGATACCCGACGCCCCGGACGGTCTCGATGTAGCGCGGGTTGGCCGGGGTGTCGCCGAGTTTGCGGCGGAGGTTCGTCATGTGCGCCTCGATCGCCCGCTTGTCGGCGTCGCCGACGAAGTAGCTGGTGACGTAGGACTCGCCGCGGAGAACGAGTGTGAGGTCCGCTTTGCTGCGAACGCGTCGCTTGGATTCCATCAGCGTGGCGAGCAGGTCGAACTCGGTGCGAGTGAGATCGAGCTCGTCACCGGCGAGCCGCACGAGTCGCC
>NZ_CAUQWC010000005.1:0-33126 GCF_963521695.1 uncultured Microbacterium sp. | reverse complement strand
TCGCGGTCGTCCGCGACCCCCGCGCGGCGGACGTCCTCGGGGAGTGGGGTGCCGAGGTCGTCGTCGCCGACGCCGGCGCCGCGGCCGAGGCGGTGGCGGAGCGGCGCTCGCACGGCATCCATGTCTTCATCGATACGACCGGTCGCGCCGACACGGCGTCCGCGGTCGCGCACCTGGCCCCGCGGGGACGGGTGATCGTGCTGGCCGGGCGCACGACAGCCGAGATCGACCTGTGGGCGCTGCAAGTGCGCGAACTCCGCGTCGAGGGGTTCATCCTCAGCGCGCTCGACGCCTCGGAACTGCGCGAGGTCGCGGGCCGAGTGAGCGCACGATGGGCCGCCGGCCGGCCCCTGACCGCCCACGTCGGCGAGGTGCTCGGATTCGCGGATGCCGCTGACGCGCACCGGCGGATGGAGGCGGGCGACCTGCCGCGCACCGACGACGGCTTCGTCGGACGCCTCGTGCTCGTGCCGGGCGCTACTTCTTCGGGCGCACCACGAACCAGGCGATGACCGCGCCGACGATGCCGACGAACAGCCCGATAGAGATGCCGAAGCCGACCCCGATCGAGGGCACGAGCAGGCCGAGCACAGGACCCGCGATCATGCCGACGACGACCCCGATGATGATGTATCGCGTCAGTCCCGCGTCTGCTGCTGCCTTGCCGCCCGCTGCCTTCTCACCCATGCGGCGACCGTAGCGAGGGAGTCCGGGCGGCTTCCAGGCCTTGACGGGCCGGCCCGGGGGTCCGTCTGACCGCCACCGTCCACACGAACTCGCCATCCGCCGACCGCGAATACACCCACCACGAGGAGTCGGCGCTCAGCTGCCACCCTGCGCCCGCCGTCGTCGAGATCGGGATCGGGATCGGGATCAGGTCACGCCCCAGCCGAGGAGCGGGACGGAGCGCCTTCCAGATCGCCTCGACCTGCGTCCATTGCCGAGCGTCGCGGACGGGGGTTCCGCACCACTCCTCCACGGCTCGGTACGCGGCGGGGCGCTGACGATCGGCACGCTCGACGTCGATCCCGCACGGGAGTGCCGCCCGACTGATCATCGCGCGCCCCGCGGTCGCTGTCGCACTCCAATGAGCCCCGCAGTGCGGACAGACCCAGCGCCCGGTGACCGCCGACTGCGGGTGGCAGTGACCCCCGTTCTCGCACGACACCTCTTCGACGATGCGACGCAGGACGCGGGTAGCCGAGGGGCCGAGGACTCGTCCCAGCGCGTCGGTCGTGCGCGCGCGACAGGTCACCGTCCAGACGGCTACCGTCGAGTCGTCAGGTGTCGTCAGTTCGAATGACGACGGATTGATAGCTGCCTCCTACCTCGTACGACGAGACGAGCGCTCGCCGCACCTCCGGTCGACCCGGACTCTCGCAACCGCGTCCGAAAGTGCCGGCGTCGGTCTCGTGGCGCATCCAGAGCGCCTGTACGACTCCGAGCAACGCCGACGACGACCCGGCGTCGCCGAAGATCGCTTTCGGCATCGACACGACCGACGCGCTCAGACCCCCATCCCGGATCGCCGACGCCTCGATGTCGTCGATCGCCGCACGGCCGCAAGCTGCCGACACGACGAGATCCACGTCGGGCGGAGTGACCTCGGCGTCTTCGAGCGCTTTGCCAAACGATCGCAGCCAGCCGTCGCTCGACGGATCGAGGCGTCCGGGACCGCTGGCGTCGCCCGTCAAGCCGAATCCCTCGATCCGGCCCATCGCGCGTCCCGACGGGGCGACCTCGGCGGCCTCGAGCAGAAGCGCGACGCCCGCTCCCCCGAAAACCTTCCCCGAGTCCTGCAACGGCAGGCAGCGGTCTCGCGAGAGAAAGCCGGGGATGCGCGCGTGCGCCGCCAGCATCGCCCGAGGCGCCTCGTCGGCGGACAGCACGACGATCCGGTCGGCTGCACCTCGCTGGATCAGGCGCATCGCGAAGTGCAGCGCCGTGACGCCGGAGGTCCCACCTGCGCAGATCGTCGCCGTCGGCCCCTGGAGCCTGTTGAGCAGGGCGACGTGGCCGCCGGCCGCGTTCATGACCGTGTTCGGGAAGAGCCTGGTGTTGCCGGATCCCGTCTCGATGAGTTCCCGCTGGAACGCCTCCACCGTGGACAGTGGCCCCGTACCCGTGGCGAAGACCAACCCCGTCCGGGCGGCCTCGTCTCGGCTGAGTTTGCGCTCACGCAGCAGATCCGCCACGACGACGGCAGCACGACGACCGAGATTGTCGATGCGGCGAAGCATCTGCGGATTGACACCTCGCGTCAGGTGCTTCTCCGGGATCTCGGCCACAGGGAAGTCCCCGTAGCCCTCCAGCGCCAAGCGCTCGTCGCCGTAGACCGGAGTCCAGGCGCGCAGGGCGGCGTGGACCTCCGCGGAGTCTTTCGCGCCGGCGGCCATGGCGGCGGTTGCGGTGATCACCACCGCTCGTCCCGGCGATGCGGACTTCTCACGATCGGCCGGGGGGCCGTCCCGGGTGAGCAGGAGAGTCGCGTTGTTGCCGCCGAAAGCGAACGAGTTCGACAGCGCCACCTCGATGGCGCCGCCACGACCGGTCGATCGGACGATGTCGAGTCCGTGTGGGGCGTCGACCGCATCAGACGGGACGACGGTCGGAGGGATCACACCGTCTCGGAGCGCGAGCACCGTCGTGACGGCTTCCACCGCGCCGGCTGCACCCAGCGTGTGCCCGATCATCGATTTGGTCGAGCTGAGGGGCGGTGGGTTCTGGGGCCGAAGCTGGGAAACGGCACGCGTCTCGGTGCTGTCGTTGGCGGGGGTCCCGGTACCGTGGCCGTTCACGTAATCGACGTGGTCGGCCGACATGTCTCCCATGGCGAGCGCCGCCCGCATCGCGCGCAGCGCTCCTCGTCCCGTCGGATCCGGCGCGGTGGGGTGATGCGCGTCCGCGCTCAGCCCGTAGCCCCGGACGACGGCGAGGACGGGGATGCGGCGAGCGAGCGCCGCCTCGCGCCGCTCGAGCACGACCACCCCTGCACCTTCCCCCAGATTCAGACCACTGCTACGCGTGTAGGGGGCGCACTGCAGGGGGTCGAGCGCCTCCAGACAAGAGAACCCGCCGAAGGAGAAGTAGGCGAGCGGATCGACCCCACCGGCGATGACGACGTCGGCGTGCCCACTCTCGATCAGCTCGACGCCGTAGGCGATGGCCACGGCTCCCGCCGCGCAGGCATTGGATTGCACGGCCCGCGGCCCGGCGAACCCGAACTGCTCGGCGATGTAATCCGCCACGGAGTGCAGCGGGTACTGGCGCAAGAGAGTCGCGTCAGCGCTCCGCAGCCCTTTCGTGATCCACTGACGGTGGAAGTCCTCGCCGGAACGCGCGCCACCCAGAGACGTGCCGAGTGAGATGCCCACCCGATCGGAGGCGTACCCGCCTGATTCGAGACGGGCACCGGCGACCGCCTCGGTTGTCGCGTCCAGGGCCATGGCGTGGCAGCGGTCGACGACTCCTCTCCCCACTCGCCGGGGCGTCGCGCCTCTCCAGTCGGCTCCCCCCGGCAGTTCGCCCGCCAGCTGAGAGATGAAGTCACCGGCGTCGACGGATGCGACGCGGGAAATGCCCGAAGAACCCGCCCGGATCGACGTCCAGCTGCTCTCGGCATCGACCCCGACGGCGGCCAGCAACCCGACCCCGGTGACGGCGACGTCCGACCGGGTCATCCGATCGGCTCGGTCCACGAGACGGGCTGGACCGCCGGTCGTGACACGGTTCGGACGGTATGGCCGCCGACAGTCAGATCGAGGCCGGGGACGTCGAAGGGCGCGTCGATCAGCGCCAGGGCGTAACTGGTCTGCCCGTCGATATCCGCCGCCCCGAGGTGGATAAGGCCCACCGGGAGTCCGCCCGCGTCGACGGATTCTCCACGCCCGAGCGGACGAGTCGATCGGACGGCGACGAGGCGCCGCTGCGGGGGCACGGCGTGGTCGGCACCGCGGAAGGAGTCTGGTCGACCGAGACCGGCCGCCCACCCCGCACCCGCCTCGAGGGTGGTGATCCCGTCGAACTGTTCGGGTGCCACCGGATGGTTGACCTCGATCCGGGCACGCAGGAGAGCTTCCGAACCGACGAACGCACCGCCCACTCCTTCGAGGGACGGCCGGAGGGTCTCGGCAAGAGCTTCTGGAGGAAGGTCGGCGACCACGAGGTACCCGTACTCGGCCGTGGTGCCGGTGCGCGCGAGGAGGGCGACCGATGCCCCCGGGATCTCGACGGACTGCCACTCGTTCAGCAACAGGCTCGCGATGTCGTCCGCGGGCAGGTCGCGAACCACCTCCCACGCGCGTGGCCCCTCCACCGCGACGGCACCCCAGCCGGTCAGAACTTCGACGGTGACATCGTCGACGCCGAGCGCGAGCGCGGCCGCGCGCAGCTCGTCACCCGCCGTGTTCCCGCAGTCTGAGACCAAGAGAGCGCGATCCTCGTCCATGATCGCGAGCACGAAGTCCGCGGCGCGGCCCTCCTCGTCGAGCACGAGCGAATCCACGACGGTCCCCGGTTGCGCGAACTCGGTGGGTCGCGCAACGAGGTACGCCAGGAGGGATTCGCGGCCAGCCCCGCTGATCGAACAAATGGTCCTTCCGCGCGCATAGACGCCCGCGGATCGACGGAGCGAGAAATACTCCGAGCTCGTAGACATGGGTCTCCTTAGTGGTCATCGGGTCATGTTGTGTGGGTCACCGCAACGGAACGGTGGTCTTCACGGGGCTTCCCAGCGAAGTCGCCATACCGCTGCTGCGAGCTCGGGCGCTATGCGGGAGAACGCAGCGATCATCAGCCCCTGGGCGGTGGAACGGATCAGGATCTCTGGGTGAACGGCGCGCTCGGGCGTGAGGTGGAGCCATCCGGTGTTGGTGCGAAAGCTCGCGCTGCGGGTCCACGTGCGCCAGGGTCCCGGCAAGACCTCGAGATCGACCTCGCCCGTGGCGGGATCAGCGAGGCGGACGCGATTCACCGAGGCGAGCGCCACGGAGACGACCGTCTCGTCGGCGCGGCCATCCGCGGTCGCGGTGACAGACACCCCGAGGTCGGTCGGGCTGCCGAAGGACACCAGGGTCCACCCGAGGCCGTCGCCCCTCGGGCGAAACGGGAGCCTGGCGGCGTCCGTCGGCCACACAGCACCCTGGTCGGCATCGGATCGATCGGGCTGGGCGCACGCCCACAGCGCGGCCGATACGGTCGTGAGCGGACCGATTCTCTTTCGGGACGGGAATGTCGATGAGAGCACCGGCACGCCGTCGACGTTCCACTCCACGAGGCCCGCCTCCGGCGCCACGGTCACTGTGCCGGCATCCGCCGTTGCCTGAAGGACATCGGCCAGTCCTCGCCGTGAGCGCCGCCACGTGTCGATCGTCCGCCCGCGCTCTCCCACGTACTCGGGAGGGAGCCGTTCGGATGCCGCCAATGAGAGCTCGTAACCCACCGTCTTTTCGCCCGCGAGACGAGCGAGGTGCCATCCCTCGAGACGTGCGATGCGTGCGTGAAGCGACTTCGCCCTGACGGTGACCCCGGAGAATGCGTCGCTCCACGAGATGACGGCTCCCTGGGCAGGCCATGCGCTGTCCGCGTCGGCGACCGCTTCGAAGTCGACGAGGTCGAGGGGCCACCGTCCGCGGACAGCGTGAGCGACGTGGGCATGGTCGTCGCCGAGCGACAGGGCGAGGCTCGCGGCTCTCAGCCCCATCCATGGGTAGCTCACCAGCTCACCTCCGATCGCGCTCGTCGCCGCTATCCGTATTCCCGAAGCGGAGAAACCCACGACTCGGGTGACCCGGCCGTCGTCGACTCGCCAGCCGTCGTCCGTTGCGGCCACCTGGACGCGACGGGTGAGTGGCCGACGCGATCCCGCGCACGACCCGGACGCCACCGGATGCGGGTCGACGAGGACGGAGCCCACGTGACGGGGATGCGACACGACGAGCGTGCCGTGATCGTCGAGAGCCACCGTGAAGGTGCCCACTTCCCGCGAGTACACCCTTCGGGCGCGATCCGTCGCCGCACGGGTGGTCGGCGGCGTGAATGCCGGCGCCGGGGCGCCGTTCACCGAGAGCGACACGATGGACGCATCGTCTACGCGCCCCGTCGCCGAGATCAGCTTGCCGGGGAGCTCGAAGTCGTACCGGAGAGCGTGGGCACCGCCGGCGAGCCGGACGATGCCACTGTCGACGGACTGCGCTCGCGCGCTCCGGATGGAGCGCCAGTTTCGACTGCTCCCGCTGACGCTTCCACCCGTCCAGGCGACCCCGTTGCTCAGGAGGTCCGCCGTCACGCCGGGGAGGACGCTGACCAGTTCGACGTAGCCTTCCTCGTCCGGAGTCATTCCGTCGAGCGCCCTGAACCCCACCCTGACGTAGAGCGGGAAGGCGCGGGAGTTCGCCGGATCGACTTCGACGCGGAGTCCGCGGACGCCCGACGCCACCAACCGTTCGAACGACTCTGTGAACAGGCGCCCCGCGAGCATCCCCGCACGATGATGTGGTGCGATGACGAACATCCCCGCGAACAGGTGGCCCGGAGGAGCCACCCGGCGACCCGACATCACGGCGTATCCGATGGTTCCCACGATCCTGCCGCGGTCCTCCGCGACGAGGAACAGGCGCACCCCGCGCTCGCGGAACACACGTCCGAGCTCGGCACCGGTCACCGGGCGTCCGGGTGGACCGTAGCCGCTTCGTGCGAAGAAGTCGGCGACCGCATCGAGGTCGTCCTCCCCCGCGAGCTCACGGATGTCGGCAGGCATGCGGTGCTCCTACGCGCCGGTCCGGGCGATCGACAGCACGCCGCTCGCGACGACCGTGCGGGCAACCGTGATCTCCACGGTGTACTCGGTCAGCGCTCCTATGGACACACCGGCGCGCGCGGTGATCGTCATCTGGTCCCCGGGTACGACGAGCGCCAGGAACTTGAACCGCTTGATCGACGCCAGATACCCCAGCATCGGCGCCTCGCCCTCTGAGGACCCGATCAGCCCGCACAGCTGAGCGGCGACCTCCACCATGTGAACGCCGGGGTAGATCGGGTTCGCAGGAAAGTGGCCGGCGAACACCGGGTCGGTGATGGAGACGTTCTTCGTTCCCACCGCGGAGACCCCGGGCTTGAGGTCGTCCACCCGATCGAGCAGCAGGAACGGATGCCGATGAGGAAGCCGCCGGGCGACCTCGACCGGATTGAGAGCGCCACTTCGTCGGGCGCTCACCGCGCTCGCGCCGTCTCTATGAAGTCGGCGATGGTATTGATCGAACCGAAGACGAAGGTGTCGTCGTCGGTGATGTAGACGCCGAAGTTCTCGTCGATCAGGCTCACGATCTCGAGGGTGTCGAGGGAGTCCAGTTCGAGTCCCCGTCCGAAGAGCGGCTGGTCGTCGTCTATGAGGTCCGCCTCGATGGGAAGCCCCAATCCCTCCGCGATCAGTTCCTTCACGCGATCGTTGAGTTCGCGACGGGCGATTGCCTGCTGGGCCACATCCTGGGCTGTCATTCTCGCTCTTCCTTTGTCGAGGCCTCAGGCGGTCAGTCCGCCGTCGACCGAGATGATCTGTCCGGTGATGTACGACGCGTCGTCGCTCAGAAGGAAGCGGACGAGGGAGGCGATTTCGCGCGGCGCCGCCATTCGACGGAGAGGCACGGCTTCGAGGAGTCGCGCGAGGTCCTTGCTCGGCATGCGGCGCACCATGTCGGTGTCGGTGAACCCGGGGGCGACCGCATTGACGCGGATGCCGGCCGCCGCCGCCTCGCGCGCCAGGGCACGTGTCATGGCATTGACCGCGCCCTTGCTGGCGGCGTAGTTCGCCTGCCCCACCTGGCCGCGTAGCCCGGATACGGAGCTCATGAAGACCAGGGAGCCCCCGGTCCGTCGCATCGCTTTGAGCGCTTCCCTGGCGACGAGGAACGAACTCGTGAGATTCGTTTCGACGACGGCGTTCCACGCGGCGAGGGACATCATGGGCGTGAGTCCGTCGCGCGTCATCCCCGCATTCGACACCACCCCGGCGAGTGGAGGGTGCTCGGCACGGACGACGCGGAACACCTCGCGAACCTGCGGTTCGGATGCCACGTCGGCCTGTATCGCCGACGCGGATCCGCCGCCGTCCGTCACCGTGCGAACGACCTCGGCTGCGTCACCCGCGGCGCTGCGGAAAACCACGACGACGTGCCAGCCCGCGTCGGCGAGGGTCCGGACGCACGCTCGCCCGATTCCACGGGATCCACCCGTGACGACAACGCTCCGCTCAGGCTGCATGCGCGGCCCCCCGATACGCGTCGTCGACGATGGTGACCCCGCCCGCGAGCGGGCCTCCTCGCCACATCCGGACCAGGGCGTGGCCGTTGCCCAGGATGATCGGTCGGCATCCACTGCCTTCGGCGACACCGGTGACGAGATCCCACCGCACGGTTTCCCGAACACCCCTTCGCGCGTCCTCCGCGACCTCAGCGGCGGTGTGCAGGAACCGTCCGGAGATCGCGGACAGGATCGGAATACGGGGGTCGCGGAACGGAACCGCCGCCACCTCATCGGCCCACCGCGCTGCGACGGGGTCCATCAGCGAGGAATGGAAACCGTGACTGACATCGAGGAACCGAGACCGTGCCCCGAACCTCGCGTGCGCGGCGCGAACGCCGTCCACCGGCCCGGCGAGGACGATCTGCCGCGAGCCGTTGACGCACGCGATGTCGAGCCCCCATTCGGCAGCCGCGGCGGTGATGCCATCACGAACGTGACGTGAGGTGACCGCGACCGCGAGCATCGCGCCCCTCCCCGGAGCCGCGCTCATCACCACGCCTCGTGTTCGCGCGAGCCGGATGCCGTCCCCGACGGCCAGAGATCCAGCGGCGATCATGGCGGCGATCGCACCGATGCTGTGGCCGACGACCCACCGGAAATCGACGGCGCCGGAGGACGAGGCCTGCCAGGCGCGTAGAGCGGCGATACCGAGGACCACGATCGCGGGCTGAGCGTGCTCGGTCGCCGTCAGCCGTTCGGCCGAATCACCCCACATGACGTCACGCATGTCGAAGCCGAGAGACTCGGAGGCTTCGTCGAACACCGCTCCCGCTGCGGGAAAACGGTCGCAAAGGTGTCTTCCCATGCCGACGGACTGACTCCCCTGCCCCGGAACGGCGAGAAACGACCCCGCCATCAACGGATCCGGAGCGCGAGTTGCCGGGTGCCGAGCGCGGCGAAGACGACGAAGACCGCGACCAGGACCCCGGCGGCGAAGCCGGGAGTGATCTCAAGATCGCCGACGCTGGCCGAGATGCCGTAGAAGGTCTTCACGGCATCGAGCGCCCGGCCCTCTCCGCCTGTCAGCGACTCCAGTGCCTGCGCGGTCATGGGCTCGCGGATCAACATCGCCGACTGTGCGAAGGGCAGGGTGTTGATGCCGTTCACGATCTCGTTCGGAAGCGTCCCGACGGGAATGTACGCTCCCGCGAGGAAGCCGATGATGGTTCCCACGACGGTGGACAGTGCCGCGAAGGCCCCCGAACTTCGAAGGAACGTCGCCACGAAGCTGGACAGAGCTGCGAAGGCCAAGCTCGAGAGGATGACGTAGCCGAGCGTCTTCGTCGCCTCCCCGGGCGTCATGATCGCACTGCCCTGAGTGAGCAGGTACACCTGCCCCACAACCACGACGATCAGCGTCATCGTGAGCGAGATGAGGAAACTGGACGACAAGTAGCCGAGGATCAGCTCGACCCTGCGAATGGGCGAGACGAGGAAGTCGCTGAAGCGCCCGCTCGCACGATCGTCTACGAACACCGTCAATGCCGCCAGCGCCGTCGTGAGCGTCGTGATAGTGGTGATGCCCGCGAACACCCACGCGTTCACGAACCAGTGGATGTCGCCGCTGTCGGCGGCGGGGAATCGCTCGGTGAGGTTGTCGACCTGAAGGTTCCCGAGGAAGAGCGCATACAGCGCGATGAGGATCAGCGCTGACAGCAGGGAGAAGAAGACTCCTGCGCGATCCCGGAAGAAGAGCCGAAGATTCCGCCCGGTGAGGATGGCGATCGCTCTCATGCCGCCTGACCTCCCGTCACATTGAGGAAGACGTCGTCCATGGTTCCGTGGCGGAACTCGAAGTCCGTGACCTGCGGCGAATGCAGAATCGCCCTGGCTTGCTCGATCCGGTCGACGGGTACACGCACGGTGTCGCCGAGGTGTTCTGCAGTGAGTCCCCGTGCATCGCATTCGGCGAGCAAGGTCGCCACGTCCGCGGCGCGCACGGTGAGCACGCTCCGGCTGAAGGTCGACCGGAGTTCGACCGGAGTGCCCTCGGCCACGATCTCGCCTCGCGCGATGATGCACACCCGATCCGCCCTCTCGGTCTCTTCCATGTAGTGCGTCGTCAGGAACACCGTCGTGTCTCGGGTCACGCGCAGCTCCGCGATCGCCGACCAGATCTGTTCGCGCGACTGGGGATCCAAACCCGCGGTGGGCTCGTCGAGGAAGACGACGCTCGGACGGTGGATGATGGCGCGCGCGATATCGGCGCGGCGCTTCTGCCCTCCCGACAGAACGCCGTATCGGCGGTCGAGGAAGTCCTCGAGCCCGATGAGCGCGGACAGCTCTTCGATCCGCCCCGCGGCCTCACGGCGGCGCAGCCCGTAGAAGCCCGCACGCACGGCCAGGTTCTCGCGCACGGTGAGCAGGGGATCGAGGAGCGACTGCTGGAAGACGGCACCGATGACTTCGCGCACGCCACCCGGGTCCTTCACGACGTCTCGGCCTTGCACGAGGATCGTTCCCGACGTCGGACGCAGCACCGTCGTGATGCAGCCGATGGTTGTGCTCTTCCCCGCACCGTTGGCGCCGAGGAAGGCGAAGAGCGACCCCGTCGGCACCTCCAGCGACAGATCTCGGACGGCCTCGAACGAGCCGTAGCTCTTCCTGAGGTGTTTCACCTGAACAGACACGACACGCTCCCGGTTGCTGGGCGGAAAAAACGAGAAGAAGGCCACCGTCGACGCATTCGCGGTGAGATCGCGGGACGAGCCGGACGGTGCCGTCTCATCGCCGCCGGTCATGAATCCGAGTGGGAGGGGCGGACGACGGGCAGGGTGTCATCCGGGAACATCCGATCGGTGGCGAGTCCCTCGCGCGCACCTGCCGTCAGCAACTCGCGAACGGAGACGTCTTCCGCGCGACGGGAGTCCTCATCTCGTTGTCGCGGGCCAGATGGCTCGGGACTGCGGGAGGAACTCTTGCCCGGCTCGGTGGTCATGTATGCATGCTAACCGTTTACTTTCGACCCTTCAAAGCCGATTCACCCGCTGGCCGCGTCCGTCGGTTCACCTACGCTGAAAACCATGGCTCGCGAGAAGAAGACGCCCCACCCGTTCGACAGGCACCTGGGCGCGGCGATCCGGGCGGCGCGGGCACGCAGAGACGTCACTCGCGAGACGCTCTCCATGCGGACCGGAATAGCCCTGTCCAACTTGAAGCGACGCGAAGACGGGGTGAATGAGACGACGGTCTCGGAACTGGAACGCATCGCCGCTTTCCTCCAGGTGCCGGCGCGCGCAATCGTCGACATGGCTCTCACCGACTACAGCGCGGACGACGCCGCACATCACGGCACCCCGGAGGACGGTCTGCAGAAGCTCCTCGCTTCGGTGTCGGAGGTCCCTCGTACCGTCGACCACACAGACAACGTGACGTACATCGGTCATGTCGCTCCCGGCCTGAGCGATGCCGCGAACACTGACGAGCGAAAGCCGACCGAGGACTGAGAGGAGACGGGTGAAAGAGGTACTCGCGCTCGCGGCCCGATTGGGCGTCACCGTCCATGTCGCCCATCTCCCCGAGCCGTTTCGTGGCTTCTACGACCACGAACGACGCAGAGTCGTCTACGATTTCTCCCTCACCCCCATCGAACGGGCCTGCGTGCTGGCGCACGAACTCGGGCACGCGTTCTACGGCCACCAGGGGCGGGACGATCCCGACGCAGAGGCTGCGGCCGACATCTACGCCGCAGCCGTTCTGATCGACCCCGTTCGACTCGCTGAACTCGAAGCCATCGGGCTGAGCGAGGATGCCATCGCCGAAGAGCTCGGAGTCACGGAGAAACTCCTGCGCGTCTTCGCCCGGCAACACGTGACGCGCCTGCACGGCGTGACCTACGTGCGCCCGCGACTCGGCCGGGGACAGTTCCGGCACGCCGCGAGGTGGGCATCGTAACGGCCTGACTTGGCTCGTGCTCGCACGTCGCCGCCGCACGAGAGCGGTGGCCGCGGCGTCAGCCCGCCCCTGGGAGCCATCGCCGTTCACGCGACCGGCATCGGCACGGTCCGCGCCGCGGGATACGCTCGTCCGGATCACCACCCACCCGAAGGATCCCGTGCCCTCCGTCGTCACTCTCATCCGCTCCGCAGGCCTCACTGACCGCGTCGAGTACGCCTATGCCGCCACCGCGCCGGCGAAAGCGCGCCTCATCTTCCTCGCCGGCTCGTGCCCGCTGGATGCCACGGGGGCGACCGTCGGAGTCGGCGACTACGCGGCGCAGGCTGCGCAATGCATCGCGAACATGCGCACGGCGCTGGCCGAGGCGGGCGCCGAGATCACCGATGTGATCAGCACGCGCGTGCTCGTCGCCTCGTCCAAGCAGGCCGACCTCGTCGCGGCCTGGGGCGTCGTGCGCGACGCCTTCGGCCCTCACGACGTGCCTAGCACCCTGCTCGGCGTCACCGTGCTCGGCTACGACGACCAGCTCGTCGAGATCGAGGCGGTCGCCGCGGTGCTCGACTGATCACCGGCGCGACGCGCTACGCCACGACGAGCCGATCGCGCAGCGGCCCCGGGAAGACGAACTCGATCAGCGGCAGCCCCTCCCGCATCAGATCCACCCCCGCTCCCGCGCGTGGATCGTCGCCTGCTGCCGACTCGCGAGCCCCAGCTTGCCGAGCACCGACGACACGTGGTTGCGCACGGTTCCCGCCGACAGGTGCAGTGACGCGGCGATCTCGGCGACCGTCTCACCGCGAGCGCCGGCCCGCAGCACGTCGAGTTCGCGATCGGTGAGGGGGCTGCGCTCGTCGCTCAGCGCGTCGGCGGCGATCTCGGGGTCGACGTAGCGACGTCCGGCGGCGACCTCGCGGATCACCGCGGCCACGTCATCCGCGGGCCGTGACTTCGGCAGGAACCCGTCGACGCCCGCACCGAGTGCCCGCCGCAGCACACCGGGCCGCGCGTGCCGCGTGACGATCACGCACCGCGAGGGAACGCTTCGCAGGATCCGCGCGGCCGTGTCGACGCCGTCGAGGCCGGGCATCTCGAGGTCGAGCAGACACACGTCGGGCTTCACGCGCTGCGCCTCGACTACGGCGCTCTCGCCGTCGCGGCACTCGGCGACGACCTCGAGGTCGTCCTCGAGTCGCAGCAACGCGGCGAGCGCCGTGCGGATCATGTCTTCGTCGTCGGCGATGAGCACGCGGATCATGCCGTCACCCCCTCGGGTACGTGGACGGTGAGGCGGAATCGATCGCCGAGGCGGGTGGCATCCATCGTCCCTCCGACGGCGCCGACGCGGTCGGCGATTCCCGAGAGGCCGGCCCCGTCGCCCACCGGCGAGGCTGCTCCGCGGGCGTCGTTCTCGACCGTGAGCACCCACGCTCCTTCGTGACGGGCGAGCGAGAGGGATGCCGAGCCCCCACCGCCGTGCTTGAGCACGTTCGTCGTCGACTCGCGGACGACCGGGCCGAGCACGCCGGCCGGGGCGCCGCCCGCCTCGCTGTCGACGAACAGGTCGACGGTGAGTCCCGCGGCGCGCAGCAGGTCGGCGGCGTTGGCGAGTTCGTCAGGCAGAGGGACTCCGCGGAACCGCGCCGCGAGGTCGCGGGTACCGCGACGCGCCTCGTCGACGCTCGTGCGCGCCGCGCGCACCTGTTCGACGGCGGCCTCGGGGTCGCGGGCCATCATCTTCTCGGCGAGTTCGAGCTGCAGCGCGATCACCTGCAGGTGGTGACCCTGCAGGTCGTGCAGGTCGCCCGCGAGGCGCAGGCGCTCTTGGGCGGCGGCGAGGCGCCCCTCGGCGCGGCGCGCGCGGTCGAGTTCGCGAACGATGTCCCACCACCACAGCGATGTCGCCGACAGCGGCGGAAGCATCGCGACGAAGAGCGGCAAGGCGAACCCGCTGACGGCGTAGCCGTCGGGGTGGAGGCGAGCGGCATCCACCCACCACACCGCGGCGATCACGACGAGCAGCAGAACGACCAGCCGCAGCCGGATTCCGTGCCGCCACCGCACGAGGCAGAGAGCCTGCGCGGCGAACCCGACGCCCACCAGCAGTGAGCCCGTCGAGACCCCCAACAGTGCCGCCGAGACCAGACCGAGCAGGACGAGCGGCCAGACGGGGCGACGGGCGGTGTCATCTCCGTCGTCGAGGGGCTCGCGGCGGTAGTGCACCAGCAGCAGGACCGCGGATGCCGCCGAGCCCACGGCGCCGACGAGGTTGAGGACGATCTCGAGCGACGTGCCCTCGAGCACGACCACGAACGACCAGATGAAAACGGCGAAGATGTGAAGGAACACGATCGACAACGCCGTATACCACCAGGTCACGCGCACATCGCGGGCATAGGTCGCGGATGAGGTGCTCACCCCGGCCACTGTACGGCCGTGACATTCGTCACGGGTGGCGGAGTCAATCGCTGTGCAGAACCCGGCCGTAGAGGAGCATGTCGCGTCGCCGGTCGCCGATGCGGTGATAGCTGCGCAGCAGCCCCTCGCGCTCGTATCCGGCGCGTTCGGCGGTGCGGATGGACGGCGCGTTCCACGGCTCGATGTACAGCCCGACGCGGAACAGGCCCGGAACCGTCGCGCCGAAGGCCGTCAGGGCGCGAAGCGCATCGGCCGCGAGCCCTCGGCCGCGGGAGGAGGGAGCGACGACGTAGCCCGCGGTCGAACGGCCCGCGCAGAGCTCGCCGGTCCAGAGACCGCAGTGTCCGACGGCCTCCCCAGTCGCAGCGTCCGCCATGGTGAACGAGAAGCCGGCCCCCTCGCCGTGACGGCCGCGCTGCTGGGCGATCCAGGCGCGCGCGTGCTGCTCGGTCGCGTCGGCGGGGAGGGTGCCCGTCTGCGCGATGTACGGGTCGGTCGCCAGTTCACGCACCATGTCGACGTCGACGTCGGTCACCTCGCGCAGCAGGATGCCGCCGTACGCGGGCGGCGTAGCGGGCCAGGGCGGAAGGGGCGTCGGCGGCATGAGACCATCCTGCCCGCGCCGCGGGTCACTCGCTCCGACCGACGTCGCGGTGATCGTCGTGCAAGTAGCTCGGCGCGCGATCCCAGAACTCGCTCGTCTCGGTCGAGCGGTCCAGCGGTGCGGCATCCATCGACCGCGGCGACGTCCACCCGTAGGCCGCGGACTGCACCGCGCCCGCGCCCATGACCGGCCCGAGGGCGGAACGCACGGCCTCCTTGCGGCGACCGGCACGGCGGTGGAACAACGCGATCGACAGGCGGACCAGGATGCCGATCCCGAGCACGGCGAAGAAGAAGTACTGCAGCGCGGCGAAGACCGGGGGCATGTCGTGACCTCCTTCCGCCGCAACCGTTGCGGGTGTCAGACGCTACCCGGTCTGCGGGCTGCGCGATAGCGAGGGGCCCCCGGCACCTCCGGCGGCGGGAGGAGATCCGGGGTGCGGAGGAGAAACCCACGGTCCGCGGTCCTCCCTCCGCCGAATCTCCTCCGCTCGCGGCGCCCCGCCGGAGCGGGAACCCCTCCCCCGCCGTGACATTCGTCACGGGTGACCCGCCGTATCCTCCCGCGCGGTCGTGACACCGCGACACTGACGCCGCGCGACCGGAACAGATGGGATGGAATCACCGCGGAACACGCCGCACATCACCCCAGGAGCAGCCATGTCGAACCCCATCAGTGATCTCGTCCTCGGCTTCCAGGGCCTCGTCGCCGACGTGCCCGACCTCGTGCAGCCGGTCATCGTCGCCCTCGCGGGGGCCGTGCCGTTCATCGAGGGCGAGGGCGCCGCCGCGATCGGCATCATCGGCGGCATCAACCCCGTCGTCGCAGCCGTCGCCGGCGCGATCGGCAACCTCATCTGCGTCGCCGTCGTCGTGCTGATCGCCTCGCGCGTGCGCACCGCCGTCACCACCCGCCGTGGAGCCGTCGAGAAGCCCGTCACGGCCCGCCGCCAGAAGTTCGAGCGGGCCTACCACCGCTACGGAACCCCCGGCGTGAGCCTGCTCGGCCCGCTGCTGCTCCCCACCCAGTTCACGGCCGCGGCCCTCACCTCGACCGGTGTGTCGCCGGCACGCGTGATCGCCTGGCAGGCCGCGGCGATCGCCCTGTGGACCACCGTGATCACCCTGATCATCGTCGGCGTCATCCGGTTCGCGGTCTGAACCCCCTGCGATCGTCGGCCGACCCACGGTCGCCGGCCGGCGATCGCAACATAGCTTTTTCATAGCTCCTCTTGGCTCCCGATAGGGCTGCCTTAGGCCGCGGGGAGGGCTCGGCACCTTTCCTGGTGCCATGGACCCCGCAGACTCCACCCCCGACACCGCCCCCGACGGTGCACCGGCCCCGGCCTCCCGCCGCGGCCGGGCGGCGCCGTCCACCGAGCCCCTCGACCGGGTAGCCGACTCCCCCAGCCGGCCGACACCCGCCGACCCCCGCGGCCGGCGCGCAGCGTCCACCCGCGCGAAGCGCCCTGTCGCCCGCCGCGCAATCCTCGCCGGGGGCCTGGCCGTGCTGCTGACGGCCGGAGGCTCAGCGGCATGGGCAGCCAACCGCTTCCTCATCCCGCACGTCGAGGTCACCGACGTCGCCGCCTACGAGGCCGAGCACTCCACGGCGGCCACCACCGCGACACCCGAGACGACCTCCGCCACGGCCACCGCGGCGACGACGACCCTCACCGACACCAGCTTCAGCGACGGCTCCACCTCGGTCACCGTCTCGACGGTCACCACCGACACGCTCACCTACTACGTCGCCGACGTCGTTCTCGGAGACGCCACCGACCTGCGCTCCGCCTTCGCCAACAACCAGTTCGGCGAGAACATCACGCAGACCACCAGCGAGATCGCCGCGGCCAACGACGCGGTCTTCGCCATCAACGGCGATTACTACGGTTTCCGATCGACGGGCATCGAGATCCGCAACGGCGTCGTCTACCGCGACGAGGGCGCCCGGCAGGGACTCGCCTTCTACACCGACGGCCACGTCGAGGTGTACGACGAGACCGCGACCACGGCGGCCGAGCTGCTGGCATCCGGAGTCTGGAACACCCTCAGCTTCGGCCCCGCCATCGTCGAGGACGGCCACGCGGTCGACGGCATCGACGGCGTCGAGATCGACACGAACGTCGGCAACCACTCGATCCAGGGCGACCAGCCGCGCACCGCCGTCGGCGTGATCGACGACAACCACCTCGTCTTCGTCGTGGTCGACGGCCGCCAGGAGGGCTACAGCGAGGGCGTGACGCTGCCGGGGCTCGCCGACATCATGCTCTCGCTCGGCGCGACGACCGCCTACAACCTCGACGGCGGCGGCTCGTCGACGATGTACTTCAACGGACAGGTGATCAACTCGCCCTCGAACGGCGGCGAGCGCGGCACCAGCGACATCCTCTACGTGGCGGGCTGAGCGGTGTTCGTTCTCATCCCCGCCTTCGAGCCCGACCCGCGGATGCCGGCCCTCGTTGCCGAACTGATGCGCGCCGATCCCGACCTCGACGTCCTGATCGTGGACGACGGCAGTGGTCCCGCGTTCGCGTCGGTGTTCGCCGCCGCCCGCGAGGCGGGCGCCCACGTCATCACGCACCCGAGCAACCACGGCAAGGGAGCGGCGCTGAAGACGGGCTTCGCCCACATCGCCGTTCACGATCCGGATGCCGACGTCGTCACCGCCGACGCCGACGGCCAGCACACGCCCGCCGACGTGTGCCGCGTGGCCGATGCCCTCCGCCGCGATGCGGCCGACGGCCGGAGTGCGCTCGTGCTGGGCGTCCGCGGGTTCGGCGGCGCGGTGCCGCTGCGCAGCCGGGTCGGCAACGCGGCCGCACGCGGGCTCTTCCGTCTCGCCACCGGTCGACAGGTCACCGATACGCAGACGGGGCTGCGTGGCATCCCCTCAGATCGCCTGAGCTGGGCGCTCGGCATCCCGGGCGAAGGATTCGAGTACGAGCAGCGGATGCTGCTGCGCCTCGGCCCCGACCAGCTCGCCGCGCACGAGGTGCCCATCGACACGGTGTATCTCGACCGCAATGCCTCGAGCCACTTCCGCCCCGTGCGCGATTCGCTGCGCGTACTTCTGCCGGTGCTGCTGTTCGCGTCGTCGTCGCTCGCCGCGTTCGTCGTCGACACCGTCGCGCTGCTCGTGCTGCAGGCACTCACCGGATGGCTCGTGCCCTCGATCATCGCCGCCCGCGTGCTGTCGGCCACGGCGAACTTCGTCGTGAACCGCCGGGTGGTGTTCCGCGCACGCGGGGGCCCGATGCTCGGGCAAGCGGTGCGTTACGGCGTGCTGGCGCTGGCGCTGCTGGCATCCAACATCGCGTGGATGTCGTTCCTCACCGACAACGGCCTGGCCCTCCTTCCCGCGAAGGTCGTGACCGAGGGCGTGCTGTTCGTCCTCAGCTACGGCGTGCAGCGCTCTCTCGTCTTCCCGCGGACGGATGCCGGGCCCCCGGCGCGCAGGCCGATCTCGCGGCCGGACCCACCCTTCACCCAGGTCCCTGAGCCCGTCGATGGGACCGGCACCCACGGCACGCCCGGAGGCTTCGACAGGCTCAGCCCCCTCCACCCCGCCACCCCGACCCCCGCAAGGAGCACCTCATGACCACCACCGCCCTGATCCTCGCCGCGACCGGCCTGATCGCCGCCGTCCTGCTCAGCGCCATCTACTTCCAGCGTCATCGCCGCCGCGATCTCGTCGTCGCCTTCCTCGGCGTCAACGTCGGTGTGCTGGCCGTCGCGACCGTGCTCGGCACCGCCGAGGTGGCGCTGGGTCTCGGTCTCGGCCTGTTCGGTGTGCTTTCGATCATCCGCCTGCGTTCGAGCGAGATCACCCAGCGCGAGGTGGCGTACTACTTCGCCGCTCTCGCGATCGGCCTGATCTGCGGCCTGCCGCCCGTCGACCTCTCCGTCCCCCTCCTGCTGGTCGGGCTCATCGTGGCCGTGCTCGCCGTCGCCGATCACCCGCGCGTGCTGTCGCGGGCCCGTCACCAGACGGTGCATCTCGACCGCGCGATCCCCGACGAGACCGAACTGCGAGCCGAGCTGGAGCGCCTGCTCGGTGGCGAGGTGACGGGCGTCACCGTGCAGCAGCTCGACCTGGTCGATGACACCACCCTGGTCGACGTGCGGTACCGCGTGCGGTCCTCAGTACAGGCCGCCCCCGCATCGGGCGCCGCCCTCGATGCCGCCGACACGGTCCCCGGCCCGCGCCGCAGCACCGACCCCTCCTTCGCCGACCTGATCGGCGGCACCCGATGACCGCCCGCGCCCGCGCCGCCACCGCCATCGCGGCCCTGCCCGCGATCGGCCTCGACGCCCTCACCGCCGACGCCGCCCTCCTCACCCGTGTGGACCGCAAGTACGTCGTGCCGATGGATGCCACGGCATCCCTGCTCGAAGCCCTCCAGCGCTCCACAGATGCTCCGGCCGCCCTCGAGATCGGCGGCGAGCGCGAACTGGCCTACCGCTCGGTGTACTTCGACACCCCCGATCTGCTGAGCTACCGCCTCGCCGCACACGGACGCCGCCGCCGCTTCAAGCTGCGCACCCGCACCTACGTCGACACGGGGGCGGCGTTCCTCGAGATGAAGACCCGCGGGGCGCGGGGCCTCACCCGCAAGGACCGGGATGCCTACGACCTCGACGCCGCCGACCGGCTCACCGCCGAGGCGCGCGACGAGGTGGCCGAGGCCCTCGACGCGATCGGGGTCGAGCCCACCCGCGCCGACGACCTCGACGCGCGCCTGCAGACGCTGTACCGCCGCACGACGCTGCTGCTGCCGGGCGCGATCCCGTCCCGCGCGACGATCGACCTCGACCTGCGCTGGGCCGACGCCGACGGCGGGGGCTTCACCCTCCCCCGCTTCGCCATCGTCGAGACGAAATCTCCCGGCCAGGCCGGCGCCTTCGACCGCGCCCTCTGGAGAGCCGGCCACCGCCCGCAGCGCATCAGCAAGTACGCCACCGGCATGGCGGCCCTGCGCTCCGACCTCCCCTCCAATCGCTGGACCCGCGTGCTCGCGGGCCCCTTCGCCTCCTCCCACCCCACCCGAAAGGACGCATCATGCGCCGCCTGATCCCCCTCGCCCTGCCCCTCGCCCTCGCGGGCCTCGTCCTCGCCGGCTGCGCCGTCACCGCCCAGCCCGCCACGACACTCTCCTCCGCCTCGCCGTCGGCCTCCGCCGCATCGAGTATCGAGTCCAGTGTGCAGACCACCTCCGACATCGACTCCACCATTCCCGAGGCCGCCGCCGAGCTGCTCGCGGCCAACGCCGACGGCACGGTCGTGAACGACGACGAGTGGAGCATCGCGGATGCCGAGACGATCACGCTCGCGGGCTCCACGGCATCCAGTGACTCGGCGGGAGTGAGCATCGACGGGTCGACCGTGACCATCACCGCCGCCGGCGTCTACCAGCTGAGCGGCACGCTCGACGGGAACGTGGTCGTCGCCGCCCCCGACGACGCGCAGGTGATCCTGGTGCTCGACGACGCGACGATCGCGAGCACCTCGGGTGCGGCGATCCAGGTCGTGACCGCCGACGACGTCGCCATCAACCTCGCCGCGGGCTCGACCAACACCGTCACCGCCGCGAGTTCCGCCGACGCCGACGCGAGCGCCGCGATCTACGCCGACAGCGACCTCACCGTCTCGGGCTCCGGCGCCCTGACCGTCACCGACACGGGCAACGACGGCATCTCCTCCACCGACGACCTCGCGATCATCGGCGGCACGATCACCGTGGATGCCGCCGACGACGCCCTCCGCGGTAAGGACTCCCTCGTCGTGAAGGACGGCACGCTCACCCTCACCGCCGGCGGCGACGCGCTGAAGAGCGACCAGACGGATGACGCCACCCAGGGTTACGTCTGGATCGCCGGGGGAACGATCGACGCCACCGCGACCGACGACGGCATCGACGCGTGGACGGATGCCGTCATCACCGGCGGAACGGTCACGCTCGCGACCCAGGACGACGGCATCCATTCCGAGATCGCGCTGGCGATCGCCGGGGGCGATGTCACCGTCGCCGAGTCGAACGAGGGCATCGAGTCGGCCGACATCCGCATCGCCGGCGGCACCACGCACGTCACCTCGTCGGACGACAGTGTGAACGGTTCGGGCAGCACCAGCACGTCCGAGGGCGGCATGGGCGGCGGCATGCAAGACACGGGCGAGACCGTGACCATCTCGGGCGGCACGCTCGTGATCGACGCCGAGGGCGACGGTCTCGATTCGAACGGGAGCATCGAGATGACCGGCGGTGATGTCACCGTCTACGGCCCCACCGGCCAGGGGAACGGCGCCCTCGACTCCAACGGCGGCATCACCGTCACGGGCGGCACGCTCGTCGCCATCGGCAGCACCGGCATGGCCGAGTCGCCCGACGAGTCGTCGGCGCAGGGCTGGCTCGCGGCGACGGCGTCGGGCAGCGCGGGCTCGACGGTTCAGATCACGGATGCCGGTGGCACGGTCGTCGCGGACTACACCGCCACGAAGGCCTTCGGGTCGGTGGTGTTCTCCTCGACGGCGATCACCGACGGGCAGGCGTACACCGTGACCGTGGATGGCGCCGCGACCTCGGTCACGGCCGGTGTCGCGGTCGCCGGCGGGATGGGAATGGGAGGAGGGGGCATGGGCGGCGGGCGGCCCTGACCGTTGCACAGCGAGGGCCGCGGGCCGGGGTGGATCCCGGGCCGCGGCCTTCCGCGCGTTCGTCGCCTTGGAGCACGATCACTTACGCGCGATCCCCCGCCCCGCTATCCGAACGCGGCGTCGTACACGGCAGTCAGCCCCTCGTCGGCGATCCCACTCACACCGCACGTGATGATGACGCCGTCAGTGGTTGCGCTGAGCAGATAGCTCTCACCGTCGACGAAGACGATCGGTTCGCCGTCGATACCGGCACCGACACCCTGGGTGACCGTCACCGTGTCGCCGACCTCGCCGGCGAAGCGCTCCGTCACCGCGAGCGTCACGGTGCCGTCGGCGATGCTGCGGACGTCGGCGCGAAACGAGGTGCCCGCGTCCGCGACCGCCTCGGGAGTAACCTGCGCACACATCGCCGCCGGCCCGCCCGCCCCCGGTTGGGTCAGCGCGGTCGTGGCGACCGGGGTGCCGAAGATGGCGGGGACGGCGATTGCCACAGCGGCAACCGCCGCCACACCCGTGCCGATGGCGCCGAGGAGCAATCCCGGCCGACGGATGCGGGGGCGTGGCGTGGCATTCTGGGCGTTCATGGTGTCCTCCGTGAGTCGAGCGATCTGGTCGCTCCGCAGGTGCGGCAGCGACGAAGCAGGGTCGCCCGCTCGGAGCAGTCGGCGCAGTGCGTCCTGAGGTGCGTCGTTCACGGTTCGTTCCCTTCTTCTGTCTCGATATGTCCGGACACCGGGTGGGTCTTACGCCAGGCGTCTTCGAAACGTCGTCGCGCGCGGTGCAGGCGCACCGTTGCCGCGTTGACCGTGGTGCCGAGGACGACCGCGATCTCGCGCGGTGCGAGCTCGTCCCACGCCCACAGCCGAAGCACCTCCGCGTCCGCTGTCCGCAGGCCTGCGAGAGTGATGCGCACCTCTTCGTCGACGGGTTCGCCGTGCTCCGCGACCGCCCCGGCGGGAGGGTCGAGCACGGTGATCTTGGCGACCAGCCTGTCGCGACGCCGCTGGGAGCGGTTCGCATTCGCGAGCTGCAGCCGAGCCGCACCGATCGCCCAGGCCACGGCCTCGGTACCGGCCGGCATGTGGTCATGACGTCGCCACAGCACGATCAGGGTCTCGGCGAGCACGTCCTCCGCGGTGGCGGGATCGGTCCGGCGCCACAGGTAGCGGCGCACGGGGTCGGCCACGAGCCGCACCGTCTCTTCGAAGCGCGCGCGGGCGGACACGGATGACACATCTTCCACGCTGACCCATGTCCGCCGCGGACGCGACTCTTACACGCCACTCGAAATGCCGAAATCTCCCGTCGGGCCGCTTTCCTCTGGCCCCGCCGTTCGCCACGCGCATGGGAGAGTGACGACGTGAAACTGTATTCCGATTTCGCCGCACAGCGCGCGCGTCAGGTGACGGCCGACATCATCGCCCTCGTGCTCATCGCGGTGAGCATCGCGGTGGGGGTGTTCGTGTTCTCCACCGTCGCCCAGCTGGCGCAGTTCGGTCGTCAGATGCAGACCGCGGGGGCCGACTTCCGCACGTCGATGACCGACGTCGGCGCCCAGCTGGGCGGGGTCCCCCTGATCGGTTCCGGCATCAGCGCGCCTTTCGACACGGCGAGTTCCGCGGGCGACACCCTCGCCACCGCCGGGCAGACACAGCAAGACCTTGTGATGCAAGCTGCCGTCGCGCTCGGTGTCGGCGTCGCCGCCCTGCCGATCCTGGTCGTCCTGCTCGTGTGGCTCCTCCCGCGCCTCCGCTTCATCTCGCGGGCGACGCGCACCCGCACGCTGATGCGCGCCGGTCTCGACACCGACCTGCTCGCGCTCCGCGCGCTCACCCACCAGAGGGTGGGCGTGATTGCGAAGGTCGCTCCCGACGCCCTCGGCGCCTGGCGCCGCGGAGACCCCGAGGTCGTGCGGCGGCTCGCCGGGCTGGAGTTGCGGTCCGTCGGCATCCGGGCGCGGTAGGCGGTGGGCGAGATAAACGGATGCTGCTGAACGACGTCCACCCGCTGTATTTGCAGGAATAGACCTGAGAGGCCGGATAGCGAAAAGTCCAACTGACTGCCGGCCCGGTGCAGTGCGGCACTCGTGCGAACATCGATGTGGAACACGCAATTGGGGGGGGGGAATCAGTGGAGTTTCAGGATCGACTCGCAGCGCTCGCAACGAAGGTGAGCAATCAGGCGTCAGCCATCGGCACCGAGGAAGCGACGAAGAATGCCTTCGTCATGCCGTTCATTTCGACCATCTTGGGTTACGACGTATTCGACCCGCTCGAGGTCGTCCCTGAGTTCACTGCCGACGTGGGGATCAAGAAGAACGAGAAGGTCGACTACGCGATCATGCGTGACGCCGAAGTCCAGATCCTCATCGAGTGCAAGGCGTCAACCGGCGCTCCGAAGATCGAGCACGCGTCGCAGCTGTTCCGTTATTTCTCGACCACGAACGCTCGAATCGCGGCACTGACCAACGGCGTCATCTGGCAGTTCTTCACGGACTTGGACGCGCCGAACAAGATGGATGCCAAGCCGTTCCTTGTGCTGGATCTGCTCGACATCGACGACACGCTTATCCCCGAGGTGCAGAAGCTCAGCAAGGACAGCTTCGACCTCGACTCGATCATCAGCGCGGCCGAGGAGCTGAAATACGTCGGTGCGCTCAAGCGTGAGATCGCCGGGCAGTTCCGCGAACCCAGCGACGAGTGGATCAAGTTCTTCACCCAGCGCGTCTACGACGGTTCCTACACCGCGAAGGTCCGCGAGCAGTTCACGTCGCTCGTCACCAAAGCATCTCGACAGTTCCTCACCGAGAGTGTCAACGACCGCTTGAAGACGGCCCTCGGCGTGGGGGCCGGTGTCGCCGTTGCCGTGTCAGCGGAGAGTGCGGCCATGGTCTCGAGCGAACCGGCTGCTCAGGCTGATCTTGATCGCGATACAGAGATCGAGACCACCCTCGAGGAACTTGAGGGATATCAGATCGTCAAAGCCATCGCGTGCGGCGAGACGAAGCCTCACCGCATCACTCACCGCGATGCGAAGAGCTACTTCGCGGTGCTGCTCGACGACAACAACCGCAAGCCGATTGCACGGCTCCACTTCAACGGGCGACAAAAGTACCTGGGGTTGCTCGACGAGCAGAAGGTGGAGACCCGCCACCCGATCGACGAGCTCGACGGAATCTACGAGCACGCCCAAGCGATCCGGGATGCCGTCGTCAGATATCGGTAACGGGGCGATACGCGTGGGCTGGGAGGCAGCGAGCGCGATACCGCCGAGGTCGCTGAGAAAAGGTTGCGATCGTTAGAGCCCGTCGCTGCGGAGCGCGCGTCGCCGCGGTAATTCGAGAAGCGCGCCGCGCAGGGCACGGAGAACTCGGCACGGGCCGTGACCGCCGTCTTAACGGACCGATAGTGCGACCTGTTTCGTCAGCAATCCTCAGCGGACCCGAGACCTCGCTCCTGGGCGTGCAGCGCGATGGCGAACGTCGTGCCTCCTGATGGGAAGTCACCAGCGAGACGGACAAGCTTCCGGCGTCCGGTCCACCCGTGCGCCCTCGTCTCGACGCGGTCTGCGGTTTCTACGAAGAGCTCGAACCGGCG
The DNA here is from genome assembly GCF_963521695.1 of uncultured Microbacterium sp. Taxonomy (GTDB): domain Bacteria; phylum Actinomycetota; class Actinomycetes; order Actinomycetales; family Microbacteriaceae; genus Microbacterium. The sequence goes on along the minus strand of NZ_CAUQWC010000005.1, from coordinate 7,662 downwards.
TTCCCCCTTCACCTGGAGAACCCACTCGAGCACCTCGGCGACCGAGTCCGCACCGGTAACCCGCTGCGGGTCGTGACGTGCGGCTTCCTCGATGTCGTCTCCGGTCCAGAAACAGACCCAGTAGATCGATGGGTTTTCCTGGAGCGCGTCAAAAAACGACTCATCCCATTCGCTGTGCATTCGCCCTCCTCGCCGTTCTCACGCTAGCGCCGGCGACGTGTTCGCAGTCGTCCCAGGTGAGAGTCCCTCGGAGAACCGGCCTCGACCAGGACTGATCGACCTCCGCGGCCGCGCGTGGTGACGTTCGCGGTCAACCTCCGCGAGACGGCGACGACACGCCCCCACGGGGACGAGGTGGGCCAGCCAACCGCGCAATCATCCCGGCCAGCTCGCCGGGCGGAAGCCGCCCGTCCAACTCGAGTGTCGCGCCCCGACGGAGGGCGGGTTCGACCGCCGCCACGTGCGCGATGATCTCCCGCTGCTGCTCCGAGGTGTGACCATAGGGATTGTTCGATCGCGCACGCACCCGCTCGATGAGTACGTCTACGGGAGCGCTGAGGAGCACCACATGCTCGAACCGGTCGTAGAAGCGACCTTGGTTCTCGCTCGTCCGCGACACCACGACCGTCGTCTCCTCTGCAAGCAGCGCAGCCATGCGGTCGGTATCCCAGGGACCGCCGTCACCATCGGTCCATCCGCCGTAGTCGGTGTCAATGGTGCGATATCCCCGAGCAGCCAGCTCGCCGAGCACAGTGGACTTCCCTGCGCCCGACATGCCCGTGATCAGGACCCTCGCCATGTCGCCACGCTACCCGCAGACAAGGTCGCCGAGATCGCCGCCCAGCCCGCAAGCAAGCTGACATCGACGAGACTTCCGACCGAGGTTCGCTGCCCCGCGAGTCCGCTGGCATACTCGGCATCCACGCAACTCGCCGCGGAGGAGGACGGGTCATGTCGATCGAACCCGGCATCTACGAACACTTCAAAGGCCAGCGCTACGAGGTGTTCGGAACGGCGAGACACTCCGAGACCGAGGAGGTCTTCGTCTCCTACCGCAAGCTGTACGACGACTACTCCTGCTGGGTGCGCCCCGTCGACATGTTCACGGGCGTCGTCGACCGCGACGGCTACGTCGGGCCCCGGTTCCGCCGGATCGAGTGATCACGGCCGTAGCGCTGGGGCGCGCAAGAGCGGCGGGAGGTTCCGACGTTCGAGTGTCTCAGCGAGCGATGGACAGGACGACGATCCCGGCGGTCAGTAGCGTCGCCGCCAGCGCGCCCGCAACGATCGCGACGATCGCGACGACGGACCCGAAGCGGCTGACCGTGGTCGGTATTTCGGCTGTGTCGGCGGCGTGGAGCCTGGGAAGCTCCGCCGCGTGGAGCGTGGACAGTTGAGCGGCGCGCAGCGAGTCGTGTCTCCCGAGGGGCGTCCCGAGCCGGTCGAAAGCGATGAAGGACCCATCGGGAGCTGAGACGACATGCCCGAGGGTCACGTCCCCGATCTTCGCGATGCAGTGTCCCTCCTCGCGCAGGATCCAGGTCGGCGAGACGTGGTCGGGCGTGGGGTGCACACCTCGCGTGGTCACAGGTAGCCCGCCGCGGCATCGGATCTTCGAAATGACAGCGTGAAGCTCTCGCCGCGGCGCAGTTTCACGATCGCCACGGCTTGTAGGTGCGCGAGGACGGCGTCACCAATGACAACCGGCTCTCGTGTCGAGCCGTAGAAGGCTGCCCATGTTCGACCCCCAACTGGCACGACGATATGACCGTCTGCCGGGGTCTGGGGCAACTGTGCACAGATTAGGGGAGCTCGGAAGCGAAAGCAATGAACGGATCGATCCCAGGCGCGACCGCGGTGAACGTCGGCGCCGTCGCCGTGACCGTAGAGTGGCACCAGGCGTCCCCTGGACCTAGGCCGCTGTGTCCCACTAGGTCAGGAGTGTCATGCCAGTCGATCGTGAAGCCTCCGGCTCTTTGTGCATCGATTTCGTCAATGCGCTGCCGGTGCCGCATATCGCCATTTCGACGCTGGGTGCCCCGTTCGAGATCGAGACGATCTGCGCGAGCGACGACGTCGCCGCTTACCTCGACGAGACGCAGCTCGATTCCGGCGTGGGCCCGTGTTGGAGAGCGCGAGACACCGCCTCACCCGTGTTGCTTCCCGACCTGCGGCAAGACGCGCCGACCGCATGGCCGGTGTTTCTGGCGGCAGCCGCACGGCATGGCATCTCCTCGGTGTACGCGTTTCCGATGGCGGTGGGTCTGGTCGACGTGGGCGTCGTGAACCTCTACGCCACCGGTGTGCACGCCTTGACGGTCGATCAGGTCGACGAGGCCGCACGGCTGGCGGATTCAGCCGGCCAACGGATCCTTCGGACCGCATTGGACGGGCTGGACGGACTGGATGACGACAGCTCCACGAACGCCTCTCCGCGACGGTTCGTGCACCAAGCGACCGGAATGGTGGTCGCGCAGTTGCGCGTGGCGCCCGACGACGCCTTGCTCGTCATCCGCGCCCACGCATTCGCGTCGGGCCGGTCGGTGCGCGAGGTAGCGGAAGCGATCATCTCGCGCGACATCGATTTCTCGGTGTGAAGACGGACGGACGAAGTAGGTTGCACTCATGACGAGCACACCGCGCGAGAAAGAACTGGTCGATACGTTCGTCGAGCTCGCCGACACCATGGTCAACGGGTACGACATCGTCGACTTGCTCTATCGGTTGGTCACCCGGTGCGCCCAGATCCTGGGCGCCGCCGATGCCGGCATCCTGATTCCCGACTCGCACGGGTCACTGGAGGTGGTCGCCTCGACGAGCGAGCGCGGCCAGCTCATCTCACTGCTGCAGCTGAACGAGGCACAAGGCCCCTGCTTGGAGGCCTACCACTCCGGTCAACCGGTCACCGTCGACGACTTCGACGCGATCCGACACCGGTGGCCGCGGTTCGCGGAGGCCGCCGGCGAGCAGGGGTACACGTGGATGCACGCGATCCCCCTCCGGCTCCGCGACGAGGTCATCGGTTCACTGAACCTCTTCGGCGACCAGCCCGGCGCGCTCACCGCCGAGGATGCCCTGGCGGCGCGGGGCCTCGCCGACATCGCCACCATCGGCATCCTCCACGAACGGGCGTTCCAAGAGATGCACCTCGCCCGCACGCAGTTGCAGCACGCCCTTGATAGCCGCATCGTGATCGAGCAGGCCAAAGGCATCCTGTCTCACACGCACGGTGTCGACATGGAGGAAGCGTTCCGGCTTCTGCGCGATCGAGCCCGGAGCACCCAGCGGAAGCTGGCAGACGTCTCCCGCGAGATCATCGCCGACGCCAGCGGCCGCTGAGACGGCTGCGGGAGCGTCCGCCGGCATTCGCTTCGCGCACCGTCACCCTCGCGCCCTCGGCGGGTGCGAGCCCCAGCTCGACGTGCGCGTGAAGTGGACAGCAGGGTCTTACTGATCCGGCGACGTGCCGACCAGTCGCCCAGCGAGAAGATGCACGGCTCCCTCGATCTCCGGATCGACGATCGCCGCCAGCGCCCCCGACACCAGCAGCGTGAACACGGCGAGCACGAGCGTCACCAAGATCGCCAGCAGCGTCACGGCCGAACGCGGCCGCTCCTCCTCCCCCACGTCGTCCTCCCCAGGTTTCTGATCAACCGTCTCGGAACCCTGTCGAGCCCCGACACGGCGGGCGTGGCATGCCGGTACGCCGGAGTTCCTCCGAGGCATCCGGTCACTCTGCCACGACGAGAACACGGGAGATCAAATGGACACCATGGCAATGATGAAGTCGATGGACATGGGCGAGATGACCATGGACATGGATGCCATGCAGGAATGCATGCAGTCGCTGAACGCATGCGCGATGGCCGCGGCGATGTGCGCCGGCAGCGACATGATGCACGGCCCCGAAATGGCCACGTGCTGCGCGATGTGCTCGAACATGGTCGAGATGGCGCAGGCGACGATGCACATGATGATGCGTCCGGCCGGGATGAACATGGACGTGATGAGCGCCATGATGACCGCCTGCATGACCATGGGCAAAGCATGCGCCGCCGAGTGCCGCGCGCACGCCGACATGGACGAGATGTGCCGCTACTGCGCGATGGCCTGCGACGACATGGTCATGAAGTGCGAGGCCATGATGGCCTCGATGTCCGCCTGAGTTCTCTTCACGCGCGGCCGCTGACGTTCGTCGGCGGCCGCTCGGCTATGGCGCGCGCGGTCAATGACGTCCCCGATCTGAGGGCCCTCAGCCCGCTACGCGGCGCGCGCGGTCGTGAGGATTGCTGACGCGCTGAGCAGTTCGGCGACCGGGTGGTACGCCACCGGCTCCCCCACCGCGATGTCGACGGCCGGGCCGACGACCCGCAGGTGCACCGTCGTGCCGTTGAGCAGCGCAACGGTCGCCGTTGCACCATCAGCGTTGACGACGAGGCCGTCCCACCACGCAGAAGGGTTCGAGGCTGCCATGCAGCGCTGGATCGGGTGGACTGTCGACGAGATCGTGCGGGACATGGCTTCACCTGCCTTCGGAGGGGTTGGTGAGATGAAGCTACGGGATGCCGTGGGGGCGGGCGATCTCGGGCGTAGTGGGGCGTAACACCCAGCACTCGGATTGGCGTATCCGCTCTCTCCCCGCCGCGCAGCAGGTGGTTCGAGGTCTTCTCGCGCTGGTGCTCGCCGGCTGTGCCTGATTCCAGAGACCGCTCAATGAGCCGAATCACGTCCGCGCCGCGCCGCAGCCGAGGCCTCCATCACACCGCAGAGCAAGCCCAGCGCGCCTCCGATCATCGTCGCGGGGGCGACGACGGGGAGGGCGCTTGCGAAACTTGCGTATCCGACCGCGGCGCCGATCACGACGGGCACCAAGGCGACCGCCACCCGAGCCGATGGGCGCTGGACGAACGGCAGGGTCATAAGAGAGCGCGTCAGCGCCCAGGTGATCAGACCGAGCGCCGCCCCGATCGCAAACCCCGCAGGACCTCCCCACAGCATCAGCCCCCACGGAGATGTCGAAGGCGATGCTTCAGGGCTCACGACGGCTAACGCCGCCAGGGCCACGCCTCCTACGCCCGCGACTAGGCACGCCAAGAGAGCTCGTGCGCTGGGACGCAGGGAGGCGTGTCGCATGGCCCGACGCTACAGCGTGCGCTGGCGAATGAGGTTGGCCAGGAAGTTAGCCCATGTCTGGCTCGCGACGCTGCGATTCGCCTCGTTCGCGAGCGCACCTCGGTCTTTCCAGATGAGCGCGGCTACCGAAATGTGCAGCCATCCAGAACGGTCGTTGTAGAAGCGGAAGGAGATCGTTGAGTCAGCTCCATCGAAATGACCGGGCAACGCGACGAAGTTGAACCCGTCCTTCACAACCGCTGAGACCCGCACCGGTGCTGCGACGTTGATCATCGTGAAAGGACTTGCATTGAGATTGATGGTCTGACCGACGGATGGAAAGGCTCGCGGCGCATTCGCAACCGGGAAACTGCAGTTGAAGCACCGTCGTAGTTCAGCCATGACCCGCGCTGGCGTCGCCTTCTCTTTGCCGGTGATGAGGTTGAAGGACGCGTGGTCTACCGCATAGGTCCACGCCGGGTCCGCCACAACGGGGAAGATCGCACCGGTGTAGTCGATATGCTGCCGAAGTTCGTTTCCTGCCAATGTGTAGCTCGTGGGAAGGTACCGGCCCGAGGCATCGATGGCCCAGGGAGCGGCAAGATCCACGACGTACTGGTCGTTTGCGTCGAGAACCTTGAACGTGTCGCCAACCTGCACTGGGTAGGGATCAAGGACGCCACCGATCTCGTACGCCAGGTCAACGACGTCCTCCTTGCTCGGAAACGTCGCGATGATACGTACGCCATCCCCGTCGCGTCCGTGTAGAAGATCGGCGCAGCCGACGACTCGTCACCTTCGAGATCAGCTGCGGGCGTCGACGGCAGGACCACATCGATCTCCTCACCAGAGGTCCCTTGCGGACTGACCTCGACCTCAGAGGCAACCTCGGCCTGCACCGGGTCAGCTTGCGCCTCCCCGTAATGCGCCTCGATAGCCTCCGCTGTAATCGCGGCGAGAGCATCCCCTTCGATGGGATCGGGTGCCGCATCAGACGCGTAAGCGGGCGCCGCGAGAGAGATCGCGAGCGCACGCGATCCCGGCGGTTATGACGGCGTTCGTTCGACGGCGCATTGGTCCTCCTCGTTGAGGGACACGGCGAGGTCCTTCCTCCCGTGTCTGGTGGCTACCGAAGCAGGAGATCGAAGCCCAGTGGCGAGACTTCACCGCTAGAGAGCCCGTTTTTCATCCGGAGCGGCGCTGCTGGGCATGCGCAAGCGCGAGCGCTTCTCGCGGCCCCGAAATGGCCACGTGCTGCGCGATGTGCTCGAACATGGTCGAGATGGCGCAGGCGACGATGCACATGATGATGCGTCCGGCCGGGATGAACATGGACGTGATGAGCGCCATGATGACCGCCTGCATGACCATGGGCAAAGCATGCGCCGCCGAGTGCCGCGCGCACGCCGACATGGACGAGATGTGCCGCTACTGCGCGATGGCCTGCGACGACATGGTCATGAAGTGCGAGGCCATGATGGCCTCGATGTCCGCCTGAGTTCTCTTCACGCGCGGCCGCTGACGTTCGTCGGCGGCCGCTCGGCTATGGCGCGCGCGGTCAATGACGTCCCCGATCTGAGGGCCCTCAGCCCGCTACGCGGCGCGCGCGGTCGTGAGGATTGCTGACGCGCTGAGCAGTTCGGCGACCGGGTGGTACGCCACCGGCTCCCCCACCGCGATGTCGACGGCCGGGCCGACGACCCGCAGCTGCACCGTCGTGCCGTTCAGGAGCACGACCGTCGCAATCGAGCCTTCGGCCCCGATGACGCGGTGAGGCCGAGCTGGATGTCCGAACCGCCGCAGATCGACTCGCCGAGCGATTGGACTCCTTGAAGATGGGGTCGCGACAGAAGGAGCGCGTGATTCCACGCTAAGCGCGGTGTTCGTATGCGGGGTGGCCCCCCGCCGCGACGACGCTTGCCTGGCTACCTCTGTCGCCGGCGGCTGAGTTCTGAGAACGAAGCGACGGGTGAATCTTGAGGACTCGGCGCTATCTCTGGAGGCATTGTGGCGGCGACCCCCTCTGCCCCTGCCGCCGCCCAGACGGCCATTACTGCTCAGACAACCTTGAGCGCCACGACTATCAGTTCGGCGCGCAATCTTGGGCCGTGCTGGGCTCAAGCTGGAAGAGTGGTCGGTCGGTTCTATGGGTCTTCGATCGTTTCTGCGTCCAACCCGTTCGCGGCCGCCGCTGCTTGGGCGGCCTACCTCGGTAGCTGGAGTCAAGAGAAGCGCGATGAGGCCGGGAGTTTTGCCTGCAGATGAATACGATTTTGAAGGAGAACGACATGGCCGAGCGCGAAGATCGTCGGGCTGTACGGCCGAGTGGTAGCCAGATTGTGGGCTGGGCAGCGATCGTGTTCTGCGCGCTGCTGGCCTTGGTCAACGCTGCGACGGTCGCATCCAGTGCAGGGATGCGCGTATTTCTGATCGCCGCGGGTGTTGTGCTGATTGGAATCTTCGTCACCCTTCTCGTGCGCTGGTATGTCAAGCGGGGGAACCCTGCTGGCTCGAAGGGAAGCTGACGACCCTTCTCCTATGACAGAGGGG
>NZ_CAUQWC010000004.1:0-34997 GCF_963521695.1 uncultured Microbacterium sp. | reverse complement strand
CCCGCGCCACGGCGGAGGCCGGCCACGGCGCCCCCCAGCGCGCCGCCGGAGACGACGCCCCGCGTCGCTGAGCCCGCTCGTATGAACGCGCCCGCCCCCTTCCGGGGGCGGGCGCGTTCGCGTCCCTCGACCTCGCGCGTCGGCTCCACCCCGCTCCTCGACTCCGCCTCGCGCCTCGACTCCACCCGCCCACCGGAGGAGATTCCGCGAGCGGAGGATGGATGCCTCGGTGGCGATCCTCCCCCCGGCGGAACCTCCTCCGCTCCCGTGGCGTCCCCGCGGCATCCACGCCCTCCACCGAACGCCGCGGCGCGCGCCACCCGCCCACCGGAGGAGATTCCGCGAGCGGAGGACGGATGCCGCGGCGGCGGTCCTCCACCGGCGGAACCTCCTCCGCTCCCGCGGCCTCTCCGCCCACACCCGTCGACGCCCACACCCATCCGCGTCGCGGTCGATTGGCATCCGGGGTCGCGACGGCATCCGCGCGCGGCACTCCTCGAAACGCCGAAGCGCCCGCCCCGATGAGGGACGGGCGCTGGCGAATCAGATCAGAAGGGCAGCAGCGGGTCGACGGCGATCGCGACGAACAGCAGTGTGAGGTACGTGATCGACGCGTGGAACACGCGCATGGGACGAGGCTCGCCGCCGCGCACGGCGCGGGAGTAGAGGCGGTGCGATTCGTAGATGAACCAGCCGCCGAACACCAGCGACGACACGGTGTACACCAGACCCATGGATGCCACGGGGATCAGCAGAAGCGAGCAGGCGACGGTCGCCCACGCGTAGAGGATGACCTGCAGACCCACCTGGGATCCACTCCGTGTGGCGCCCAGCATCGGGACGTCGACTTCTTCGTACTGCGCGGCGTACTTCATCGACAGCGGCCAGTAGTGCGGCGGCGTCCACAGGAACACGAGCGCGAAGAGGATGAGCGGCGCCCACGAGAGCGATCCCGTGACGGCCGACCAGCCGATGAGGACCGGGAAGCAGCCCGCGATACCGCCCCACACGATGTTCTGCTCGGTGCGGCGCTTGAGGATCATCGTGTAGATCACGACGTAGAAGAAGATGGCCGCGGCCGACAGCCCGGCGGCCAGCGGGTTGGTGAATACCCACAGCCAGACGGTCGAGACGGCGGCGAGCGTCCACGCGAACACGAGTGCACCGCGCGGCGAGACCTCGCCGGTCACGAGCGGACGGTTCTCGGTGCGCTGCATGTGCGCGTCGATGTCGCGATCGAGGTACATGTTGAACGCGGCCGCCGACCCGGCGCTCAGCGAGCCGCCGATGACCGTGGCGAAGATCAGCCACAGGTCGGGCAGGCCGCCCTGAGCCAGGATCATCACCGGAACCGTGGTGACGAGCAGCAGCTCGAGCACGCGAGGCTTCGTCAGGGCCACGTAGGCCCGCACGGTGCGTCCGACGGAGCGGCGATCGGTCGTCGCAGTGACGTGCGACGTCGTCGAGATGTCCATCGTCCCCCGGGGTAGCGCGTAAAGAACCTCCCTGATTCTATGCCATCCGCACCACACGCCCGGCCGCCTGTCGAGCCCCGTCACGATCCGCAACAGCGTCGCGGGTTCTCGCTATGCTGGCGGTGAACGCGCGCCCCGCGACGACACCCCCACCCCCCTCCCACTCCTACGGTGGTGAGCGCGGACGTCGGTCGTGAACGGGCGCAGATCGAGAGAGGCACCGTTTTGTCGGACTTCGAATGGGATGAAATCGATCGGCGCGCGGTGGACACCGCCCGCATTCTGGCGGCGGATGCCGTCGAGAAAGTGGGGAACGGTCACCCCGGCACCGCGATGTCGCTGGCCCCGGCCGCGTATCTGCTGTATCAGCGGGTGCTGCGCCATGACCCGGCCGACACGCACTGGCCCGGCCGCGACCGCTTCATCCTGTCGGCGGGTCACTCGTCGCTCACCCAGTACGTCCAGCTCTACCTCGGCGGCTTCGGCCTCGAGCTCACGGACCTCGAGGCGCTGCGCACGTGGGGTTCGCTGACCCCCGGCCACCCCGAGTTCGGTCACACCGACGGCGTCGAGATCACCACCGGCCCGCTCGGCCAGGGTCTGGCCTCGTCCGTCGGCTTCGCGTACGCCGCGCGCTACGAGCGCGGCCTCTTCGACGCCGAGAGCCCCGCCGGCGAGAGCCCCTTCGACCACTTCGTGTACGTCATCGCCGGTGACGGCGACCTCCAGGAGGGCGTGACGAGCGAAGCCTCCTCGCTCGCCGGCCACCAGGAGCTCGGCAACCTCATCGCGATCTACGACTCCAACCAGATCTCGATCGAGGACGACACCAACGTCGCGTTCACCGAAGACGTCGCCAAGCGCTACGAGGCGTACGGCTGGCAGGTGCAGACCGTCGACTGGAAGAAGACCGGCGAGTACGTCGAAGACGTCGCCGAACTCCACGCTGCGATCGAGGCGGCCAAGGGTGAGACGAGCAAGCCCTCGCTGATCATCCTCAAGACGATCATCGGCTGGCCCTCCCCCGGCAAGCAGAACTCCGGCAAGATCCACGGCTCCGCTCTCGGCGCCGACGAGCTGAAGGCCACGAAGGAGGTGCTCGGCTTCGATCCCGAGCAGCACTTCGCCGTCGCCGATGACGTCATCGCCCACACCCGTCAGCTCGTCGAGCGCGGCGAGGCCGAGAAGGCCGCCTGGCAGTCGACTTTCGACGCGTGGGCCGCGAAGTATCCGGAACGCAAGCAGCTGTGGGACCGCCTGCAGGCGCGCGAGCTGCCCGAGGGGATCGCCGATGCCCTGCCCGCCTTCGAGGCAGGCAAAGACGTGTCGACCCGCGCCGCGTCCGGCACTGTCATCAACGCCCTCGCCGCCGAGCTCCCCGAGCTCTGGGGCGGTTCGGCAGACCTCGCCGAGTCGAACCTGACGACGATCAAGGATGCCAAGTCCTTCATCCCCTCGTCGTGGTCGACGCATGAGTGGTCGGGCGACCCCTACGGTCGTGTGCTGCACTTCGGCATCCGCGAGCACGCGATGGGAGCGATCCTCAACGGCATCGTGCTGCACGGACCCACGCGGCCCTTCGGCGGCACGTTCCTCATCTTCAGCGACTACATGCGCCCGCCGGTGCGCCTCGCCGCCCTGATGAACATCCCGACCATCTTCGTCTGGACGCACGATTCCGTCGCGCTCGGCGAGGACGGCCCCACTCACCAGCCGGTCGAGCAGCTCGCGACGCTCCGCGCCATCCCGAACTTCGCCCTCGTGCGTCCCGCGGATGCCAACGAGACGTCCGTCGTGTGGCTCGAGCTGCTTCGTCGCACCGCCGGCCCCGCCGGTATCGCCCTCACCCGCCAGAACATCCCCGTCTTCGCCCGCGGCGAGGGCGCGGCATCCGGTGACGAGTTCGGCTCCGCGGAGGGCGCCGTCAAGGGCGCGTACGTGCTCGCCGAGGCCGCCAACGGCGAGCCCGACGTCATCCTGATCGCCACCGGTTCCGAGGTGCAGCTGGCCGTCGAGGCGCGCGAGACCCTCGCCGCCGAGGGTGTGCACGCCCGCGTCGTGTCGGCTCCGTCGCTGGAGTGGTTCGCCGAGCAGGACGAGGCGTACCGCGAGTCGGTGCTGCCCGCGTCGGTCAAGGCGCGCGTGTCGGTCGAGGCCGGCTCCGCCCTCAGCTGGGCGGGGATCGTCGGCGACGCCGGACGCTCCGTCGCGATCGACCACTTCGGTGCGTCGGCCGACTACAAGACCCTGTTCCAGAAGTTCGGCATCACGGCCGAGGCCGTCGTCGAGGCAGCGCGCGACTCGCTCGCCGCGGCCAAGAAGTAATCCGAGGAGATTAACGACATGAGCACTCCCACCGCAGACCTCGCCGCCGCCGGCGTCAGCATCTGGCTCGACGACCTGTCGCGTCAGCGGATCCAGTCCGGCAATCTCGCCGAGCTGATCAACGCCCGCAACGTCTCGGGCGTGACCACCAACCCCACGATCTTCGCCGGAGCCCTCTCGAAGGGCGAGGCGTACGAGGGCCAGGTCAAGGAGCTCGCCGCCGCCGGTGCCGACGTCGACGAGGCGATCTTCTCGATCACCACCGACGACGTCCGTGACGCGTGCGACATCTTCCTCCCCGTGTTCGAGGCCACCGGCGGTGTCGACGGCCGCGTGTCGATCGAGGTCTCACCCGACCTCGCCCACGACACGGAGGCGACCGTCGCTCAGGCCAAGGATCTGTCGGCGCGCGTCGACCGCAAGAACGTGCTGATCAAGATCCCCGCGACCAAGGCGGGCCTGCCCGCCATCACCGAGGTCATCGGTGCGGGCATCTCGGTCAACGTCACGCTCATCTTCAGCCTCGAGCGCTACGAAGAGGTCATCGACGCCTACCTCGCCGGTGTCGAGAAGGCGCAGGCCGCCGGCCACGACATCTCGACCCTGCAGTCGGTCGCGTCGTTCTTCGTCTCGCGCGTCGACACCGAGATCGACAAGCGTCTCGCGACCCTCGGCACCGACGAGGCCGCCGACCTCAAGGGCAAGGCGGGCATCGCCAATGCGCGTCTGGCCTACGAGCTCTTCGAGAAGAAGTTCTCGGAGGACCGCGCCAAGAAGCTGCTTGACGCGGGCGCGACCGTGCAGCGTCCGCTGTGGGCGTCGACCGGCGTGAAGGACCCGGCGCTACCCGACACCCTCTACGTGACCGAGCTCGTCGCCCCCGGCACCGTGAACACGATGCCCGAGAAGACGCTCGAGGCCACGTTCGACCACGGCGTGATCGCCGGCGACACCGTCACGGGCGCCTACGCCGACGCGCACGAGGTGTTCGACCGCCTCGCCGCCGCGGGCGTCGACGTCGCCGACGCGACGCAGACGCTCGAAGACGAGGGCGTCGAGAAGTTCATCGCCTCCTGGCACGAACTGCAAGACACCGTCAAGACCGCCCTCGAGGCCGGAAGCGCCCAGGCCGCCAAGTGAGCTTCGCGGTCAAGGTCACGGGCCACGTCGGCTCGGTCGTGTCGGCCGAGCTGCCGGGCCTGACCGGCTCGCTGGTCGCGTCGGGCATCACCGCCGGCGACGCGAGCCTCTGGGGCCCGGCCGCTGAAGACGAAGCCTCCCGTCGGCTCGGGTGGGTGCGAGCGGTCTCCGTCTCGCGCCCGCTCGTGCCCGAGATCACGGCCCTGCGCGACGACCTCGTCGCGCAGGGCGTGACCCGCGTCGTGCTCGCGGGGATGGGCGGTTCGTCGCTCGCGCCCGAGGTCATCGCCCAGACCGCCGGCGTTCCGCTGGTCGTCCTCGATTCGACCTCTCCCGGGCAGGTGCTCGCCGCGATCGACGGCGACGCCGAGTCGGGCGGTCTCGCGCAGACCGTCCTGGTGGTCTCCAGCAAGTCCGGTTCGACGATCGAGACCGACTCCGCCAAACGCGCCTTCGAGGCCGCGTTCCGTGACCTCGGCATCGATCCGGCCGAGCGCATCGTCGTGGTGACCGATCCCGGCTCGCCGCTGGAGCAGTCGGCGCGAGCCGATGGCTACCGGGTCTTCACCGCCGACCCCGAGGTCGGCGGGCGCTACTCCGCCCTCACCGCGTTCGGTCTCGTTCCCACGGGGCTCGCCGGAGTCGACATCGACGACCTCCTCGACGAGGCGGATGCCACACTCCTCGAGGTCGCGATCGACTCCCCCGAGAACCCGGCGCTCGTCCTGGCCGCCGCGATCGCCGGCGGTGGCGCGCTGCGCCGCGACAAGCTCGGCCTGGTCACCGACGGCAGCCACATCGTGGGTCTGCCCGACTGGATCGAGCAGCTCGTCGCCGAGTCGACGGGCAAGGACGGCTCCGGCATCCTTCCCGTGGTGCTGCTTCCCGTCTCACCCGAGCTGGACTCCCGACCTGACGACCTGCAGGTCGTCCGGTTCGTCGACGACGCATCGGCGTTCCACCTGTTCGAACGCCACACCGACGAGGTGCTGGTCAGCGGATCGCTGGGCGCCCAGTTCGTCGTCTGGGAGTACGCGACCGCGATCGCCGGCCGGATGCTCAGGATCGACCCGTTCGATCAGCCCGATGTCGAGTCGGCGAAGGAAGCGACCCGCGGTCTGCTGCAGGCGCAGCCGGCTCCCACCGCGCCGGCGTTCGTCGAGGGCGGCGTCGAGGTACGGGTGTCCGACCCCGCTCTGGCCGCCAGCGGCACGGTCGCGGGCGTGCTCGCGGCCCTGTACGAGCGGGTCGCCGCAGACGGCTACTTCAGCATCCAGGCCTACGTGAACCGCCTCGAGCTCGCGCAGCTCGCGGGCCTGCGCGAACTCGTGGCCGCGGATTCGGGTCGTCCCACCACCTTCGGATGGGGTCCCCGCTTCCTGCACTCCACGGGCCAGTACCACAAGGGAGGACCCGCCACCGGCGTCTTCCTCCAGATCACCGAACGCACCGACGTCGACCTCGAGATCCCCGGTCGACCGTTCACGTTCGGACAACTCATCCAGGCACAGGCCGCGGGAGACGCGAGCGTGCTGGCGGAGGGCCACGGCCGTCCCGTCGTCACGCTGACGCTGACCGACCCGCAGGTCGAAGTGCTCTCACTCTTCGAGGCGGCACAGTAAGACATGGTCGTAGAGATCACACCGGGTCACAATCCCCTGCGCGATCCCGAGGATCGCCGTTTGAGCCGAATCGCGGGGCCCAGTGCCCTCGTGATCTTCGGCGTCACCGGCGACCTGTCGCGCAAAAAGCTCATGCCGGCGGTCTACGACCTCGCCAACCGCGGTCTGCTGCCCCCGGGCTTCGCCCTGGTCGGCTTCGCCCGTCGCGACTGGGAGGATCAGGACTTCGCCGAGGTCGTCTACGACTCGGTCAAGAAGTACGCCCGCACCGAGTTCCGCGACGAGACGTGGAAAGAACTGCTCGAGGGCATCCGCTTCGTCCAGGGCGAGTTCGACGATCCCGAGGCGTTCCAGCGCCTGCGCGCGACCGTCGACAAGCTCGACACCGAGCGCGGGACCATGGGCAACCACGCGTACTACCTCTCGATCCCACCGAAGGCCTTCCCCCTCGTCACGACGCAGCTGAAGGCGTCCGGGCTCGTCGGCGAGACGGCCGACGACACCACCGGCTGGCGCCGCGTCGTCATCGAGAAGCCGTTCGGACACGACCTGGCCTCGGCGCGCGAGCTGAACGAGGTCGTGGAGAGCGCCTTCCCCGCCGACGCGATCTTCCGCATCGACCACTACCTCGGCAAAGAGACGGTGCAGAACATCCTCGCGCTGCGCTTCGCCAACGAGCTGTACGAGCCGATCTGGAACCGCAACTACGTCGACCACGTGCAGATCACCATGGCCGAGGACATCGGCGTGGGTGGTCGCGCGGGCTACTACGACGGCATCGGCGCGGCGCGCGACGTGATCCAGAACCACCTCCTGCAGTTGCTGGCGCTCACGGCGATGGAGGAGCCCATCAGCTTCAACGCCGCCGACCTCCGCGCCGAGAAAGAGAAGGTGCTCGCGGCGGTGCGTCTGCCCGAGAATCTCGCCGAGTCCACGGCCCGAGGGCAGTACGCCGGCGGCTGGCAGGGGGGCGAAGAGGTGCGGGGCTTCCTCGAGGAAGACGGCATGAACCCCGAGTCGGTCACCGAGACGTACGCGGCGATCAAGCTCGAGATCAACACCCGCCGCTGGTCGGGGGTGCCGTTCTACGTCCGCAGCGGCAAGCGCCTCGGGCGCCGCGTCACCGAGGTGGCCGTGGTGTTCAAACGCGCCCCTCAGCAGCTGTTCTCGCGCAGCCAGACGCAGGAGCTCGGGCAGAACGCGCTCGTCATCCGCGTGCAGCCCGACGAGGGCGTCACGATCCGCTTCGGCTCGAAGGTCCCGGGCGACGGCACGCAGGTGCGCGACGTGACCATGGACTTCGGCTACGGGCACGCCTTCACCGAGGCGAGCCCCGAAGCCTACGAGCGCCTCATCCTCGACGTGCTGCTCGGCGACCCGCCGCTGTTCCCGCGGCACGAGGAGGTCGAGCTCAGCTGGAAGATCCTCGACCCGATCGAGGAGTTCTGGGCCGCCGAGGGCGGTCCGCTCGAACAGTACTCGCCCGGGTCGTGGGGGCCGGCATCCGCCGACGAACTCCTCGCCCGCGACGGCCGCACCTGGAGGCGCCCGTGATCATCGACCTGCCCGACACCACCGTCAGCGCGATCTCGAAGAAACTCGTCAGCGTGCGAGAAGAGGGCGGCGCCGTCGCCCTCGGCCGCGTGCTGACGCTCATCATCGTGACGCACCACGGCGCCGAAGAAGAGGTCATCGAGGCCGCGAACGACGCGTCGCGCGAGCACCCGATGCGCGTCATCGCCGTGCTGTTCGGCGACGAAGACGAAGAACCCCGTCTCGACGCCCAGATCCGCGTCGGCGGCGACGCCGGTGCCAGCGAGGTCGTCGTCCTGCGTGCCCACGGCGCTGCCGGCTCCAACGCCGAGAGCCTCGTCACGGGTCTTCTGCTCCCCGACGCCCCGGTCGTCGCGTGGTGGCCGGCCGAGGCTCCGGCCAACCCCTCGCGCTCGGCCATCGGACGCATCGCGCAGCGCCGCATCACCGACGCCTCGTCGCAGGCCGATCCCGCCGCGTGGGTGGCCGAACTCGGCGAGCACTACGCCCCCGGCGACACCGACTTCGCGTGGACCCGCCTCACGCGCTGGCGCGAGCAGCTCGCGGCGGTGCTCGATCAGCCGCCGTACGAGCCGGTCACCGCGATCGAAGTGCGCGGCGCGGCCGACTCCCCCTCGACCTCGTTGCTCGCAGCGTGGCTGGGCATGAAGCTCGACGCTCCCGTCGACTACGCCTACCTCCCGGCCGACGAGTGGGCGAGCGGCATCAAGTCGGTCCGTCTCACGCGCGCGAGCGGCGACACGCTGCTCGAGCGTCCCGAGGCGGGGGTCGCTATCCTCCGCCAGCCCGGGCAGCCCACGCATGACCTCGCCTTCCCGCGCCGCACGCTCCGCGAGTGTCTGGCCGAAGAACTGCGCCGCCTCGACCCCGACCTGCTCTACGGTCGCGTGATCACCGACGGACACGATCTGCTGCACGCCGCGAGCGAGAGGAGCGGGTCGTGAGCGACGGTTCGGCCAAGCGCGTCATCATCAAGCGCGACGCCGACGCCCTCGCCGAGTACGTCGCCACCCGCTTCGTGAACCGCATCGTCAAGCGTGTCGCCGAGGGCAAGCGCATGCACATCTGCCTCACCGGCGGCACCATGGGCGGGGCGGTCCTGCGCACCGCCGCGCGCGACGAGCGCGTCGCCGACATCGACTGGTCGCTCGTGCACTTCTGGTTCGGCGACGAACGGTTCGTGCCGCGCAACAGCGACGACCGCAACGAGAAGCAGGCGCGCGAGGCCTTCCTGGATCACATCGACGTCCCGGCAGAGAACATTCACACCGTGGCATCCAGCGAAGACGGGGTCGACCTCGACACCGCGGCGATCGCCTACGCCGACGAGCTCGCGCAGTTCGCCCCGTCGGATCGCAGCGAGACGGGCCCCTGGCCGTCGTTCGACATCTGCTTCCTCGGTGTCGGCCCCGACGCGCACATCGCCTCGCTGTTCCCGGACCGCCCCGAGATCTCGGTGACCGACCGGGCCACCGTGCCCGTGCGGGAGTCCCCCAAGCCGCCGAGCGAGCGGGTCTCGCTCACGCGTCCCGTCATCAACAGCTCGAAGCGCGTCTGGATGGTCATCGCCGGCGCCGACAAGGCCGCGGCCCTTGGCCTCGCCCTGGCCGGGGCGAGCTACCAGAGCGTTCCCGCCGCGGGGGCGAAGGGTCGCCGTCGTACGGCGTTCTTCGTCGACGAGGTCGCCGCAGATCAGGTGCCGCCGCAGCTCATCGACCGCGAGTACTGAGCGTTCACGCTCGCCACGAGGACCGGATGCCATCGGCATCCGGTCCTCGTCGTCTCCTCGTCGCGCCACCCCTTGCCTTTGCCCGAAGCGCGATTTAGCCTTCGATCGGGGGGCATCCTGATCCGGCCCCGGGAGATCGATCTCCCGCTCCGGACGACGCAGTGGGGACGTGGGATGCCATTTATCGGTCGTGCGCGCGAGAAACGCATCGCGCAAGACGTCATCGAAACCACCGGGGGCGCAGGGTGCCTTTTCACCGGGGAGAAGGGCATCGGGAAGTCCGCTCTGGCTCGCGAGATCGCAGCTCGGCACGACGCCGTCGTCATCACGGCGAGCCCGAACGAGCGCATGTGGCAGTATTCCGGGCTTTCCGCCCTGGCGACGGGTCTCAGCGGCGAGCGACGCAGCGCCGTCGACACCGTCCTCGCGCGCAGCCGCGACTGGCCCGAGCACCTCCTCGCCGAAGAGCTCAGCCGAACCCTTCATCTCGTTCACGACGAGCCCGACGTCGTGGTCATCGACGATCTCGACCAGGTGGACAGCGCGAGCCTGACCGTGCTGTCCTACGTGTTCGGTCGACTGCGGGGAACCGGCCTCAGCGTGGTGGCGACGGCGGGTACCGCTGACCGCAGGCGCGATTTCGCCGGCCTGCGGCACTCCCGTCTCGAGCGGCTGTCCTTCGACGAGTCGCTCGACCTCGGACGCGCGGTTCTCGGACCCGGCGCGGCCCTCGCGGTACTCGCCACGGTGGCGGGCTCCGTCGGCGGCGATCCCGCCATCCTCTCGCGCGTGCGCCTCACCCCGTGCGAGGCGGCGGGCGACGATCCGCTGCCGCTTCCGCTCCGACTCGCGGACGACGACACAGACCGCCGTGGGCGGGCGGACCGGGAATTCTCCGACCCCCGCGTCGCCGAGCTCATGGACCTCCTGTGCATCGGGCCGGTCTTCGGGCACGACCGCCTGCGCGCCGCCGCCTCAGCCCTCGGGATCGAGATGGCTACCCTCATCGACGCGGGCCTCGTCGCCGTCCACGGAGAGCTCGCACGAATCGCCGACCCCGCGCTCCGCCTGCGCCTGCTCGCCTCGCTCTCCGCCGACCAGCGGTCCCGGCTGCACATCCGGGCTGCCCAGGAGCACGCGGAGAACTACCCCGCGACCCACCTGTGGCACCGCAGTCACGCCGAGCCCGACGCCGATCGCGAACGTCTCCTGGTCGCCGCGGTCGATCTTGCCCGCGACGGCGAACCGTCGGCGGCGGTCGAGTTCGCGGAGCGCGCTCTGGGCGGGCGCATCGACGACGCTTCACGATGCGGCCTCCTCGTCGACCTCGGCGAGGCTCTCGTGATGCAGGGACACGATGTGCGGGGTCAGCATTACCTCCGGCGCGCCGGAGTACCGAGCGACCCCGACGTGCGCACTCGCGCGGCGCTGGCGTGGCTGCGGGCGACGACGGCCGCCGATCAGATCGTCGACGACGCGATGCTTCGTGTGGCGGCGGAGACCGACGACCCGCGCGCGGCCGAACGTCTTCTGTGCGAGAGTGCCCGGCTGCATCTGTGGCGCGGAGAGACGGAGCGCGCGCACGATCTGGTCGTCCTCTCCGTCGCGCGGGGCGTCGCCTCGACCGAGACGGCGCTTCTCGCCCGCCTCCTCGACGAGTTGGGCGCCGACGTCCTGCTCCCCGTCACCGTCGACACGGGCCTCGCCGCGGACGTCGCGGAGGGGGATACCCCGATCGAGCAGGAACTCCTCGCGTTGAGCACCGCCGTGCTGCGTGAGGAGTACGCCACCGTGCGACGCGGCATCCACGCGCTCCTCGAACGCCGGCCGCGTCCGCAGCCGTACTGGCGCGATCAGCTGCGGCGCCTCCTCGTGACGACGGAGGTGCGTGGCGGTGATCCTGTCGCCGCGCGCGACGCCGTCACCGCCTGGCGGCGCGAGTGGGTCCCCGGGCGCCCATCCGAGGTGTCCGACGTCCTCGTGCTCGCGAGCGCCGCCGCGCTCGATCCACTCGGACCCGGGGCGGGCGAGCTCGTCCGCCGCGGGCGCGATCTCTCCCGACGCGAGGGCACACCGACGCCGTTGCCGTGGTTCGCCGTCCTCGAGGGGGGGTCCGCTCTCGCGGAGGGGCGCTTCGACGACGCGGTCGCTTCCCTCGAGGCCGCGCGAGAAGCGGTGCCCTGCGAGGATCCGTCGCTGCTGCGCTGTGACGCCGACCTGGTCGAAGCGCTCTGGTTGAGCGGTCACCGCGCGGATGCGCGCCGCATCCTCGCCCGCCTCGAAGCGGCGTCCGTCCGCACCCCGCGCCGGTGGACGACGCTCGCGGTGGCGCGCTCGCGCGCCGTCTGCCGCAGCGATCGCGACGGCGCCGCCGCGTTCCGCGAGGCGGAGGCAATCTGGCGCACCGATGATTCGCCGATCGAGCGCCTTCGCCTCCGCGCGGCGCGTGACCGCTGTCTGCCGACCACGGATCGGCCGGTACTGCGTGCCGCGCCGCGTCCCGCCGATCGGGGACGCTCGCTCACCGCTCAGGAACGCGATGTCGTCGCGCTGGTCAGTCAGGGCCTTCGCAACCGCGACATCGCCGCCGCGCTCTTCCTCTCGCTGCGCACCGTCGAACTGCGGCTGACGGGCGTCTACCGCACGCTCGGCGTGAGCTCGCGCGTGCACCTGGTCGCGCTGTTGCACGGCGCGTCCCTGCCCTGATGCCCGGACACGCGAGGACGACGTCGGACTCGGATGCCGGGGCTCAGGGCGAGACGGGTGACAACGCCGCCCGGCGGTCGGGGCTGCGCCAGCGACCGTCGGAGGGCCGTCCGCGTCCGATCGCCGCGACGAGCGCGCGGAGGCACAGCACCGCGTCCCAGACCCGCAGCAGCGGGAAGAGGAGCATCCATACGCGCGGCCGAGTGCCGGTGACGGCGCAGGAGAACACCGTCATCGCCGCATCCGCCGCGAGGAAGGCCGCGGCCAACGGACCCACCGGCAGCACGGTCGCCACCGCCGACGCGACGGTCGACGCCTCTCCGGCGAGCATCACGCTCGCTGCGGCCGCGATCGCGGCGACCACCAGGACCGGCACCATCGCGGTGAGCACGAGGCTGGAGACGACCGTCTCTACCGCGAACACGCCGACGGACGCCCAGAACAGGCCCCGGCGCGGACCGTGGCGCCGCACCGTCTGCCAGAAGCCGAGACTCCACCGCCGCATCTGCGCGGAGTAGTCCCGGAAGAGGGCGGGGTCCTGCGTCTCGGCAATCGCGCACGCCGGGTGGAACGCGATGCGTCCCAGACGCTTCGCGTGCACCTCGAAGGTCATGTTGAAGTCCTCGATCGAGAGCCCGGGCGCGTCGATGTCGATGCGGTCGAGGACGTCGGTGCGGTACATGCTCGCGAATCCCGGCACGATCGCCACCGCATCCGTCGCGCGTGCCGCCTGACCGAATTTGTGGAGGTACTGCGTGCAGACGTAGGTCCGCTCCCGGTAGGAGGTGAGAAGCCGGCCCATCCCCCGGGTCGCGGCATCCGGGGCCGTCGTCGCCCGTCCCGCCACCGCCACCACCCCCTCATCGGTGAAAAGCGGCAGGCCGGTGCGCAGGTAGTCCGGTCGAGGACGCGAGTCGGCATCGAGGAGGAGCAGCAGCGGGAAGCGCTCGGGGATGCGGAAGTGCGCGAGGCCGGCGCGGATCGCTCCCGCCTTCCCCCGGTTGGGGACGAGATCCCATGCCGTGGCGCCCGCTTCGCGCGCGCGCGCCGCGGTCTCGTCGTTCGAGCCGTCCGAGACGACGAAGACGTTGCGCGCCGGGACGAGGGCGCGTGCCGCGCGGACGGCGTCCGCGATCACGAGCTGCTCGTCGTGCGCGGCGATGAGCACCGCCACCTCCTCGGGACGGAAGAACATCGACGGCGACAGCAGGGATGCGCCGGTGCGCCCTTCGGCGGCGAGCCGACACAGGGCGGCGACCCCCCACACCGCGGTCGAGAGCCCGATCGTGCAGATCACGACGATCAGCACGACAGCGAGTGTCACGCGATCCATCCCGCGGGCGTTCGCGCGGCGGGCGTGGCCGTCGGCGCATCGCTGACCGCTCGAGACACGGCATCCCCCTTCGCTCGCGCTCGACCGTACGCGTCGACAGCCGCCGTCGGCGCGCGCCGACCCGCACGCCGGATGCGGTCTCCCGCAAGATCGCGTGCGGTTCGCGGCGACCCGCACGATCGCCGCCCGTTGCTTGACGGTCGCCTCCGCCGCGGCTGAGGGTGAGCGAGGGGTCGACCGTGAGATCCGACTCTGCTTCACGTACCCGCTTCTGGAGGATGATGATGTCCACACTCGATGTCCGGGCGGACCTGTTCCCGGCCCCGCTCGACCCCGCACCGGCAGACGCCCCGTTCGATTTCGACGTCGCCATCGTCGGTCTCGGATACGTCGGCCTGCCGACGGCTCTCGCCCACCACGCGAGTGGCGCTCGGGTGCTCGCGCTGGATGCGTCTTCTCGCCGTCTGCGCACGATCGCGGCCCGCGGTGCCGATCTCATCGACTCCGACCGCGAGCGGCTCGACGTCGCCCTGCACGCCCCGGGTGACTTCCGGCTGACCGGGGACGTCCGCGAGCTCGGCCGCGCCGCCGCCATCGTCGTGTGCGTGCCCACCCCCGTCGACGACCGACAGGTACCCGATCTCGTCCCGCTGCGCACGGCCTGCGCCACCGTCGTCGCCGCCGCACGCCCGGGTCAGCTGATCATGCTCACCTCCACCACCTACGTCGGCTGCACCCACGACCTCATCGAGCAGCCCCTGCGCGATAGGGGGATGCAGATCGGCCGCGACGTGTTCGTGACGTTCAGCGCCGAACGCATCGACCCCGGCAACGTCGGTTTCGCCCAAGAGGTGGTCCCCCGCGTGGTGGGCGGGGCGACCCCTGAGTGCGAGGAGGAGGGCGCGCGTCTGCTCTCCCGATACGCGGCGCGCGTACACCGCGTGTCGAGTCTGGCGACCGCCGAGATGACGAAGCTGCTCGAGAACACGTTCCGCGCGGTCAACATCGCCCTCGCCAACGAGTTCGCCGACATCTGCGGGGCACTCGAGGTCCCGGTGACCGAGGTGATCGAGGCGGCGAGCACGAAGCCGTACGGATTCATGGCGTTCTATCCCGGGCCGGGCGTCGGGGGTCACTGCATCCCGTGCGACCCGCACTACCTGCTGTGGCAGCTCAGAGCCCTGCACGTGGATGCCGGCCTCATCACGGAGGCGATGACGCGCATCGCCGCGCGTCCCCGTCGGGTGGTGGAGCGCATCCGCGACGTGCTCGGGAAGGCGGGCAAAGGCACCCTCGGCGCGCGGGTCCTCGTGGTCGGGGTGACTTACAAGCCCGACGTCGCCGACCTCCGCGAATCCCCCGCCCTGGAGATCATCGACCTGCTCATCGATCTCGGTGCCGAGGTGCAGTACGTCGACACGCATGCGGCGCACATCCACCTCGGGTCGGGGCGCGAGCGCGATTCGCTCGCGGATCCCGCCGCGTTCCGGCCCGATGTGGTGCTCGTGCACACGCGCCACCACGACAGCGATCTCGCCTGGCTCGACATCGACACGGTCGTCGTGGACGGCACCTACCGCAGCGCCGACATCGCGGGACGGGTGCTGCTGTGAGCGTGCAGGTGTACCCCGGCCGCACCGCGACACGATCGCTCGTCACCGGCGGCGCCGGTTTCGTCGGCAGCCACCTGGTCGAGCACCTGCTCGGTCTCGGCGATGAGGTCGTCGTCCTCGACGACCTCTCCACCGGATCCGCCCGCAACCTCGCCGGCGTCGTGGACCACCCGCGGCTGACCATGATCCACGGCTCCATCCTGAACACCCTGACGGTGGGCCAGGCGATGCAGGCATGCGACCGGGTCTTCCACCTCGCGGCGGCGGTCGGGGTGAAGCTCATCGTCGAGCAGCCACTGCGGGGCCTTCGCGTCAACATCCACGGCACCGAGAACGTGCTCACCGCCGCGATCGAGCGGCAGGCCTCGGTGCTGCTGGTGTCGACCAGCGAGGTGTACGGCAAGAACACCGCCGATCGCCTGCGGGAGGACTCCGACCGGGTCCTCGGCGACCCGCTCCTCTCGCGCTGGACCTATGCCGGCGCGAAGGGCATCGACGAGGCGTTCGCGAAGGCGTACTGCGACCAGGAGGGTCTGGACGTCTCGATCGTGCGGCTGTTCAACACCGTCGGGCCGCGTCAGACCGGCCGCTACGGCATGGTGCTGCCCAACCTCGTCGGGCAGGCGCTGCGTGGTCAGCCGCTGACCGTGTTCGGCGATGGCCTGCAGACGCGCTGCTTCTCCGCCGTCGAGGACGTCGTCCCCGCGATGGTCCTCATCGAGCGCGACCCGCGGTCGCGCGGACAGGCGTACAACCTCGGGGGCGCACGCGAGATCTCGATCCTCGACCTCGCACACGAGGTCATCCGCACCCTCGACAGCCGCAGCACGGTCGAACTGGTGCCGTACGCGCAGGCCTACGCGCCGGGCTTCGAAGACATGCGCCGTCGCGTACCCGACAACACCAAGGCGAACGCCCTCGTCGGCTACGAGCCGCGCACCTCGCTGACCTCGACCATCATGCGGGTCGCCGCAGACCTGCTCTCGCGCGAACGACTGGGGTCGGATGCCATGCCCCTCGCCGGTGCCGACTCGTTCCGGGGTGCGTTGTGATCCCCCGCGGGCCGGGCGCCCGTCGGCCGATCTCCCGCGGGCAGGTCACCCGTCGGGCGATCCCCCGCGGGCCGGGCGCCCGATGGCCGATCCCCCGCGAGCAGATCCCCCACGTGCAGGTCGCCCACGTGCAGGTCGCCCGCCCGCAGGTCGCCCGTAGGTCGAGGGCGGCCCTACGCCGCGGTGTCGCCGTGGTTGCGGCGGTCGCGGTGGCAGCCGGGGCTGTCGTCATCTGGTCCCCCGCGCCGCCCGCCGAGGCCGCGACCCGCACGATCGTGAGCCTGACGTTCGACGATGCCAATGCGAACCAGTTGCAGGCGCTCCCCGCCCTCCGATCGAACGGCATGCGGGCGACGTTCTACGTGCCCTCGGGATTCATCGGCGCCACGGGTCACATGACGCGCGCCGATCTGACGACCCTGAAGAACGCCGGCCACGAGGTCGGCGGGCACACCGTGAACCACCCCGACCTCGCGCAGGTGAGCGTCGACGAGGCGAAGAGGCAGATCTGCACCGACCGCCGCAACCTCACGTCGTGGGGGTTCACCGTCCGCAGCTTCGCGTACCCCTTCGCCTCCCGCACGCCCGAGGTCGAGCGGGCCGCCGAAGCGTGCGGATACAGCAGCGCCCGGCTGCTCGGCGACATCCGCAGTCGTTTCGGATGCCCGGAGTGCTCCTACGCCGAATCGACGCGACCCGCCGACCGCTATGCGCTGAAGGCCCTGGATCAAGTGGATGCCACCTGGTCGCTCGACGACCTGAAAGCCGGCGTCACGAATGCCGAGCGCAACGGCGGCGGGTGGGTGCAGTACACCTTTCACGACGTGTGCGCCGACGCGTGCAGCGACCTCGCCGTCACCCCGAGCGTGTTCTCGAGCTTCGTGACGTGGTTAAAGACCCGACAGGGCGCCGGCACGGTGGTGCGGACGATCGGTGACGTCATCGGCGGCGCCGCCAAGCCGGTCGTCAGCGGACCGGTCGTCGCGGCCCCCACCGGGTCGACGAACGGCATCGCGAACCCGAGCCTCGAGGTCGGCGCCCCCGACTGCTGGATGCGCGGCGGCTACGGCAGCAACGCCCCCGCCTTCAGCACGGGGGCACCCGCGCACACGGGCTCGGTCGCCAGCGGCATCACCATGTCGAACTATGCGGACGGCGATGCGAAGCTCCTCCCGCAGTTCGATCTCGGGCAGTGCGCGCCGACGGTGACGGCCGGTCGGACGTACACGCTCCGCGAGTGGTATCTCGCCAGCGGAGTCACCCAGTTCGCGGTCTACCTTCGCTCCACGACCGGGGCGTGGTCGTACTGGACCTCGAGCCCGTGGTTCGCCCCGGCGACGCAGTGGACGCAGGCCGACTGGACGACACCGGCGATCCCCGCGGGCTACGACGGCATCAGTTTCGCCCTCACGATCTTCGCCGACGGCACCCTGCGCACCGACGACCTGCAGCTGTACGACAGCGCCGGTGCGCCCCCGCTGTCCTCCGCCGGCGCGGTGACGCCGCCCACCTCACCGACCTCACCGACCCTGGCGACTCCGCCCGAGGGTCCGGTCGAACTCTTCCGGCCCACCGAGGCCACCACCGCGGAATGACCACACGGCGGACGGCGGCGGCGATCACCCTCGCGGTGGTCGTCGCCACCGTCGTGTGCGCGTGCGTGCCGATCGAGCCGTCTCGCCCCGACACCGGGTACCCCTGGCACACCGGGATCGTGGCGACGACGTTCTGGGTGGGCGAGGTCTTCGACCCCGAGGCCCCCGACGGCAGCCAACGCGTGTCGACGTACGACAGCGACTGGCTCGCCGCCTATGGCGGATGCGACGGCATCGACACCGGCGAGGAGTGTCGCACCGAGTCGAGGACGGCGGACACCGACTACTTCCCCACACGGATGACACCCCGGGAGAACCCGTTCTACCTCGACCTGCCCTTCGACGACGTCAACGACCCCGAGGGCTTCGCGCTCCGTGGCGAGGTCGTGCCCTGGGCCCACGACCCCGCCTTCGCGTCATCCCTCGACGACCCGACGGTCAGCCTGATGAAGAACCGCTGGGTCGTCCTGCACAAGGACGGGCACCTCTGCTACGGGCAGATCCAGGACGCAGGGCCGGGCGAGTACCACGACGCCGACTACGTGTTCGGCTCCGACGACCGACGCCCCGCCAACACCCGCTTCAACGGCGCCGGTCTCGACGTCTCACCGGCGCTCAACGGATGCCTCGGCTTCGCCGACCTCGACGGCGAAGACGACCGGGTCGACTGGGCATTCGTCGACGATGACGATGTCCCGTCGGGACCGTGGACGCGATTGGTCACGGACTCACCGGTCCGCTAGGCGAGCGCTTCAGAAGAGCCGGAGGAACGACGAAGGGCCGGATGCCATGGCATCCGGCCCTCTCGATCGTCACTGACCGCGGCGCTCGCGCAACTGCTGCAACGCGTCGTCGAGGAGGGAAGCGGCTTCTTCGTCGCTTCGACGCTCCTTCACGTAAGCGAGGTGGGTCTTGTAGGGCTCCGCCTTGGCCAGGGCCGGGGGGTTCGCCTTGTCGCGCCCGGCCGGAAGGCCCGAGTGCGGTGAGTCGATCGTCTCGGGGATCTCGTCGTCGGGAATGCCCGCGGCGAAGTAGCGCACCGTCTCGTTTCCGAGGGCGTCCCAGTAGGACACGGCCACGCGATCGGCGTGGAAGCCGTGGTCCTGCTCGCCCATGGGCCCGGCGCCGACGCGGGAGCCGCGGATCGCATTACCTCCGGTGGCCATGTCAGAGCTCCGCGAACTTGGTCAGCAGGCCGAGGCCGACGATGGTGACGAACCACGTCAGAGCCAGGACGACCGTGAAACGGTTGAGGTTGCGCTCCGCGAGTCCAGAGGAACCCATGGCGGAACTCATACCGCCGCCGAACATGTCGGAGAGACCGCCGCCGCGACCCTTGTGGAGCAGGATGAGCAGGGTCAGCAGGAGGCTGGTGACGCCCAGGAGCACCTGCAGGACGAACTCGAGAATCTGCACTGTCGAAAGCCTTTCGCGAGCGGCCTGGTCGACCGCACAAGCGTCAAGTATAGAGGGCGGGGGCGCGGACGCACGGATGCCCGCGGCGAAGCGCCGCGGGCATCGGTGGGCGTCAGACGCCGACGTGCTTTTGGAACCGGATGATCGCGGCGAACTCGTCGACGACGAGGCTCGCTCCACCGACCAGGGCGCCGTCCACATCGGGCTCGCGCATGAACGCGGCGATGTTGTTCGACTTGACCGATCCGCCGTAGAGCACACGGGTGCGCGCGGCGGCGTCGGCGCCGAGCTTGTCTGCCACGACCGCACGGAGCTTGGCACACACCTCCTGCGCCTGATCGGGCGTCGCGGCCTGGCCGGAGCCGATGGCCCATACGGGCTCGTAGGCGACGACGATGTCGGCATCCGCCGCCACGCCCTCGAGCGCGACCTCGAGCTGCCCGACCGGAACGGCGCTGGCGCCGAACTTCTCGAGGTCCTCCGAGGTCTCGCCGACGCAGATCACGGGCACGAGGCCGTGGCGCAACGCCGCCTGCGTCTTCGCAGCGATGACCTCGTCGGTCTCGTGGTGGAACTGCCGGCGCTCGGAGTGCCCGATGATGACGTACTTCGCGTCGAGCTTGGCGAGGAACTGGCCCGAGATCTCCCCGGTGTACGCACCGGAGTCGTGGGCCGACAGGTCCTGGCCGCCGAGGGCGAACTCGATCTTGTCGGCGTCGAGGAGGGTCTGCACCGTCCGCAGGTCGGTGTACGGCGGGAACACCGCGACCTCGACGCTGCCCTTGTCGTGCTTCGCCTCCTTCAGCGTCCAGTGCAGCTTCTGGACGAACGCGACCGCCTGCAGGTGGTCGAGGTTCATCTTCCAGTTACCGGCGATGAGAGGGGTTCGCCTGTTGTGCGCAGCAGACGACTCCGTGTCGATTACGACCATCCGAGGACCTCCAGTCCGGGGAGCTTCTTACCTTCGAGGAACTCCAGGCTCGCGCCGCCACCGGTGGAGATGTGGCCGAACGCCTCGTCCGTGAAACCGAGCTGACGCACGGCCGCGGCGGAGTCGCCGCCGCCGACGACACTGAGGCCGTCGACCTCGGTGAGCGCCTGGGCGACGGTCTTGGTGCCGGCTTCGAACGCCTTCATCTCGAACACGCCCATCGGGCCGTTCCAGAAGACGGTGCGCGAGCCGCGGATCGCCTCGGCGAAGATCTCCGCCGTGCGGGGACCGATGTCGAGTCCCAGTCCGGACGCACCGAAGTCGGTGTCCTCCAGGGCCTGGGCGTCGGCGACGACGTGCTCGGCGTCCGCCGAGAACGACGCGGCGACGACGGCATCGACGGGGAGGACGATCTCGACGCCGCGCTCCTTCGCCGTGGCGAGGTAGCCCTTCACGGTGTCGATCTGGTCCTTCTCGAGCAGGCTCGCGCCGACCTGGTACCCCTCGGCGACGAGGAAGGTGAACATCATGCCGCCGCCGACGAGGAGCTTGTCGACGCGGGGCAGCAGGTGTTCGATGACGCCGAGCTTGTCGCTGACCTTCGATCCGCCGAGCACGACCGTGTAGGGGCGCTCGGGGTTCTCGGTCAGACGGTCGAGGACCTCGAGCTCCTTCTGGATGAGCAGGCCCGCGGCCGAGGGCACTAGCTGGGCGAGATCGTAGACGCTCGCCTGCTTGCGGTGCACGACGCCGAAACCGTCGGAGACGAGGGCGTCACCGAGACCGGCGAGCTCTCGCGCGAAGGCCTGACGCTCGGACTCGTCCTTCGAGGTCTCCCCCGCGTTGAAGCGCAGGTTCTCGATGACGGCGACCTCACCGTTCTCGAGCGAGCCGACGGCATCCTGAGCCGACTCGCCGACCGTGTCGCGCGCGAACGCGACCGGCTGGCCCAGTAGTTCGGACAGGCGCTGCGCGACCGGCTCGAGTGAGTACTTCGGGTCGGGCGCCCCGTCGGGGCGGCCCAGGTGCGAACACACGACCACACGCGCGCCGGCGTTGATCAGTGCGTTGAGAGTAGGAAGCGACGCGCGCACGCGGCCATCATCCGTGATGACGCCGTCCTTGAGGGGGACGTTCAGATCACAACGGACGATGACGCGCGTGCCGGCGAGCGACCCCAGCGAATCGAGGGTGCGCAGAGCCATGAAGGGTTACAGGCGCTCGGCGACGTACTCGGTGAGGTCGACGAGGCGGTTGGAGTAGCCCCACTCGTTGTCGTACCACGACGAGACCTTGACCAGGTTGCCGCTGACGTTGGTCAGCTCCGCGTCGAAGATCGACGAGTGCGGGTTGCCCTGGATGTCGCTCGAGACGATCGGGTCTTCGGTGTACTGCAGGATGCCGTTGAGGCGACCCTCGGCGGCGGCCTTCTTGTAGACCTCGTTGACCTGGTCGACGGTCAGACCGTCGGTGGGCGTGATGATGGTGAGGTCGACGATCGAGCCGGTGGGCACCGGCACGCGGTACGACGAGCCGCTGAGCTTGCCGTTGAGCTCGGGCAGCACCAGGCCGATGGCCTTGGCGGCACCGGTCGAGGCGGGGACGATGTTGATCGCCGCACCGCGGGCACGACGGAGGTCGCTGTGCGGGCCGTCCTGCAGGTTCTGGTCGGCCGTGTAGGCGTGAGCGGTCATCATGAAGCCGCGCTCGATGCCGAACGCCTCTTCGAAGACCTGGGCCAGCGGCGCGAGGCAGTTGGTGGTGCACGACGCGTTCGAGATGATGACGTCGGTCTCGGGGTTGTAGGTCTCTTCGTTGACGCCCATGACGATGGTCGCGTCGTCACCCGTGGCGGGAGCCGAGATGAGCACCTTCTTGGCGCCACCCGTGATGTGCTTCTTGGCGTCTTCGGCCTTGGTGAAGCGACCGGTCGACTCGATGACGATGTCGACGCCCAGCTCGCCCCAGGGGAGGTTGGCGGGGTCGCGCTCTTCGAAGACCTTGATGGTCTTGTCGCCGACGGTGATGGAGTCAGCGGTGTACGAGACGTCCTCGGTCAGCACGCCGCCGACGGAGTCGTACTTGAGGAGGTGCGCCAGCGACTTGTTGTCGGTGAGGTCGTTCACCGCCACGATTTCGAGGTCGGCCCCCTGCGCGAGAGCCGCGCGGAGGTAGTTGCGTCCGATACGGCCGAAGCCGTTGATTCCGATCTTGACGGTCACGGAATTTCTCCTGAATCAGTTGTGCGCGATATGCGCGTGATTGCGGTGTTCGCAGGCGGACAACGGCGTCCCGGCGGGGTGCCCACCGGGACGCCCACGCCGTTTACGACAGTACCAGCAGACCCGCGGTCTTCTCACGGGCGGCGGTGAAGCGCTGCTGGGCGTCGGCCCAGTTGGCGATGTTCCAGAACGCCTTGACGTAGTCGGCGCGCACGTTCTTGTAGTCGAGGTAGTACGCGTGCTCCCAGACGTCGAGCAGGAGGATCGGCACGGTGCCCGCGACGATCTGGCCCTGCTGGTCGAAGAACTGCTGGATCACGAGGTTCTCACCGATCGAGTCCCAGAACAGGCCCGCCCAGCCGGAGCCCTGCACGCCGAGAGCGGCGGCGGTGAACTGCGCGCGGAACGCGTCGAACGAGCCGAACTGGTCGTCGATCGCCGACTCGAGGTCACCGGTGGGCTTGTCGCCGCCGTTGGGCGAGAGGTTCGTCCAGAAGATCGAGTGGTTCGTGTGGCCGCCGAGGTTGAACGCAAGGTCCTTCTGCAGACGGTTGATGTTGGCGAAATCGCCCTTCTCGCGCGCTTCGGCGAGCAGGTCGAGGGTGGTGTTCGCACCGTTGACGTAGGTCTGGTGGTGCTTGCTGTGGTGCAGCTCCATGATCGTCGCACTGATGTGCGGCTCCAGCGCCGAGTAGTCGTAGGGCAGTTCGGGCAGCGTGTACTTCGCCATGATCTCAACTTCCGAATCGGGCGCCGCCGGGACCTCTCCGCCGAGACGACGTGCGAGGAACCGCGCAGCGAGGGTGACGTCTTCATCCTATTGAGGGGTAACGCCCGACCCACAGGGTTGCTTCCCCGGATGACGGACGGTAGCACCCGCCGCGTCGGGCGCAGGCGGGATCGGATGCCGCGGATCACGGCATTCGGGAGGTCTCCGTGCTCGACACACTCGCACCGTCTCCGGCGCGGGCGCGGTGCACGCGGGAGCACTGCCCACGGCAGCGGTGCGCGCGGGATCGGTGCACGTGGGAGCGCTGCGCACGGCAGCGCTGCGCAAGGAAACGGCGCGCAAGGGAGCGGCGCGCGCGGATGCCGCGGCTCACGGCATCCGGGAGGTCTCTCAGTCCTCGGCGCCCATCGGCACGGCGGCCTCGGTGCCCGGGATGCCCTCGACCTCGGCCTTCTTGTCGGCCATCGCCAACAGTCGGCGGATGCG
The DNA here is from genome assembly GCF_963521695.1 of uncultured Microbacterium sp. Lineage (GTDB taxonomy): Bacteria > Actinomycetota > Actinomycetes > Actinomycetales > Microbacteriaceae > Microbacterium. Next base: position 11,068 of record NZ_CAUQWC010000004.1, on the reverse strand, counting down.
ACCGGCCACGGCGTCTTTCGTGAGGGGCGGGTCGGCGTGGTGTCCGAGCTCGTCGAGGCTCGCATCGCGGTGCGCGAGGCGCAGCTCGCCGGCCTGCTGCAGGTGGTCGGGGACCTCGTCGCCGAGGATCTCGAGCGCGCGCTCCACCCGGGCGCAGGCGGCCACGGCGGCCTGGGCCGAGCGGCGGAGGTTGGCGTCGTCGAAGTTGACGAGGCGGTTCACGCCGGCGCGCACCTCGCGGCGCTGACGCATCTGGTCCCACTCCCCCGCGGTGCGGCGGGCGCCCATCTCGTACAGCGCGCCACGGATCGCCTCGCCGTCGCGCACCACGACGCGCGGAACCCCGCGCACCTCGCGGGCCTTGGCGGGGATGCCGATGCGGTGACCTGCACCGACGAGCGCCATCGCCGCCTCGGACGACGGGCACGAGATCTCCAGCGCCGCGGACCGGCCCGGGTCGCTCAGCGAGCCGCTCGCCAGGAACGCTCCACGCCAGATGGCGCTGAGGTCGGGACGCGAGCCCGTGGTCAGCTTGTTGGGCAGACCGCGCACCGGGCGGCGGCGCTGATCGAGCAGTCCCGTCTGGCGTGCGAGGGTCTCGCCGGCCTCGATGACGCGCACGGCGTAGTACCCGCCGGTGCGACCGCCGGAGCCCTGCACGTGGTGCAGTTCGGGACGCACGCCGTACAACTCCACGAGGTCGCGGGCGACGCGACGCGCGAGGACGTCGGAGTCGAGTTCGGCCTCGACGGCGACACGGTTGGCGATGGAATGCAGACCACCGGAGAAGCGCAGGAGGGCCGTGAGCTCGGCGACGCGCGCGGTCGGGCGCGGGTCGCGAACGGTGATGAGTTCGGCCTTCACGTCGGCGGTCAGCGGCACGGTTCTCCTCGGGTGGGGGGCGGCGGGGGCGACGGTACAGCCTACTCGCGACCGAGGTCGCGATGAGCCACGCGGACGGCCACCCCGGGAACATCGGCCAGACGTGCAGCCAGCTCCCGCGCCATCACCACCGAGCGATGCTTGCCGCCGGTGCAACCCACCGCCACGACCGAGTGCCGCTTGTTCTCGCGCTGATACCCGTCCAGCACCGGGCGGAGCGCCGCCGCATAGGCGTCGAGGAACTCCGACGCCCCCACCTGACCCAGCACGTATTCCCGCACCAGGGGGTCTTCGCCCGTGAGGGGGCGGAGGTCTTCGTTCCAGAACGGGTTCGGCAGGAAGCGCATGTCGGCGACGAGGTCGACGTCGGGCGGCAGCCCGTACTTGAACCCGAAACTCATGAGCGTGACGGTATGGCGCGCGGCACCCTCTTCGCCGAACAGTGCCACGGTGCGCAGCGACAGCTGGTGCACGTTCAGACCCGAGGTGTCGATCACCATGTCGGCCGCTTCCCGCAGCGGCGCGAGACGCTCGCGTTCGCGACGGATGCCGTCGAGGATGGTGCCGTCGCCCTGCAGAGGATGCGGTCGGCGCACGGCCTCGAACCTGCGCACGAGCACCGCGTCGCTGGCATCCAGGAAGACGACCCGCACCTGACGACCCGCCTGCAGTGCGCGCATCGCCTCGGGCAGGTCGCTGAACAGCGATCGCCCGCGCACATCGACCACGACAGCCACCCGGGGCACCGCACCGCCCGCGAGCTCGGTGAGCTCGAGCAACGGCCGCAGCATCTGAGGCGGCAGGTTGTCAACGACGTACCAGTCGAGGTCTTCGAGGGCGTTGGCGACGGTGGACCGCCCGGCCCCCGACATACCGGTGACGATCAGCACCTCACCCGGCTCGTCGCGTTCCGGCTCCATGGGCGTCGTCTCCCGTCGTGTCGTCACAGCCTACCGAGCCAGGTGCGAGTGGATCGCCTCGGCCAGCGCCGGACCGATTCCGGGGAGGGCCGTGATCTCGTCGGGACTGGCGTCTTTCAGCGCCGAGACCGACCCGAAGTGCCGGAGCAACGCCTTGATGCGGGTTTCGCCGAGCCCGGGGACCTCCGCGAGCACGCTCGTGATGTCGCGCTTTCGACGCTTGCGCTGGTGCACGATGGCGAAACGGTGGGCCTCGTCGCGCAGGCGCTGCAGCAGGTAGAGCGCCTCCGAGGTGCGCGGCAGGATGACCGGGTAGTCCTCCCCCGGCAGCCACACCTCTTCGAGTCGCTTGGCGATGCCGCACAGCGCGATCTCCTCGTGCCCCGCGTCGGCGAGCGCCCGGGCTGCCGCCGCGACCTGCGGCTGACCACCGTCGACGACGAGCAGTTGAGGCCGGTATGCGAAGCGCGGGCGTTTGCGCGCGGTCACGACGTCACCGTCGGCGGTGGCCTGATCGGAGTCGGGGTCGGCGATGATCGCGCCCCCGACGGTCTCGGGCTCGATCTCATCCGGCCGGTCGAGGTAGGCGAGTCGTCTCGTGAGCACCTGATACATCGAGTCGGTGTCGTCGGTGGTCTCGGCGACGCCGAACGAGCGGTATTGATCTTTTCGCGGCAGTCCGTCTTCGAAGACGACCATGGATGCCACGACGTTGGTGCCGGCGAGGTGCGACACGTCGAAGCACTCGATGCGCAGCGGCGCCTCGGTCATGCCGAGCGCCTCCTGCAGATCGGTGAGGGCCTGCGAGCGGGCGACGTAGTCGCTCGTGCGGCGCGTCTTATGCAGCATGAGCGCCTGCTGCGCGTTCAGCGTGGCCGTCTTGAGAAGGTCGGACTTGCGCCCGCGCTGGGCCACCTGCAGGGTCACCGGGCGCCCGCGACGCTCACGCAGCCACGCCTCGAGCTGCTCGGCGTCGTCCGGGAGCTCGGGCACGAGCACCTGCCGCGGGATGTCGGCGGCATCCGCATCGCCGTATGTGCGCTGCAGCACCTGATCGACGAGTTCGGCCCCCGAGATGTCGATCTCTTTCTCGATCGTCGTCGCGCGCACACCGCGCACACGGCCGCCGCGGACGACGAAGTGCTGCACGGTCGCGGCGAGCTCGTCTTCGGCGATGCCGAACAGGTCGGCGTCTGTGTCGGATGCCAGCACCAGGGCGCTCTTGCCGAGCACGGCGTCGATGGCCTGCAGGCGGTCACGGTAGTGCGCGGCCGACTCGTAGTCCATCGCGGCCGAGGCCTCTTTCATGCGCGCGGTGAGATCGCGCGCGAAGCGCTGGTCGCCGCCCGACATGAACGCGATGAAGTCGTTCACCACGGCCCGGTGCTCGTCGATCGTGACCTTCATCGAGCACGGCCCGCCGCAGCGGCCGATCTGCCCCGGGAAGCAGGGACGCCCTGACGCCATCGCCTTCTTGTAGGACGAGTCGCTGCACGTGCGGATGGGGAAGACCTTGATCATCAGGTCGATCGTGTCGTGCACCGCCCACACCTTGGGATATGGGCCGAAGTACTTCGCGCCGCGGATCTTGTGGTTGCGGGTCACGATCACCCTCGGTGCCTCATCGGCGAGCGTGATCGCCATGAAGGGGTACGACTTGTCGTCGCGATAGCGCACGTTGAAGGGCGGGTCGAACTCCTTGATCCACATGTACTCCAGTTGGAGCGAGTCGACGTCGCTCGGCACGACCGTCCACTCGACGCTCGCCGCGGTGGTCACCATGCGGCGCGTGCGCTCGTGCAGCGAATACAGCGGTGCGAAGTAGTTCGACAGTCGCGCCCGGAGGTTCTTGGCCTTGCCGACGTACAGCACTCGCCCCTCGGCATCCCGGAACCGGTACACCCCCGGATTGGTGGGGATTTCTCCGGCCTTGGGTCGGTAGGGCAGGTGCGACATCCGTTCTCGGGATGCCACGGGTCAGCCCGCCGCGCTCACGAGCTCCCGCTCGGCGCTCTCCGCGTCGAGCGAGGGGGCGTTGCGCTGCGTCCCTGTGCGCCCGGTCTCGAGGAGCTCCGCGAGGAAGGCGCCGGTGTGGCTGCCCTCGACCTTCGCAACCTGTTCGGGAGTGCCGGTCGCCACGATCGTGCCGCCGCCCGCGCCGCCCTCGGGACCGAGGTCGATCACCCAGTCGCTGCTCTTGATGACGTCGAGGTTGTGCTCGATGACGATGACCGAGTTGCCCTTGTCGACGAGGCCGTTCAGCACCTTCAGCAGCAACGACACGTCTTCGAAGTGCAGACCCGTCGTGGGCTCGTCGAGCACGTAGATGGACCGGCCGTTGCTGCGGCGCTGGAGCTCGGTGGCGAGCTTGACGCGCTGGGCCTCGCCCCCCGAGAGGGTCGTGGCCGACTGGCCGAGACGGACGTAGCCGAGACCGACGTCGACGAGGGTCTTGAGGTAGCGGTGGATCGCCTGGATGGGCTCGAAGAACTCCGCGGCCTCCGAGATCGGCATCTCGAGCACCTCGGCGATGTTCTTGCCTTTGTAGTGCACCGAGAGGGTGTCGCGGTTGTAGCGCTTGCCGTGGCACACCTCGCAGTCGACGTACACGTCGGGCAGGAAGTTCATCTCGATCTTCAGCGTGCCGTCGCCCGAGCACGCCTCGCAGCGGCCGCCCTTGACGTTGAAGCTGAACCGGCCGGCCTGGTAGCCCCGGACCTTCGCCTCGGGGGTCTCGCTGAAGAGCGTGCGGATGCGGTCGAAGACGCCCGTGTAGGTCGCCGGGTTCGAGCGCGGCGTGCGTCCGATGGGGGCCTGGTCGACGTGCACGACCTTGTCGAGGTTGTCGAGACCGGTCACGCGGGTGTGCTTGCCGGGAACGCGGCGCGCGCCGTTCAGCTTCGAGGCCAGGACTTCGTACAGGATGCCGTTGACCAGCGTCGACTTGCCCGATCCGCTCACGCCGGTCACCGCGGTGAGGACGCCGAGGGGGAAGTCGACCGTGACGTTCTGCAGGTTGTTCTCGCGTGCGCCGACGACGGTGACCTGGCGCTTCTTGTCGATCTTGCGTCGTTTCTTCGGCGCCTCGATCGCGCGACGGCCCGAAAGGTACGCGCCGGTGAGAGAGCTCTCGTCGGTGAGCAATTCGGAGAGGGGCCCGGAGTGCACGACGTTGCCGCCGTCGACGCCGGCGCGGGGCCCGATGTCGACGACCCAGTCGGCCGCGTGGATGGTCTCTTCGTCGTGCTCCACGACGATCAGGGTGTTGCCGAGGTCGCGGAGGGTCTCGAGCGTCTGGATCAGACGTCGGTTGTCGCGCTGGTGGAGTCCGATGGAGGGCTCGTCGAGCACGTACAGCACGCCCGTGAGGCCCGAGCCGATCTGCGTGGCGAGGCGGATACGTTGCGCCTCGCCGCCCGACAGGGTGCCGGCCGCGCGCCCGAGGCTGAGGTAGTTCAGCCCGACCTGCAGGAGGAAGTCGAGGCGCGCGCGGATCTCGCGCAGCACCGCCGCAGCGATGGTGGCCTCGCGGTCGGTGAGGGTGAGCTCCGAGAAGAACTCCCGGGCGTCGGCGAGGCTCATACGGGATGCAGCGGCGATCGAGGTGCCGTCGACGAGCACGGCGAGCACCTCGGGCTTGAGGCGGTCGCCGTCGCACACGGCGCACGGAACCTCGCGCAGGTATTCCGACCAGCGCTGGCGCTGCGTGTCGGACTCCGCCTGCAGGTACTGACGCTCGATGTAGGGCACGACACCCTCGAACCCCGAGGAGTAACGCATTTCACGGCCGTAGCGGTTCTTCCACTTGACCGTGACCTTGTAGTTCTCGCCGCGCAGCACCGCCTGCTGTACGTCGTGCGTCAGCTTCTTCCACGGGGTGTCGAGCGAGAAGTCGAGGTCGCGGGCGAGACCCTCGAGGAGGCGCTCGTAGTACTGGAAGAGGCCCTTGCCCTGCGTCGTCCAGGGCAGGATGGCGCCGTCGCGGATCGACAGCTCCTCGTCGCCGAGCATGAGGTCGACGTCGACCGACATGCGCGTCCCGAGGCCCGAGCAGACCGGGCAGGCGCCGAAGGGGGCGTTGAACGAGAACGTACGCGGCTCGATCTCGGTGAGCTGCAGCGGGTGCCCGTTGGGGCACGACAGCTTCTCAGAGAACGACTGCCAGGCGTCGTCGCCCTCTTCGTCGACGTAGTTGACCTGCATGATGCCGCCCGCGAGACCCATCGCCGTCTCGACCGAGTCGGTGACGCGGCTGAGGTTGTCTCCGGATGCCACGAGCCGGTCGACGACGACGGCGATGTCGTGCTTGTAGCTCTTCTTCAGGGTCGGCGGCTCGGCCAACTGGATCAGGTCGCCGTCGACGACGGCGCGCGCGTAGCCCTTCGCACTGAGCTCTTTGAAGAGGTCGACGAACTCGCCCTTCTTCTGCGTGACGACAGGGGCGACGATCTGGTAGCGGGTACGCTCGGGCAGCTCCATCAGCTGGTCGGCGATCTGCTGGATCGTCTGACGCTGGATGCGCGCACCGCAGTCGGGGCAGTGGGGCACGCCGACGCGCGCCCAGAGCAGACGCATGTAGTCGTGGATCTCGGTGATCGTGCCGACCGTCGAGCGGGGGTTGCGGTTGGTCGATTTCTGGTCGATCGAGACCGCCGGGCTGAGGCCCTCGATGAAGTCGACGTCGGGTCGATCGACCTGCCCGAGGAACTGGCGCGCGTAGGCGCTCAACGACTCGACGTAGCGGCGCTGGCCCTCGGCGAAGATCGTGTCGAAGGCGAGACTCGACTTGCCCGAGCCGGACAGGCCGGTGAAGACGACAAGGGAATCGCGTGGGATATCGAGGTCGACGTTCTTGAGGTTGTGCACGCGCGCGCCACGCACACTGAGCTTTCCGCTCGTACCTGAGGTGGCGGGCGAGGAGGGCGAAGAAACGGGAACGATCGGCACGTGTTAAGTCTAGGTCGGGCCTCCGACATCGGCCCCGGATTCGCCCCGGGCGCACGGATGTGCGAGAGTGCGGCGACGCCGGACGGGCTTCACTCCCCCGCGCGGACGCCCCCGGCGAAGGGAGCGAGACCGTCGCGGAGCGCGATCAGCGCTTCCTCCGAGACACCCACCCGCGCCATGACCTGGCCGGGGACGGCGAGGGCGGATTCGCGCAGCGCGCGCCCCTCGTCGGTGAGCGAGATGTCGAGCACCCGCTCGTCGTCGGTGCGGCGGGTGCGATCGACGCGTCCCTGCGTCTCGAGGCGTTTGACCAGGGGCGACAGCGTGGCCGGTTCCATCGCGAGCTCGGCGGCCAGCGCCCCGAGAGTGCGCGGCGATCGCTCCCACAGGGCGAGCATGACCAGGTACTGCGGATGCGTCAGGCCGAGTGGCTCGAGCACGGGACGGTAGATCGAGACGATGTTGCGGGCGGCGGTGACGAGGGCGAAGCACACCTGGTTCTCCAGCGTCAACGGATCTTGCATGCGCGACCTCCCAAATCGTTAGTACACTAATAATCATGACACGAAAGGATTCCGATCGCCCGCCGCTCCGCGAGCGCGTGCGCGAGGCGGGCGGCTGGTATCAGTACCTCAACACGCGTTTGATCCGCGTCGCCGGACCCGCTTCGGTCGGCCCCTACGAGACGACCCCGGAGCCCATCCGCACGGGTCGCCCCTGTCCCCTGTGCGGTCACCCGATGACGGAGCACAGCGTCGACCGATCCGGGCCGAAGCCCCTGCTGCACTGCCCCTGACACGGAGAGCGTGCCGGTCGGTCGTCACCCCAGTTGCGGGCGCCCCGCATCGTCCAGCGGCCACCCCGGGTTGACGGCGACCTCCCACGGGTGACCGTCGGGGTCGATGAAGACTCCGGAGTACCCGCCCCACGGCGTCGGTGCACCCGCGCGCGCCAGTCGCGCACCCGCTGCCACGGCACCGGCGAGGACGGCGTCGACTTCCTCCGCCTCGACGACGTTGTGGGCCAGGGTCACGCCACCCCATCCGCCGCTGTCGTCGACGCCCGAATCCGCGGCCAGGTCGTCGCGACCCCACAGGGCTAGGACGAGGCCGCCCGTGTCGAAGAACGCGACTTCGCCATCGACGGATGTCGGATGCGCCCTCCATCCCAACGCGCTGTAGAAGGCGATCGCGCGCGAGAGATCGCGAACTCCGAGGGTGACGAGGGTGATCCGTTGGTCCATGTGCGGTTGCGGGCTCAGGCGTGCCCGGCTCTCTCCATCGCTCGGAGCTCCTTCTTCATGTCCTGCACCTCGTCGCGGAGACGCCCGGCGAGCTCGAACTTCAGCTCCGCCGCCGCCGCCAACATCTGTTGCGTGAGGTCGGCGATCGTCGATTCGAGCTGATCCGCACCCTCGGCGGCGATCCCCGTCCGACGCAGCGACGGCGTGGGCGACTTGCCCTTGCCCGCCTTGTCGTTACGCGCGAGGAGCTTTCTCGTGTCGGTGGCCTCGCGGTTCAACACCTCGGTGATGTCGGCGATCTTCTTCCGCAGCGGCTGCGGGTCGATCCCGTGTTCGGTGTTGTAGGCGACCTGCTTCTCGCGCCGCCGCTCGGTCTCGTCGATTGCGTTGCGCATCGAGTCGGTGATCCTGTCGGCGTACATGTGCACCTCACCGGACACGTTTCGCGCGGCACGGCCGATGGTCTGAATGAGCGACGTCCCGCTGCGGAGGAATCCCTCTTTGTCGGCATCGAGGATCGCCACGAGCGAGACCTCGGGCAGGTCGAGCCCTTCTCTCAGCAGGTTGATGCCCACGAGCACGTCGTAGACGCCGGCGCGCAGCTCGGTCAGCAGCTCGACGCGCCGCAGGGTGTCGACGTCGGAGTGCAGGTACCGCACCCGCACGCCGTGCTCCCCGAGGAAGTCGGTCAGCTCTTCGGCCATCTTCTTGGTCAGGGTGGTGACGAGCACGCGCTCGTCACGTTCGACGCGCACCCGGATCTCTTCGAGCAGATCGTCGATCTGGCCCTTCGACGGTTTCACGACGATCTCGGGGTCCACCAGGCCCGTCGGACGGATGATCTGCTCGACCACCCCGTCGGCGATGCCCATCTCATAGCGACCCGGCGTCGCCGACAGATAGACGGTCTGACCGACGCGCTCCTTGAATTCATCCCACCGCAGGGGGCGGTTGTCCATGGCGCTCGGCAGTCGGAACCCGTGCTCCACCAGTGTGCGCTTGCGCGACGCGTCGCCCTCGTACATCGCGCCGATCTGCGGCACCGTCACGTGCGACTCGTCGATGACGAGCAGGAAGTCGTCGGGGAAGAAGTCGAGCAGCGTGTGCGGCGGGTCGCCGGGCATACGGCCGTCCATGTGACGCGAGTAGTTCTCGATGCCCGAGCAGAAACCGAGCTGCTGCAGCATCTCGAGATCGAACGTCGTGCGCATGCGCAGGCGCTGCGCCTCGAGGAGCTTTCCCTGCGACTCGAACTCTTTCAGGCGCTCCTCGAGCTCGTGCTCGATGGTGCCGATCGCCCGCTGAACCGTCTCGGTGCCGGCGACGTAGTGAGACGCCGGGAAGATCGGTACGGAATCCATCTTCTCGATGACGTCGCCGGTGAGCGGGTGCAGCGTGTAGAGCGCCTCGATCTCGTCGCCGAACATCTCGATGCGGATGGCGTATTCCTCGTACACCGGGATGATCTCGATCGTGTCGCCGCGCACGCGGAAGTTGCCGCGCGAGAAATCGACGTCGTTGCGGTTGTACTGCATCGAGATGAACTTGCGGATGAGCGCGTCGCGGTCGTACCGCTCCCCCACCTGCAGGGCGACCATCGCGCGCAGGTATTCTTCGGGCGCGCCGAGGCCGTAGATGCACGACACCGTGGACACGACGATCACGTCGCGGCGGGACAGCAGCGAGTTGGTGGTCGAGTGGCGCAGACGCTCGACTTCGGCGTTGATCGACGAGTCCTTCTCGATGAACGTGTCGGTTTGCGGCACATAGGCCTCGGGTTGGTAGTAGTCGTAGTACGAGACGAAGTACTCGACGGCGTTGTTCGGCATCAGCTCGCGGAACTCGTTCGCCAGCTGCGCCGCGAGGGTCTTGTTGTGCGCGAGCACCAGCGTGGGGCGCTGCACCTGCTCCACCAGCCAGGCCGTCGTCGCCGACTTTCCGGTACCCGTCGCACCCAGCAGCACGACGTCGGTCTCGCCGGCGTTGATGCGCCCGGCGAGGTCGGCGATCGCCTGCGGCTGATCGCCGGAGGGCGAGTATTCGCTGATGACCTCGAAGGGACGGACGGAACGCGTTGCCTGCATGATTCCAGCGTAGGCGGGGCCTCCGACATCGGGGTCGGGTTGCGTTCGCCGAACGCTAGCGCGACGGCGCGGGAGAGGCCGTCGGGTTGCGCTCGCCGAACGCGAGCGCGACGGCGCGGGAGAGGATCGGACCGTCAGCGAGAGCGCGTCACGCGGTCCCAGAGCTGGTCGACCTGCTGCCGGGTGGCCTCCAGGGTGGTGCCCGTGTCGATGACCACGTCGGCGAGGGCGAGGCGCTCCTCGTCACCGACCTGCGACCCGATGCGCGCGCGCGCATCCCCTTCGCTCAGTCCGCGGATCTCGACGAGGCGGCGTACACGTTCTTCCACCGGCGCATGGGCGACGACGATCAGATCCCAGGCATCCCCGCCTCTCGCCTCCGCGAGCAGCGGCACGTCGTAGACGACGACAGCGTGCGGATCGGCGGCGAACGCCTCATCGAACCGCCGCTGCGATTCGGAGCGGACGGCGGGGTGCACGAGCGCATTCAGGGCGGCGAGCCGGTCGGGATGACCGAACACCAGGGCACCGAGAGCGGGACGATCGAGCACGCCGTCACCACGGAGCACCTCGGAACCGAACTCGGCGGCGATCGCCTCGAGCACCGGAGATCCGGGCGCCTGCACCTCGCGCACGATCGCGTCCGCGTCGACGACGACGGCTCCGTGGTCGGCGAGAGCGGTCGCGATGGTGGACTTGCCCGAGGCGATTCCACCCGTCAGCGCGAGAAGGGGCACTCGACGAGGATGTCACATCGTGGCGCGCATGAAGCCGAACCGCGGCCCTCCGGTCGCGCGTCCTCAGAACCCGAAGTCGCCCCCGAAATCGCCGCCGAAGTCCGCGCCGATGTCACCGGCCGCACCGGGGTCCACCCCGCCGGCGCCGACCGACCCGACATCACCCGCGCCGACGTCGCCCGCCCCGGCATCGCCCGCACCCTCCTCGCCCGACCCGGCATCCGCCGCGGCGCCGTCGGCGTACCCGGCGTCGTA
>NZ_CAUQWC010000003.1:0-36823 GCF_963521695.1 uncultured Microbacterium sp. | reverse complement strand
CTCACGCCGCGTTTCGTCTCGGTCTCCCACTCGCGCAACCGCAGTCTTCCGCTCAGGACCACGCGCTCGCCCTTGCGCAGCGATCGGAGCGCATTGGCGCCCAATTCCCCGAACACGGAGATCGAGTAGTAGTTCGTGTGCGCGTCGACCCACTCGCCGCGCTCCTTGTCGAGCCTTCGCTCGCCGACCGCGAGGCGAAAGGCGGCGACGGAGCCGCCGGCACGTGTGGCCCGCTGTTCGATGTCCCCGACGATGTTGCCCACGAGGGTGATGTGATCGCTCATGATGTGTCCTCTCGACGTGATGTGCGCTCCGGCATCCGCGTGCCCGACGGATGCCGGAGCCCCCTCAGAATGACCGGGACGAGTCAGCGCGCGCGGCGTGATTCCGCCGTTCCGTGGAGGGATGGCGGTGACGCTCGGCTGGGGAGGAACGGCCCCGCGCCCGCGCCGAAGCCGATGTCGGAGGTCGGTCGTACCGTCGAGGCATGACCACCGCACTGTGGAACGATCTCGCCCCGGCTCCGCGCTCGGCCGGGTGGGGAGCGGCGACGCACGTCGCCGCCGGACTCTGGCGCATCGCCGATCCGCGCGGCATCGTCGTGGGTCACATCCGGGCGATCTCGTCCGAGGGTGGCTGGCGCTATGCCGCCGAGCGGTTCCATGCCGCGTCCGGCAGTTTCCGCCGGCTCGGAGAATTCTGGTCGTCGAGCGACGCGCTCGAGTGCCTGCGCTATGCGCGCTGACGAACTGTCGGCGGAGCGTCGGGTTCGACCGGGCGCGTCAGACGACGCGGGCGAAGTCCTCGCTCGCGGCGGTCGTCCGACCGCCGCGCACATCGTCCCAGGCGGCGCGCAAGATGTCGACAGCACGTTCGAGCGTCGCCGGGGGCGCCGTGAACGGCACGCGCAGACGCCGATCATGACCGCCCTCCACGGCGAAGCGCGACCCCGCCGAGAGCGCCAGCCCACGTGCCCGCGCGTTCATGACCAGCGGAGTACTGAGGGGCTCGCCGAGGCCCACCCACAGCGACACGCCGCCGAACACGTCGGGCACCTCCCAGTCGGGCAGCGTCCGGCGAAGTGCCGTGACCAGACTGTCGCGGCCCGCCCGCAGCAGCTCACCGCGTTGGTGCGCGATCTCGTCGAGACGGGGCACGAGTCGCCGGGCGATGGCCTGCTCGATCTCGGGGGTGCCGAGGTCGTGCACCGGGCGTCCGCTCGCGAGGCGCCTCACGATGTCAGGGGCCGCGCGGATCCACCCGACACGAAGGCCGCCCCACACGGTCTTGCCGAGCGACGCGACACGGATGATGCGATCGTCGTCGGGGAACGGCGCAGGTCCGACCGGGCGGTCGATGTCGAGCTGGGCCGTGGTCTCGTCGAGCACCAGCAGCGTGCCCGCCGCCTGCGCTGCGGAGACGAACGCCGACACCTCTTCGACGGTCATGGTCCGGCCCGTCGGATTGTGGAAGTCGGGCATCAGGTAGGCCAACGTCGGCAGAGCGCGCGCGAAGCTCTGCGCAGCGCGCTCGAGGTCCCATCCGGTGTCCGAGTCGACCGGCACGCCGATGAGCCGTGCGCCGACGCGTCGGAAGGCGTCGGCCGCGTGCGGATACGTCGGCGTCTCCAGCATCACCCGGTCTGCGCGGCTGAGCAGCACCGAGGCGATGAGGTGGATGGCACTCTGGGCGCCCGTCGTGACGAGGATCTGGTCGGGCGACGTGGGCATGCCGCGACCCGCGTAATGCTGCGCGATCGCGGCGCGCAACCCCGCGTCGCCGACCACGTCGTACCCGATGCGCGCGACCAGAGCAGGGGCATCCTGCGTCGCCTCGGCGATGACCGCGGGCAGGCCGGGCCACGCGGCGGGGCTCGCCTGCTGCAGGTCGATCGCCGCGTCGCCGGCGTCCAGCCCGGGGTCGTTCCTCCGCAGCGGAAGCGTCACGCTGCCGCTTCCACGCAGGCTCTCGATGTGCCCGCTGTCACGCAGACTGCGGTACGCCGCGGCTACCGTCGTCCGGCTCAGGTGCAACGCCGACGCGAGCTCTCGCTCGGCGGGCAGGGCCGTCGAGGGGGCCAGCCTGTTGTCGAGACACAGCAACCGGATGCCGTCGGCGAGTGCCTCATAGGCGGGTCCGCTCCCCCGCCAGCCACCGAGAGCGACGGAGAGAGCGCGAGCGGAGATGCGGGAATCCATCGTGCCACGATAGCGGGATTGGCATCCTCACCTGCGTCCAATCTCATGATTGGATCTCTTCATGCTCTCGCGAATCACTCGTCTGTTCGTCGGACTCGTGCTGTACGGCGTCGGGTGCGCGCTCACCGTGGCCGCCGGACTCGGCGTCGACCCGTGGACGGTTTTCGCTCAAGGCCTGTCGCGCGTCACGGGCCTCGGCATCGGGTGGATCACCAACCTCGTCGGTCTCGCCGTGCTGCTGTTGTGGATTCCGCTGCGCCAGAAGCCCGGGGTCGGCACGATCGCCAACATCCTCCTCGTCGGGACGAGCATGCAGATCGCACTCGGGATCCTTCCCCATCCCGACGAGCTCTGGATGCAGGTGCTTCTGCTCGTCGCAGGTGTCGTGCTGGTGGCGGTGGCGTCGGGGCTCTACATCGGCGCCCGCTTCGGGCCCGGTCCGCGCGACGGTCTCATGACGGGTCTGCACGGACGGTTCGGATGGCCCATCTGGGCGTGCCGGCTCACCGTCGAGGGAACGGTGCTGATCCTGGGCTGGCTCCTCGGCGGAACCGTCGGTGTGGGCACGCTCGTCTTCGCCCTGGGCATCGGCCCGCTCGTGCACATCGCGATGCCGTTGCTCGCCTTCACCCGCCCCACGTCGCGCACCCGACGGCTCGCCCGCGTGTGACGCGGGACCCCGGTCACATCGAAGCGTCCTGCGGCATGTCTGGTTCGGTGAGCGCCACCGAGGCGGGTTCCTCCCCGCTCGCGCGAGGAGCGCACCCGGCGCCACCCGACACCAGAGTCACGCGCCCCCGGGCGGGATCATCCACACCCGAGAGGCGCGGCAATCCTCAGTGCTCCCGGAACTCCGGCCGGTCGCTCCCGGGCTTGAGGTGGGAGTGCAGGGCGTTCTTCGCGATCTCCATCGACGGGTAGACGCCGAGCCGCTCGTCTTTTCCCGCCATGTGCACGCTGTATCCCTCGGCATCCTGCTGGATCTTCCCGACGACCCCGACGGGTCCATAGGCCACCCAGAGACGCTTGGTCACCGTTTCCGACATGAGTGCTCCTTCGCTCTCGTTGCGCCGGAGATTACGCCCGCGCAGGCGGGCGCGCCAGGGGCTGGTGCGGCGCGTCGGCGACGACGGATATCCTGAGGACGACCCCCAGTAGCTCAGTGGATAGAGCAGCGGCCTTCTAATCCGCCGGTCACACGTTCGAATCGTGTCTGGGGGACCAGATCCCCTCGCCGAGCCCCCTCACTAGAATGTGGGGATGGTAAACGCCTCCGAGAACGACCGGCTCGTCTGGATCGACTGCGAGATGACCGGCCTCGACCTCGCGGTCGACGAACTCGTCGAGATCGCCGTCGTCATCACCGACTTCGAGTTGAACGTGATCGACCCCGGCTTCCAGATCGTCATCAAACCCGACGACTCCGCCCTGGCCAACATGGGCGACTTCGTCACCGAGATGCACCGGTCCTCCGGCCTCCTCGACGAGATCCCGCACGGGGTGAGCCTCGCGGATGCCGAGTTCCAGGCACTCGAGTACATTCAGCGCTTCGCCCCGGTCGAGGGCAAAGCGCCCCTCGCCGGCAACACGATCGGCACCGATCGCATGTTTCTGGCGAAGTACATGCCGCGCGTCGACCGGTGGCTGCACTATCGCAACGTCGACGTCTCGAGCATCAAGGAGCTCTCGCGCCGGTGGTACCCGCGCGCCTACTACCAGGCGCCGGCGAAGCACGGGGGCCACCGCGCCCTCGCCGACATCCGCGAATCGATCCGCGAACTGGCCTACTATCGCGCCGCGGTCTTCGTCCCCCAGCCGGGTCCCACGAGCGACGAGGCGAAGGCCGTTTCGACGGCGGCCGTGTCGTCGTTCGCACTGGACGTATGACATAATCGTTAAGTTGTCTGCTGCGGCAGACACATGGTGGCTATAGCTCAGTCGGTAGAGCACCGCGTTGTGGTCGCGGGGGTCGCGGGTTCAAGTCCCGTTAGCCACCCCAGTCACAGAGAGGGAAGATCGGGCAACAGCACGCTCCTCCCCCATCGAGAGCCCGGCGGACACACTCCGCCGGGCTCTCGTGTTTCCGGCCCGCGAAGACCGCGCGCCCGTAGAATCGACGACGGAGTAGCGACCCGACGCCGGAGCCGACCACGTGCTCCACACACCCCCGGGAGGTTCGCGTGCAAGACGGCGAAGACTCGTACGCGGGGAGCGTGACGACCTCGTCCGAGCGTGAGAACGCGGCGACGCCGGCCGATGACGGCATCCATGATCATCCCCCTCTCACCCTCGACGCCGAGGCATTCGAACGCCTCGTCGTCGACGAGCTCGATCAGCTTCCCGACGACATGATCGAAGGCCTCGACAACGTCGTGTTCGTCGTCGAGGACCGCCCCGAAGACGGCTCGCTCGACCTGCTGGGCCTCTACGACGGGTGGGCGTTGACCGAGCGCGACCGGTACGGCGTCGGAGAACTCCCCGACCGCATCATCCTGTACCGCGAGCCCCACCTCGCGGCGTGCGCCGACGAGGACGAGCTGCGCGACGAGATCCACACGACCCTCGTGCACGAGATCGCCCACTTCTACGGCATCGACGACGCGCGGCTCCACGAGCTCGGGTGGGCATGATGGGTGGCCTGGCCATGCCCGACCTCGACGCCGAAACGATTCGCGCGCTGTCGGAACAGCCCCCCTCGACGTGGCAGACCGTCGTGTGGAACGATCCCGTGAATCTGATGAGTTACGTCTCGCACGTCTTCCGCAGCTACTTCGGCTTCGACGCCCCCACGGCGCATCGTCTGATGCTCGCCGTTCATCACGACGGCCACGCGGTCGTCGCGCGCGGACCCCGAGAGGTGATGGAGGCGCACACGCAGGCCATGCACGACTTCGGCCTCTGGGCCACCGTCAGAAAGGACCCGGCGTGAGCGAGCGCATCGTCGTGCTCGAGATCAGCGGCCTCGAGGCTCTGCACCTCGCCGGCATCGTCGGCCAATTCCGCGATCTGCTCGCCGACACCCGCTCGGCCGCCGATCCCGCGGTGACCCGGCTGCTCCCCGATGCATACCCCGACGATGGGGCTGCCAGTCGGGAGTTCCGCCGACTGACCGGCGGTGACCTCCTCGAGCGCCGAGGGCAGGATGCCGCGACCGTCCTGCGGACCCTGGGCATCGACGGTGCCGATCTCGACCCCACGAGCGACCCGGATGCCACGATCGCCGTCGCGTTGGGCGAGGGCGAGGCCCTGGCATGGATGCGGACGCTGTCGGCGGTCCGTCTGGTGCTGGCGACACGGCTCGGCATCCAGACCGAAGACGACCATCAGCCCGACGACCCGCGCTTCGGGGTGTACGACTGGATCGGCTACCGCCTCGACGGGTTGATGACCGCACTCGATCGACGCTGACCGCGTGTGCATGATGGACGACGCGTCGAGGACGACGACGCTACGGCACCCGAACGACCAGCGAGGCGAGCGAAACCGGTTCGTGCACGGCGATGTGATGGTCTTCTTGAAGCGCCCACCGGTCCCAATGCGGACGGTAGGTGTCGCCGTCGCGGCCCAGCGCGCGCGCTTTGCGCGACGCGGCCGGCGCCTCGACCCAGACCGACACGTCGGCGAGGGCGGCGACCTCCGGTGTGAGCAGACCCGAACCCTCGACGACGAGGGGCAGCGACGGATGGACCGCATGGGCCTCGGCGCGTGCGTCCGCCTCCCAGTCCCACCGTTCCCACACGCCGATCAGCCCCCGCGCGTGGGGGCGCAGGAGGCTCTCGCGCGCGTAGGCGACACCGTCGGCGAGGCCGTCCCAGCCCGGGTACACGTCGTCGAGCGCGACGAGCTGCACGCGGTCGCGACCAGGCCAGCCGGCGACGAGCCGGCGCGCGAGAGAACTCTTGCCGGCCCCGCTGCGACCGTCGAGCACGACCACCGGATTGGTCGCACCGACGGCCGCGACGCGGTCGGCCAGCGCGGCCACCGCCGCACCCAGGGCGGCGTCGACCGGGTCGGTGCTACTTCTTGAGGGCGCGGATGACACGGCTGAGCGCGCGACCGGCGACCCACACGAACGGGATGCCGACAGCGAGCAGCGACACGAGGTTCGGATCGAAGCGCAGGTCGTCGCCGCGGCGGATGTAGGCGCCGAGCGGCAACGTGTAGCCGCCGCCTCCGCCACCGCCGTTGCCCTGCTCGTCGGAGCCACCGCCGTAACCGGCCCACACGAGGGCGACGGGGACGATGCGCACGCCGTCGACATCCTGCTGCTCGCCGTAGGCGGCGGAGACGCCGAAGTGGGTGGACTGCTTGCCGAGTTCGAGTGCGATGTTGGGCATGTGCACCACCGTAGCGGGTGGGTCCGTCGCGTCGAAGGGGCGTTGCATCGAGCTCGCGCGCGTGCGACGTCCGACACCCGGGGTGGCCGACCTCGTCGACGGAGCCGCGAGCAACCGCGCCACGCCGTGGCCACCGAGTGCGTCGAGAGGGCCCGTCTCGCCGGGCCGCTGTACCGAGGCTCTGAGCTTGTCGGAGGGACGCACGGACCCGCACCGTGTCGAAGCCCCCGAGCCCATCGGAAGGACTCATCCCCACCGAGCCGCTGCACCGACGTTTCGGGCCCGGCGGAGGGCACGCGCGTCCCGGCGACTCAGTGGTCGTACGACGGACGCGGGTTCGTGGGCAGCGCTCCCCCGCCCCGTGACGGTCCCAGCAGGGAACCACGTGTCACCGCGCCGCGTCCGAAGCGGGCGGTGGCCCCATCGAGCGCCCCCTCGACGCGGCGCCACTCGGCGTCGTCATCCCACAAGGTGGCCGCCATGGCCGCGGGTTTGAGTTTCTCGCCGCGCACTCCGACGAGCCGCACGGCCTGACGGCGATCGATCGAATCGAACAGCTCGATCGCCGCGTCGCCGATGCGCTGGCCGACCGAGGTGGGCTCGGTCAGGGTGCGCGACCGGCTCAGCGTCGTGAAGTCGGAGAAACGCACCTTGATCGAGATGGTCGACGCCTCGTACTGCTGGGCGCGCAGACGCGCGCCGACACGGTCGGCGAGGCGCCGGAGCTCGACGTGGAGCGTGGCGGTGTCGGAGATGTCGGTGTGGAAGGTCTCTTCGTGACCGACGCTCTTCTCGGAGCGACCCGTGTGCACCTCGCGCGCATCGATGCCCCGCGACAGATGCCAGATCCGCTCGCCCATCGCGCCACCCAGCACCTGATCCAGGGCGTGCCGCGGTGTGTCGAGGATGTCGGAGACGAGCCGGATGCCGCGGGACTCCAACGCCTCGGCCGCCTTGGGTCCGACGCCCCACAGGGCCCGTACCGAACGGGGTCGGAGGAACGCTTCGGTGTCGGCCGCCGCGACGACGAGCAACCCGTCGGGCTTCGAGATCGTCGAGGCCATCTTGGCCACATGCTTGGTCGCCGCCACGCCGATGCTGCAGGTGAGTCCGGTCTCGGCCCGCACCCGAGCGCGTAGCTCTCGAGCGATGGTGCCGGGGCTGCCCCAGAGCCGCCGCGCGCCGCGGACGTCGAGAAAGGCTTCGTCGATCGAGAGGGGTTCGACCAGAGGGGTGACGTCGTGGAAGAGGGCCATCACCTGGCGCGACATCTCGGTGTAGCGGTAATACGGCGGGTTGACCACGATCGCCGTCGGGCAGAGCCGAAGGGCGATGGCGACGGGCATGGCCGACTTGACCCCGTAGCGGCGGGCCTCGTAAGACGCGCTCGAGACGACGCCGCGGCCTTCGGATCCCCCGATGATCAGCGGCTTGCCCGCCAGCGACGGGTCGTCGAGGACGGCCACAGATGCGAAGAACGCATCCATGTCGACGTGCAGGATGCCCGTGCCGGTGTCATCCGCGTCGGGGCGCGAGACGATGCGCCCCGTGCCGTCTCCGCGTCCCATGCATCCATTGTCTCCCGGACCTCCGACATCGGGTCGGGGTCGGGGCTCGCCCGGTTGCCGAACGTCGACGCAACGACGGATGCCACGACCCCGAGCCGTTCGTGACGGCCGAGGTCGTGGCATCCGGTGTCTTACAGCGCGGCGGCGCGCTCCAGCACGAGCTCGCGCACGCGCGCGGCGTCGGCCTGACCTCTCATGGCCTTCATGACCGCGCCGATGACGGCGCCAGCCGCCTGCACCTTGCCGTCGCGGATCTTCGCCAGCACGTCGGGCTGGGCGGCGAGAGCGGTGTCGATCGCCGCGATGAGCGCCCCGTCGTCGGAGACGACCGCGAGACCGCGCGAGTCGACGACCTCTTGCGGGGTTCCCTCGCCGGCGATGACGCCCTCGAGCACCTGGCGCGCGAGCTTGTCGGTGAGGGTTCCCGCATCGACGAGCTTCTGCAGCGCGGCGACGTTCGCAGGCGACACGAGATCGGCGGCGTCGCGCTCCTGGGTGTTGGCGACACGGGTGATCTCACCGGTCCACCACTTGCGGGCAGCCGCGGGGGCGGCACCCGCCGCGATGGTCTCGGCGACGGCGTCGAGCAGCCCACCGTTCGCGACGTCCTGGAATTCCAGGTCGGTGAAGCCCCACTCGGCCTTCAGCCGGCGACGGCGAGTGGCCGGCGGCTCGGGGAGCGCTGCGCGCAGCTCCTCGATGAGCGCCGGCGCGGGGACCACGGGCAGCAGGTCGGGCTCGGGGAAGTAGCGGTAGTCGTCGGCATCCGACTTGGGACGACCGGGCGAGGTACGCCCGGTGTCCTCGTGCCAGTGCCGCGTCTCCTGCGTGATCGTGCCGCCCTTGGCGAGGATTGCCGCCTGCCGCTGGATCTCGTAACGCACCGCTCTCTCGACCGAGCGCATCGAGTTGACGTTCTTCGTCTCGGTGCGGGTGCCCAGCTTCTCTTGCCCGCGGGGACGCAGCGATACGTTCGCGTCGCAGCGCAGGTTGCCGCGCTCGAGCTTCGCCTCGGAGATACCGAGTCCGCGGACGATGTCGCGGATGGTCGCGACATAGGCCTTCGCCAGGTCGGGGGCCGAGTGCTCGGCACCGAAAATCGGCTTGGTGACGATCTCGACGAGGGGGACGCCGGCGCGGTTGTAGTCGACCAGCGAATACTCCGCGCCCTGGATGCGACCGGTCGAGCCTCCCATGTGGGTGAGCTTTCCGGCGTCTTCTTCCATGTGCGCCCGCTCGATCGGAATCGTCACGATCGTCCCGTCGGCGAGTTCGACGTCGACCGAGCCTTCGAAGGCGATCGGCTCGTCGTACTGCGAGATCTGATAGTTCTTCCCGAGGTCGGGGTAGAAGTAGTTCTTCCGCGAGAACCGGCTCGACGGGGCGATCGAGCAGCCGAGGGCGAGGCCGAGGCTGATCGACGAGCGGATCGCCTCCTGGTTGACCACCGGGAGGGCACCCGGGAGTCCCATGTCGACGGGGGCGACGAGCGTGTTGGGCTCCGCGCCGTGGTTCGCCTCGTTGGCCGGGTTGGGTGCCGCCGAGAACATCTTGGTGGCGGTGTTCAGCTCGACGTGCACCTCGAAGCCGAGGACGGGCTCGAACAACTCGAGCGCCTCGTCGAAGTCCATGAGTGCGTCTTTGGCCATCAGAGCGACGCTCCGTTCGTGAGAGAGGGGGCGCGATCCAGCAGCGGTCCGCCCCATTGGTCGACCAGCAGTGCTTCGAGCGCCGCGCCGACGCGGTACAGACGGGCGTCTTCGCGGGCGGGGGCGAGGAACTGGATGCCGACGGGCAGACCGTCTTCTTCGGCGAGGCCGCTGGGGATGGAGATGCCCGGGACCCCCGCGAGGTTCGCCGGGATCGTCGTGATGTCATTCAGGTACATCTGCAGCGGGTCGTCGATCTTCTCGCCGATCCGGAAGGCCGTGGTCGGGGCCGACGGGGTCGCGATCACGTCGACCTGGCCGAAGGCCGCATCGAAGTCCTGCTGGATGAGAGTGCGCACCTTCTGCGCGCTGCCGTAGTAGGCGTCGTAGTAGCCGGCCGACAGGGCGTAGGTGCCGAGGATGATGCGTCGCTTCACCTCGGGGCCGAAGCCCGCGTCGCGGGTCGCGGCCATGACGTTCTCGACGGTTGCCGCGCCCTGCGGGTTCACGCGCATGCCGAAGCGCACGGAGTCAAACTTCGCGAGGTTGCTCGACGCCTCGGCGGGGAGGATCAGGTAGTAGGCGGCCACGCCGTACTCGAAGTGCGGCGCGCTGATCTCGACGATCTCGGCGCCCTGCGCCTCCATCGCTGACAGCGCCGCGCGGAACGACGCGGTGACACCCGACTGGAAGCCGCTGCCGTCGAGCTCGCGGACGACGCCGACCTTCAGTCCCTTGAGCACCTGGCCCGTCGCACCCTCTCGGGCGGCGGCGGCGAACGACGGCCATGCGTCAGACAGCGACGTCGAATCGTTCGCGTCGTGTCCGCCGATGACGTCGTGCAGCAGTCCCGCGTCAAGCACGGTGCGGGTGACCGGCCCCACCTGATCGAGGCTGGATGCCAGCGCGATGGCGCCGTACCGGCTCACTCCGCCGTAGGTCGGCTTCACGCCCACCGTGCCGGTGACGTGGGCGGGCTGGCGGATCGAGCCGCCGGTGTCGGAGCCGAGGGCGAGCGGCGCCTCGAAAGCGGCGACGGCCGCGGCCGACCCACCGCCGGAGCCTCCGGGGATGCGGTCGAGGTCCCACGGGTTGCGGGTGGGGCCGTATGCCGAGAACTCGGTGGAGGAGCCCATCGCGAACTCGTCCATGTTGGTCTTGCCCAGCGGGACGAGGCCCGCGGCGCGCGAGCGCGCGACGACCGTAGCGTCGTAGGGCGACATGTAGCCCTCGAGGATCTTCGATCCGCTCGTGGAGGGCATGTCGGTGGTGACGAGCACGTCTTTCACCGCCAGGGGAACACCGGCCAGCTCGTGCAGTCGCTCGCCGGCGGCGCGGCGGCGGTCGATGTCGGCCGCGACGTCGAGCGCGTGGTCGCTGACGTGGAGGAAGGCGTGGACGTCAGCGTCGACGGCGGCGATGCGGTCGAGGTGCGCCTGCGTGGCTTCGACGCTGGACACCTCGGATGCCGAGAGCTTCGAGGCCAGCTCGGCTGCGGTCAAGCGGGTGAGATCGCTCATCGTCTCTGCTCCTTCGTCGCGGACGCGGTGCACACGAGGTCGGTGGTCGATGGGACGTCGCCGGTCACTGTTCCTCCCCCAAGATCGCGGTGACACGGAAACGGCCGTCGGCTTGGTCGGGCGCGTTCTGCAGCACCTGCTCACGCGTCAGCTGCGGCTGCACGACGTCGGGGCGGAAGACGTTCTCGAGCGGGATCGGGTGGCTCGTCGCGACGACATCCGGGGTCGCGACCTCGGACACCTTCGCGATGTTGTCGACGATGGCATCCAGTTGGCCGGTGAGGCTCTGCACCTCTTCGTCGCTCAACTGGATCCGAGCGAGCACACCGAGATGGCGCACGAGATCAGGGGTGATTTCAGACACCCGTCGAGTCTAGTTCGCGCGTCGCCGACACCCGGGACCGCGGTGGATGCGGTGCGCGACGATTCCCCGTCCCGCGGGAACCGGGTGCGCGATCGTTCCTCGTCGGCTGTGGACAGGTCGGCCGGTGGGAACACCCGCGTTCTAGGCTGGCCGGGTGACGAGCTTCGATCCGCCGCGACCCTGGACCACGAGCTACGCCGCGGGGGTGCCGGAAGACCTGGCCCCGCAGAGCGGTTCGCTCATCGACATCGTCGACGCGTCCGTCCGCGATTATCCCGACGCCCCGGCCCTGCAGTTCTTCGGCCGTGAGACGACCTACGCCGAGCTCTCCGAGCAGATCGCACGCGCAGCCGCCGCCCTGGCGGCCCACGGTGTCCGCGCGGGAGATCCCGTCGCCATCGTGCTGCCGAATTGCCCGCAGCACATCGTCGCCTTCTACGCGGTGCTGCGGCTGGGCGCGGTGGTCGTCGAGCACAATCCGCTCTACACCCCGCGCGAGCTGCGCAAGCAGTTCGAAGACCACGGCGCGAAACACGCGATCGTCTGGAGCAAGGTTGTCGCGACGGTGCAGGAGTTCCCGGCCGACCTCCGCGTCGACACGCTCGTCTCGGTCGACGTGACCCGCGCGATGCCCCTGATGACGCGTCTCGCCCTTCGACTCCCCGTCGCCAAGGCACGGGAATCGCGTGCAGCACTCCACGCGAGCACGAAAGGCGCGGTCGACTGGGACGGTCTCGTCCGGCACACGGCGCTTCCGGCCTCGCATCCCCGTCCCGCGGCCGACGACCTCGCGATCATCCAGTACACGAGCGGCACGACGGGCACACCGAAGGGTGCGATGCTCACCCATGCGAACCTCCTCGCGAACGCCGCTCAGGCACGGGCGTGGGTCCCGCAGATCGTCCGGGGCGAGGGGTGCGTGGTCTACGCGGTCCTGCCGATGTTCCACGCCTACGGCCTCACGCTGTGCCTGACGTTCGCGATGTCGATGGGCGCGCGTCTGGTGCTCTTTCCGAAGTTCGACCCCGATCTCGTGCTCGCGGCCACGAAGAAGCACCCGGCCACGTTCCTCCCGCTCGTGCCGCCCATCGCCGATCGTCTGCTGACGGCGGCGCAGCAGCAGGGTGTCTCGCTCGCCGGCACCGATGTGGCCATCTCGGGCGCCATGGCCCTCCCGCACGAGCTCGTCGTGCCGTTCGAGAAGGCGACGGGCGGGTTCCTCGTCGAGGGGTACGGCCTCAGCGAGTGCTCCCCCGTGCTGATGGCGAACCCCGTCGCCGACAACCGCGTCGCCGGAACCGTGGGGCTGCCGCTCCCGGGGACGGAGTGCCGCGTCGTCGACCCCGACGACCCCGACACCGACGTCGAGCGCGGCGAACTCCTCGTACGGGGGCCGCAGGTGTTCCGCGGGTACTACGGCAAGCCCGAAGAAACCGCGGCCGTGTTCGTCGACGACTGGTTCCGCACCGGTGACATCGTGACGATCGACGAGGCGGGCTTCGTCCGCATCGTCGACCGGATCAAAGAACTGATCATCACCGGCGGCTTCAACGTGGCCCCCACAGAAGTCGAGAGCGTGCTGCGCCAGCACCCGTCAGTGACCGACGTCGCGGTGGTGGGGCTGCCCGACGAGCACTCCGGCGAACAGGTCGTCGCGGCGGTCGTCGCTTCGGACCCCGACACGTTCGACGCGGAGGCCGTCCGCGCGTTCGCGCGCGGCATCCTGACGCCCTACAAAGTGCCGAAGCGCCTCGTGGTGGTCGAGGAGCTCCCGCGCTCGCTCATCGGCAAAGTCCTGCGGCGACAGGTACGCGACCGGCTGTTGTCCGACTGAGCCTCCGCCGCGGAGGCTATCGCGTTCGCGTCCTTCGCTACGGTGGCAGCGCGGGTCGATCGCGGCCCGGCTGTGACTCTGTGGGGGAAATCATGACCAGAACACGTACACCGTTCGCTCTCATCGCCGCGTCGGCGCTGCTGCTGCTCGCCGGTTGCTCCGCCGGTGACGCATCGACGACAGCGGCCGAGTCGGTGGCACCGGCGGCCTCGACCCCGGCGGCATCGTCACCGTCGCCGGAGTCCGGGGAGACGGAAGGCGGACAGTCGAAGGCCGACGCCTGCCAGATCGTCATCGCGTCGTTCGGCGACGTGGTGTCGACCAGCCAGTCCATGGACACCACAGACCCCCAGGCCACCTTCGCCGCCTTCAACGCGCTGACCGAGAAAGTGCAGGGAGAGTTCTCGCGCATCACGAACGAGGAGATCGCTCCCCTCGCGCAGAAGGCCGGTGCCCAGCTCGACGAGTACGCCGCGTTCCTCGAGGGGTTCACGGCCGACCCCGCCCGGGCGAGCGAGTTCGGCGCTCAGGTGACCGCGCTGCAGGAGAGCTTCACGCAAGCGGGAACGGCCTGCCAGGGCTGACATCGGACGGAGGGGCGGGAGCTCGGTCTCCCGGCCCCCCGCCCTCGTGCGCCCGCGGACCGTGTCAGTTTGCGCCCGCGGGCCGTGTCAGTCGGCGGAACCGTCGCCCGCGTTCTCATCGACCGTCTCTTGATCGCCGTCGAGCGCCGCAGGGCCCTGCTCGACGAGGATGCGGAACTGCGCGGCATCCAGAATCCGCAGCCCGAGTTCTTCGGCCTTCGCGAGTTTGGATCCTGCGCCCGGGCCCGCCGCGACGAAGTCCGTCTTCTTCGACACGCTCGACGCCGCCTTGCCTCCCGCGGAGATGATCGCCTCCTGCGCGCCCTCGCGCGTGTAGCCCTCGAGCGAGCCCGTCGCCACCACCGTGACCCCCGCGAGCACGCCGCCCGCGGCTGCCGCGGCTCCCGGACCGGGATGGCCGGGAATGGCGAAGCGCACACCGGCGGCCTGCCAGCGGTCGACGATCTCGCGGTGCCAGTCGACCTCGAACCAGTCGATCACGGCGTCGGCGATGATGCCGCCCACCCCTTCGACGGCGGCGAGCTCTTCGCGGGAAGCCGCGCGGATGGCGTCGAGCGAACCGAACCACTGCGCGAGGGCGCGGGCCGCGACCGGTCCGACGTGACGGATGTTGAGCGAGACAAGCAGACGCCACAGGTCTTTCGTCTTGGCTTTCTGCAGTTCGGCGACCAGTTTGGTCGCCTGCTCCGACGGGAGTACCTCTCGGAAGTCTTTCCGGACGCCTCGGCGTCGCCGTTCGGCGGCGTCGAGTTCTTCGCTGCCCGGCGGGTACGACGCGGGGCCGAGCTTCTGGAAGGGAGCTCGTCGCACCAGTTCACCGGTGTCGGGGTCGATCTTGCGTTCACCCGTCTCGGACTCCCGGACGACCACCTGGATCGGGACGAGCTCCTCGATCGTCAGATCGAAGAGTCCCGCCTCGGTGTCGAGGGGCGGCCGCTCGGGCACTTCGGGCTGCGTCAGGGCCGCAGCCGTCACCTCGCCGAGTGCCTCGATGTCGAGGGCGCCCCGCGAGCCGATGTGCTCGACACGCCCGCGGACCTGTGCCGGGCAGGACCGCGCGTTCGGACAGCGCAGGTCGATGTCGCCCTCTTTCGCGGGCCGGAGCGGCGTGCCGCACTCGGGGCAGTCGGTGGGCATGACGAAGGCGCGTTCGCTGCCGTCGCGCAGTTCGACCACCGGCCCGAGCACCTCGGGGATGACGTCGCCGGCCTTGCGCAGCACGACCGTGTCGCCGATGAGGACGCCTTTGACCTTCACGACGTCTTGGTTGTGCAGGGTCGCCTGTCGCACGACGCTACCCGCCACCTTCGCCGGCTCCATGACCGCGAAGGGCGTCGCCCGGCCCGTGCGACCGACCGAGACGACGATGTCGAGCAGCTTCGTATTGACCTGTTCGGGCGGATATTTGTAAGCGATCGCCCACCGCGGAGCGCGGCTAGTCGCCCCGAGTTCATCGTGCAGCGCGAGCTCATCGACCTTGACGACGACGCCGTCGATCTCGTGCTCGACGGCGTGCCGATGCTCACCGTGGTGTGCGACGAACGACAGGACGCCGTCGATGGTCGACTCCACCCGGCTGTAGGGGGACGTGGGCAGACCCCACGATGCGAGGAGGTCGTAGATCTCGCTCTGCGCCTCCACCGGCGGCTCGGGCCACGCGCCGATCCCGTGCACGTACAGCGCGAGCGACTCGATGCGGGCAAGACCGGCTTCGAGCTCGAGCCCGGACTTCTTCTCGATCTGCTGACGGAGACCGCCGCTGGCGGCGTTGCGCGGATTGGCGAACGCGGGGAAGCGTCGGGCGGCCGCGATCTCGGCCCTCTCTTCGTCGAAGGCGCGCGCACCCCGACGGCCCGCCGCGCGTTCGCGTGCCTCGGCGACCGCGCGGTCGCGGTACTCCCCCTGCAGACGGTTGAGGTTCTCGAACTTCGCCACCGGGATGAAGACCTCACCGCGTACCTCCACGAGAGCGGGATGACCCTCGCCCGAGAGCCGGCGCGGGATCCCCGTCACGCGCAGGGCGTTGTCGGTCACGATCTCGCCGACGCGCCCGTCGCCACGGGTCGCCGCCGACGTCAGCACGCCGTTCTCGTAGCGCAGGTTGATCGCCAGCCCGTCGATCTTGAGCTCGCTGAGCCAGTGCACCTTCCGCCCGGAGGCCGCCTCGGTCTTGACAGCCCAGTCGCGCAGCTCATCGGCCGAGAAGACGTTGTCGAGACTGAGCATGCGCTCCGCGTGCTCGATGGTGGCGAGGTCGGTCGCCTCGGCCGCTCCCACCGAGAGCGTGGGGCTGTCTTGCCCCTGCAGGCGCGGTTCGAGTCGTTCCAGTTCTTCTAGCCGGCGCATCCACGCGTCATACGTCGCATCATCGACCAACTCCGCGTCGTCGCCGTAGTAGGCATTGCGCGCATCGATGACGCGCTGGGCGAGGTCATTCCACTCCTCGCGTGCGGCGTCTTCTGAGGGCGTTGCAAGGTCAGTCACTCCAACAGCTTATGGACGCCCTCCGACATCGTCCGAGGGCCTTGCCGCGACCACCGCGAGGGGAGGAGATTCCGGCGGCGGAGGAGCGGATTGCGCCGCGGCGCCCTCCCCTCCCCGTAACGCCGCCCGTCACCGGGATCCGTCACGCGCGGCGCCCACCGCGCATCCGTGCCAGAGACAACGAGCCCGCGGCATCCACCGCCCGGACGACCCGCTGTCAGAACGCACGGGCTCAGGCGTCGACCGGCACCGCCGACACGGTCCGGTCGATCGTGAACTGCCCGACCACGCGCGTGCCGTCGTAGAGCACCGCCGTCTGCCCCGGAGCGACCCCGTCGAACGGAGTGTCGGGCCGCACCGTCAGCAGGCCGTCCACCAGCGACGCGAACGCGGGAACCGGGTCGGCGTGCGCACGGATCTGCACGTCGCAGGCGAAGGAGTCGGTCGACGGTGCGCGTCCCGCCCAGGTGAAACGCTCCCCCGCGATCTCGGAGCACGCCAGCGCTTCCTTGGGGCCGACGACGACCGTGTTGTTGACCGGTCGCACCTCGAGCACGAAGCGGGGCTTTCCGTCGGCCGCCGGCACGCCCAGCTGCAGACCGCGGCGCTGTCCGACGGTGAATGCGTGAGCGCCCTCGTGCGAACCGATCACGGCGCCGGTGCGGTCGAGGATCTCGCCGCGCTCGGCCCCCACCTTGTCGGCGAGCCAGCCGCGCGTGTCGCCGTCGGGGATGAAGCAGATGTCGTGACTGTCGGGCTTCTGCGCCACCGAGAGACCGCGCGCTTCCGCCTCCGCACGCACGAGCGCCTTCGACGGCGTGGACCCCAGGGGGAAGAAGGTGTGAGCGAGCTGCTCGGCGGTGAGCACGCCCAACACGTACGACTGGTCCTTGGCGTTGTCCGACGCGCGGTGCAGCTCGCGGCCCTCGGGCGTGTCGACCAGGGTCGCGTAGTGGCCGGTGCACACGGCGTCGAAGCCGAGCTCGAGCGCGCGCTCCAGGAGGGCGGCGAACTTGATCTTCTCGTTGCAGCGCATGCAGGGGTTCGGGGTGCGGCCGGCACGGTACTCGGCGACGAAGTCGTCGATCACGTCGTCGCGGAAGCGCTCCGAGAAGTCCCAGACGTAGAACGGCATCCCGAGCTTGTCGGCGGCGCGGCGCGCGTCCATCGCGTCTTCGATCGTGCAGCACCCGCGGCTGCCCGCGCGAAGTGTGCCTCCGGCACGGGAGAGCGCGAGATGCACGCCGACCACATCGTGCCCCGCCTCGACGGCACGGGCCGCCGCCACCGCGGAGTCGACCCCACCGCTCATCGCCGCCAGAACTCGCATCGCCCCAGTCTACGAACGTGCCGCTGTACGGGCGCCGGATGCCACGGCTCGGGCGTAGGCCTCGGGCAGGCGGGCGAGCACCTCGTCGACGTCGGACGAGCTGGAGGTGTATCCGAGGGTGAAACGCAGCACCGACCGCGCCGCCCGGTCGTCGAGGCCCAAGGCCAGGACGACGTGCGACGGCTCGGCGACGCCCGCTTGACACGCCGACCCCGTCGACACCGCGATCCCCGCCATGTCGAGCAGGAACAGCAGCGTCTCGCCCGCGGCATCCGGGAACAGCACGTGCGCATTGCCGGGAAGGCGACCGTCGGGGTCGCCCAGGAGGCGCGCCTGCGGAATGGACGAGCGGATGCCGTCGATCAACCGCTCACGGAGGGCGACGAGCCGCGCCGACTCACTGACGCGCTCCCCCTCGGCGGCGCGGGCCGCCGCAGCGAACGCAGCCGCCCCCGCGACGTCCTGCGTCCCCGCACGGAGACCCCGCTGCTGACCTCCGCCGTGCACCAGGGGCGTCACCCGCGCGTGCCGAGACACCACCGCCGCACCCACCCCGACGGGGCCGCCGACCTTGTGCGCCGAGACCGACATCGCCGCGAGACCCCCGGGGGCGGTGCCTTCCCCCCGCCAAGCGGCGAAGTCGACCTCGACCTGCCCCAGCGCCGAGACGGCGTCGAGGTGCAGGGGAACGGAGGCCCCGGATGCCGCAGCGGCGAGGCCCGCGGCATCTTGAAGCGTCCCCACCTCGTTGTTGGCCACGAGCGCGGTCGCGAGGCCCGCACCGGGCAGGGCCGAGGAGAACGCGTCGGCATCGATGCGCCCCTGCGCGTCGAGCGCCACGGCGCGAACCGCGGCGCCCTCGGCAGACGCGAGCCACCCCACCACGTCGAGCGTCGCGTGGTGTTCGCCGTCGGGGAACACCACGGCATCGCTCCCCTCGGGCCGCGACCACCACAGGCCCTTCAGCGCGAGGTTGGCCGCCTCCGTGCCGCCGGAGGTGAAGACGATCTCGATGGGCTGGCAGCCGAGCACCCCGGCGAGCTGGTCGCGGGCGTCTTCCAGCAATCGACGCGCCGCCTGCCCCGCTCCGTGGATGGATGACGGATTGCCGAGCACCTGGTGCGCGTCGAGCCACGCGTCGCGGGCTTCTGCGCGAAGCGGCGTCGTCGCGGCGTGATCGAGGTAGACCTGCACCCTACGTCCCCCTCACGCTGTCCGCTGCCTTCACTACCCTAAGACGCATGGTCCGAACCGAGCCCGCCCTGGCGACCCGTCCTGCTCTGCTGAACCCCGCGTTCGACGACCTCGGTGTGCGCCTCGGCCCCGACGGCGGAACGCTGCGCGTCTGGTCGGCGTCGGCCGATGCGATGCAGCTGCTCATCTTCGACGACGTCGATCTCGACTGGGCCACCGAGACCATCGCCCTCTCCCCCGTCGGCGGCGGAGTCTTCGAGGCCACCACCCCTCTGCTGCGCCCCGGCGCGCGCTACGCGATCCGCGTAGGCGGGCCGCACGGTGCGGGCCACACCTTCAACCCGCAGTCGCTGCTCATCGATCCCTACTCGCGGGGGCTCGTCTCGGGCAGCTTCGGCGACTGGCGTTCGGTGGTGGTCGAGAGTTCCTTCGACTGGGGCACCTCGACCAAGCCGCGCGTGCCGCTGGATCGCACGGTCATCTACGAGGGCCACGTGAAGGGCCTGACCAAGCGGCATCCGTTCATCCCGCCGGCGCTGCACGGCACGTATGCGGGCCTCGCCCACCCCGCGATGATCGAGCACCTTCTCTCGCTCGGTGTCACCAGCGTGGAGCTGCTGCCGGTACACGCCTTCGCGACCGAACCGCGGCTGCTCCAGCTCGGCCTCACGAACTACTGGGGCTACAACACGCTCAACTTCTTCACCCCGCACGCGCCCTATGCCACCGCAGCCAACCGCGCAGAGGGACCCGAGGCCGTCCTGCGCGAGTTCAAGGGAATGGTCAAGCTGCTGCACGAGGCGGGGCTCGAGGTCATCCTCGACGTCGTCTACAACCACACCGCCGAAGAGGGCCTCGGAGGGCCGCGCACGAGTCTGCGCGGCATCGACAACCGGTCGTACTACCGCCAGACGGCGGAGGGCGCGTACATCGACGAGACCGGGTGCGGCAACGCGGTGAACACCTCGACGGATGCCGCGGCCCGTCTCGTGCTCGACTCGGTGCGCTACTGGGCGGACGAGGTGCAGATCGACGGGTTCCGCTTCGATCTCGCGGTAACCCTCGGCCGTGACGAAAGGCATTCGTTCGCGCCCGACCACCCGCTGCTCACCGCCCTCCGCGAAGAAGCCGCCGTATCGGGCACCAAGCTCATCGCCGAGCCGTGGGACGTCGGGATGGGCGGCTGGCAGACCGGCAACTTCGGCGACGGCTGGCTCGAATGGAACGACCGCTACCGCGACCGCGTCCGCAATTTCTGGCTGAGCGACATCGACTACGCCCGCCGCGCCGACACCGCCCCCGTCGGCATCGGCGGGTTCGCCACCCGCCTGGCCGGCTCCTCGAACACCTTCAGCGAGGAGCGCGGGCCCCTCGCGAGCGTCAACTTCGTCACCGCGCACGACGGCTTCACCCTGCGCGACCTCGTGTCGTACGACGTCAAGCACAACCTCGGCAACGGCGAGCAGAATCGCGACGGAGCCGACACCAACCGCTCCTTCAACCACGGGGCCGAGGGGCCGACCGACGATGAGCGCGTTCTCGCCACCCGGCGCACGGCCATGCGCAACCTGATGGGAACACTGCTCCTTTCGGCGGGGGTGCCGATGATCACCGCCGGCGACGAGATGGGCCGCACGCAGCGCGGCAACAACAACGCCTACTGCCATGACTCGGCCCTCACCTGGCTGTCGTGGGAGATGGCGCCGTGGCAGCGCGACCTCTTCGCCCACACGCAGCGATTGCTCCAGCTGCGTCGCGACAACCCGGCGCTGCGTCCTCAGCGCTTCGCCCGCCTCGGGGAGCAGATCCCCTCGGCGTCGGTCATGGAGTGGTTCGACGAGCACGGCCAGACCATGTCGAGCGACCGGTGGAACGACCCGGCCCACCGCACGCTGCAATACCTCGCGACCTCGACACCCGAGCTCGAGGCCCCCAACCGCGTGCTGCTGGTCATCCACGGCACGGAGCACCCCACCGACATCGTGCTCCCCGACCTCGAGGACGCCGTGTTCGTCGAGCTGTGGTCCAGCGCCGACGAGACACCCTCCGACACCCGCGCGACGTTCGCACCGGGCGACGTGGTCCCCCTCGCCGGTGCGTCGATGCGGCTGTTCCGCGTCGACTGATCAGGCCCCGCTGTCAAGGCCGCACGAAACGATGCGGCAACGTCGGTGGCCCGCGGTAGGTTCGGACCGTGGCCACCACGACGACAATCTCGCCCGAGCTGCCCTGGCGCAGCGCCGCCTCGATCCCCGTGCGTCCGGTCAAACCGACGCCCACGTTGCGCCGCGTGGTCACACCGCGCATTCCGATGGCGCTCCCCCACCCGAGCGTGCCCGGCGGAGCCTTCCGCCCGTCGGCCTATGTGGGTGAGGCCGTGCCGTTCACGGTCACCGCCTTCCGCGAGGGTCACGACCGCATCGGTGTCAACGTGCGCCTGTTCTCGCCCTCGGGTGACGAGTCATTGCACCGCCTCAGCCCCCTGAACGACGGGTTCGACCGGTGGTCCACGATCGTGGCGCCGCTCGAGCAGGGCGTGTGGCGCTTCCGATTCGAGTCCTTCGCCGACGACTTCGCCACCTGGGAGCACGCCGCCGAGGTCAAGATCGCCGCGGGTGTCGACAGTGCGCTCATGCGCGAGATGGGCGCGGAGCTGTTCGATCGCGCGCGCGGCGAGAAGAAGCGCCCCGGCACCGACAAAGATGCGCTGTACGAAGCCGCGCGGGCTCTTCGCGATTCCGACGTCCACGACGACGTCGCCCTCTCGATCGTGCGCGATCCCGCGATCGCCGCGCTGTTCGCCGCACGCCCGATGATGGGTCTGGTCTCGGTGGGCCGGGATGCCGAACTCCTCGTGGAACGCGAACGCGCCGGCGTCGGCGCCTGGTACGAGTTCTTCGCGCGCTCCGAGGGCGCTACGCGAGGCGAAGACGGTTCGGTCGTCAGCGGCACGTTCCGCACCGCCGTCGACCGTCTCCCCGGTGTCGCCGGCATGGGTTTCGACGTGCTCTACCTGCCGCCGATCCACCCCATCGGCGAGACCAACCGCAAGGGCCCGAACAACACCCTCGTCACCCAGCCGGGCGACCCGGGTTCGCCGTGGGCCATCGGCGGTGCCGCGGGCGGTCACGACACGGTCCACCCCGACCTCGGCACCCTCGACGACTTCCGTGCGTTCGTGGCAGCGGCGCGCGACAACGGTCTCGAGGTGGCCCTCGACCTCGCGCTCCAGGCGTCGCCCGATCACCCCTGGGTCGCGGAGCACCCCGAGTGGTTCACGACGCTGCCCGACGGGTCGATCGCGTTCGCCGAGAACCCGCCGAAGAAGTACCAGGACATCTATCCGGTCAACTTCGACAACGACCCCGACGGCATCCGGGCCGAGGTGCTGCGCATCGTGCGCCACTGGATCACTCAGGGCGTGACCATCTTCCGCGTCGACAACCCGCACACCAAGCCCCTGCAGTTCTGGGAGTGGCTGATCGCCACGGTCAGCGCTGAAGAGCCCGATGCGGTTTTCCTCGCCGAGGCCTTCACACGGCCCGCCCCCATGCAGGGCCTGGCCATGGCCGGTTTCCAGCAGAGCTACACGTACTTCACCTGGCGCAACACGAAAGAAGAGCTCGAGGAGTTCCTCGGAGCGCTCGCGCACGAGACCGACGACTTCCTGCGCCCCAACCTCTTCGTGAACACCCCCGACATCCTCACGGAGTATCTGCAGTACGGCGGTCGACCGGCATACAAGATCCGCGCCGCCATCGCCGCCACCGCCGCGCCGACGTACGGCGTGTACGCGGGGTACGAACTGATCGAGAACGTCGCCCGCCCGGGTTCCGAAGAGAACATCGACAACGAGAAGTACGAGTACAAGTTCCGCGACTGGGAGGGCACTGAGGCCTCCGGGCACTCGATCGCGCCGTACCTGCGCATGCTCAACGCGGCGCGACGCGCCCATCCGGCGCTCCGTCAGCTGCGCAACCTCGACGTGCACTGGAGCGACGACGACGCGACCCTGGTGTATTCCAAGCACTTGCCGGCGGAGCTCTCGCCGACCGGCGCCTCCGACACGATCATCGTCGTGGCCAACGTCGACCCGCACTCCACCCGCGAGACGACCGTCCACCTCGACACGACCGTCTTCGGCATCGAGCCGGGCGCGTCGTATGACGTCGAAGACCTCGTGACCGGCCAGGTCTGGACCTGGGCCGACCACAACTTCGTGCGTCTCGACGCTTTCAACGAGCCCGTGCACATCCTGCACGTCAAGGAGAACCGATGACCCCGCTCCCCGCTGAGATCCTGGACGCCGTCGCCCACGGTGCCCACCACGACCCGCACAGCGTGCTGGGCGTGCACGAGACCGGTGACGGCTGGGTGATCCGTTCGCGGCGTCCCCTCGCCCTCGAGGTCGCCGCCGAACTCGCCGACGGTCAGAGTGTGACGTTGGAGCACCTTCGCGGCGGGATCTGGGAGGCGCGCACCGAGGACTACCCCGGTGCATACACCGTGCGCGCGCGCTACGACGGCAGCGAACACGTCGCCGACGACGGCTACCGGCACGCGCCCTCCATCGGCGAGCTCGACCTCCACCTCGTCTCGGAGGGACGCCACGAAGAGCTGTGGCGAGTCCTCGGGGCACACGTACGCGAGCTCGACGGATCGCACGGCGTGGCCTTCACTGTCTGGGCACCCGATGCGCGTGCCCTGCGCGTCATCGGCGACTTCAACGGCTGGGACGGCTCGGGCAGTGCCATGCGCTCGATGGGTGGCAGCGGCGTATGGGAGGTGTTCATCCCGGGCATCGGAACCGGCACGCGGTACAAGTTCGAGATCCTCACCCGCGGCGGTCAGTGGATCGAGAAGGCCGACCCCATGGCGCGCCTCGCCGAGGTGCCGCCGGCGACGGCGTCGGTCGTCACCGAATCCGACTACAGCTGGGCGGACGAGGCGTGGATCGCGCATCGCTCCTCCACCGCCCCGATCGATCGCCCGATGTCGATCTACGAGCTGCACCTCGGCTCGTGGAAGCAGGGCCTGTCCTACCGCGACGCGGCCGATGAGATCATCGACTACGTCAGTGCCCAGGGCTTCACGCACGTCGAGTTCCTGCCCCTGTCCGAGCACCCCTTCGGCGGCTCATGGGGCTATCAGGTGTCGGGCTACTACGCCCCCACCAGCCGCTTCGGAAACCCCGACGACCTGCGCTACCTGATCGACCGCCTCCACCAGGCCGACATCGGGGTCATCATGGACTGGGTACCCGGGCACTTCCCCAAGGACGACTTCGCCCTCGCCCGCTTCGACGGCGAGGCGCTCTACGAGCACCCCGACCCGCGTCGCGGCGAGCACAAGGACTGGGGCACGCTGATCTTCGACTACGGCCGCAACGAGGTGCGCAACTTCCTCGTCGCGAACGCGCTGTACTGGTTCGAAGAGTTCCACGTCGACGGACTGAGGGTGGATGCCGTGGCATCCATGCTCTATCTCGACTACTCCCGCAACGAGGGAGAGTGGGCGCCCAACCAGTTCGGGGGCCGCGAGAACCTCGAGGCCGTTCGCTTCCTGCAGGAGGTGAACGCGACCTCCTACAAGCGCTATCCCGGCATCGCGCTCATCGCCGAGGAGTCCACCAGCTTCCCCGGCGTGACCGCGCCGACGTCGGCCGCGGGTCTGGGCTTCGGCTTCAAGTGGAACATGGGCTGGATGAACGACTCGTTGCAGTACATCGGGCGCGACCCCATGTACCGCTCCCACCACGAAGGAGAGCTGTCGTTCTCGTTCGTCTACTCGTTCAGCGAGAACTTCGTGCTCCCCATCAGCCACGACGAGGTCGTGCACGGCAAGGGCAGCCTCTTCGGACGGATGCCGGGAGACCACTGGCAGAAGCTGGCGAACATGCGCGCGTTCCTGGCCTACATGTGGGGCCACCCGGGCAAACAGCTGCTGTTCATGGGCCAGGAGTTCGGCCAGATGTCGGAGTGGTCCGAGTCGCGCAGCCTCGACTGGTGGATGCTCGATCAGCCCGCCCACCGACAGCTGCACGAGTTCGTCGCCGAGCTGAACCGCGTCTACAAGGATCAGGCGGCCCTCTGGTCGCGCGATCACGACGGGGCAGCATTCTCGCGCCTCGGTGCCCCGGCGTGGAACCCGAACGTGCTCGCCTTCGCGCGCCGCGACCACCACGGCAACACCATCGCCGTCGTCTGCAACTTCTCGGGCGTTCCCCTCGGCGACTTCCCGCTGGACCTTCCCGAGGCGGGCACCTGGACCGAGGTGCTCAACAGCGACGCCGAAGTGTTCGGCGGCTCCGGCCAGGGCAACCTCGGCGCGGTGACGACCGACACCCGAGGTAGCGCGACGCTGACGCTCCCGCCGCTCGGCGTGCTCTGGCTGCACCACCGCGCCGACGCTTGACGAATAGTCGCGCCGTCCGTTCGCCGCGGACGGCGCGGCTTCTGTCGCATCGTAGAGGCACGGCTCCGCTCGGTACGGCGCCCCCACGACCACACGGCCGAACTCTCCTGCCGTGAGGTGCCGCCTGTATTGCCCACGAACGTCTCGTCGAAGCCGTTGCGAGGCGTGTCGACGTCAGATGTGCCCGCACCGTCGACCCTGCTACGCCCCGTGCAGCGCTCGGCGCAAGGCGCGCGCTGAGCTGAATCCTGCGCGGTTCGCCGCCTCCTGGGTCGTTGATCCAAAGATCGCGTCGCGGGCGAGTTCGAGCCGTGCGGTACGGATGCGACGACCCGGGGTGGCGCCGATCTCGCCGTATGCGCGCGTGAGGTAGCTGCGCGAGACCTCGAGACGATGCGCGAGCTCGCTGACGGTGAAGCCAGGGTCGTCTGCACGGTCGTGGATGAGGCGTTCGCTCCGTTCGCGCAGCAACTCGGCGGCCGATCGACGCGTGACAGGCGGCGAAAGCTCCCTTACCATCGCGGCCACGAGATACTCGAGCGCCGACTGAACGGCGGGAAACGAGGCGGACGCGGGATCCACCTCGGCGTTCAGCAAGGCGTTCACCGTGGAGGCGACCACGCTCCAGCTGGAGAGCGCCTCGGTGCTCCACATCACGCGTCCGCCGACGTCTGCGGTCGAAGTCAGGCGCAGGCGAGCACGGAGCTCGATTCGTGCTGTGGCGGCCTCGGACTCGAAGCTCGCGTGCACCGCTGAGTCGATCAGTGCCGTGCCGCCGACGCCGAGAGTGATCGGCTCGTGTCCGAGGGCGATGACGGTGAGGGGACCGTCGGCCTGCAGCACGAGGAGCGGCGAGCGCAGCGCGGGCGATACCAGAGCGGATGCCACGGTCTGCGGCGTGAGCGTCACCGCGGTGTGCCATAGCCGACGGAGCAGGAAGGAGGGGGTGACGATCTCGTCGACGAAGATGCGCAGCGCGTCGGAACCTTCCGGCCCGCGGGCGCTCCAACCGCGTTCGGCGAACCACCGACGGGCCGCGTCGCCGCGGAACGCGAGACGACGCGCCGCTCGGGCGGAGGGGGCGCGGCGGTCTGAATCGGTTCGCATGGGACCTCCTCTCGTCGGCCGTGCGCGGGACTCCACGGGGCGTCGGAGACCCCCACGTGGGTGTCTGACGCGAGTGGATAGGGGAGACGCTATCCGCGCGCGGAACGTCGGGCGGGCGGTGCCCGGGGAAATAACCTGGACGGTCGGAGCGGTTCACCTTTCGACGCCCGCGCGCGGGCGCCTGCCGCCCGGCGGTGTGAATGCCGCGCGACCAGAATGTGACGCGTTCTCTCCGCGAGCGGTTACTCCTCCCCCGTCCTGGTCACACTGAGCACACCCCGCCGCACCCGCCGCCGCGTCGCGTTCGACATCCCTGCGCCGTTGAGCTCGATGCCCGCGAGCGTGCCCGGCACGCGCATGTGAATTCACAGAGAAGATGGAGAACCCCATGAACGAGGACGAGAAGTACCCCGCCGCGAGCCGGGACATGGGAGGGCGCGATACCGACGCCGCGTCCGGCGGAGGCGACGCCTTCGGTGGAGGTGCACCTGCTGCGGGATCGGACGACGGCGGCCGTCTGAGCCGTCGCACGATCATGGCGGGTGCCGCGTGGGCAGTACCGGCGGTGATGATGGCCTCGACGTCACCGGCGTTCGCGGTGTCGTCCGCGTTGCTGACCTTATCGACGACCAACATGCAGGTACCGGCCTCCGGCACGGTGACGGTGACGGCGACGTTGGTGAACTCGTCCGGAACCGGGGTGGGCGGTCAGTCGGTGGTCTTCTCGGGTCCGTCGGGGTCGACGTTCAGCCCCTCGGCGACGCGAACGACGAACTCGTCGGGGCGGGCGACCGTGACGTTCAACCTGAACAACCCATGGGCGATGCCGGGGCCCACGGCGGTCGTGAACGCGGTGTCAGGCTCGGAGACGAAGTCGCAGACGTTCACGGTGGTAGGGGCGAACCTCCTCGTCGCGGGCCTCGGGTACACCTCGACCTTCGCCCAAGTAGAGCGGGTGTTTCCCTCCCGCGTCGTGCAAGCCGTGTCGACCGCTACCTACATCCCGTTGAGTGGCACGTACTACCCCTCGTTCATGGTGGTGCTTCAGGACGGGACACTCTGGACCAAGACGGCGACGGTGAGTTCCAGCGGCACATGGGCCAAGATGACGACGATCACCGGTGTGAAGCAGATCGCCGTGGGTGTGGAGCAGTACTACGGCCCCATTTCCATGACCTACGCGTTGTTGTCGGACGGCACCGTCAAAGCCTGGGGCGACAACTCCTACGGGCAGTTGGGCGACGGTACGAAAGTCGATCGCTCCGGGCCCACGACGGTGACCGGCCTGGTCGGGGTGACGCAGATCGCCGCGGGGTACAACACCGGCTATGCGCTGCTGTCGGACGGGAGCGTCAAGGCGTGGGGGCGCAACAACAGCGGTCAGGTGGGGGATGGAACGACGACGGACCGGGTGACTCCGACGCCGGTGACCGGGTTGGGGACGGGGGTCACGCAGGTCGGCGGAGGTGACTTCTCGGCATTCGCACTGCTGTCCAATGGGACGGTCACAGCCTGGGGCTCCAATGCGTATGGGCAATTGGGTGACGGCACGACGATGAGTCACTCTGTGCCGGCGGTCGTGCCAGGCCTGTCGGGCGTGACGCAGATCGCGGTGTCAGCCGGGGCGACCTACGCCCTGCTGTCGAACGGCGGTGTGATGGCCTGGGGAAGCGGCGGGAACGGCCAGCTGGGGGACGGGCAGAGCACCACTCGGACTTCTCCGGTGTCGGTCTCCACCCTGTCCAGCGCGACCCGGATCGCTGCGAGATACGCGTCAGCCTGCGCGTTGCTGACGAACGGGAGCGTGCGGGCATGGGGAGAGAACGCCTACGGCCAGTTGGGTGATGGGACGAACGTAAGACAGTCGACACCTGTGGGAACCACGTCGCTGCTCGGACAGTCGGTCACGCAACTCACCTCCGACGTGGGCGGATTGAGCGCCTCGTCCTTCCTGATCACCGGCTGACGCGGGGACGGGCGCGTTCACACAGTCCGCAAGAGAGTCGGGCGCCCGATCAGCCTCTTCGTGTGACAAATATGCCGGATGCGCCCGCCCACCGCTGACTCACCCGTCGCACGCGGTCAGTGCCATGAGTGCGGACTCGTCCTCGGGTTCGGCGTCGACGCGTGCGCCAGCGACCACTCCAGGGCCTATGCCGACCCCGAGGACCGCACACTCAGAAGAGCAGGGATGCCAAGCGGGTGCGCGCGCGGATGACGCGGGCGTCGTCGTCACCAATGAGACCGAACAACTCGAGCAGACGCTCGCGCACGGGCGCGCGCTCGTCCGTGGGAAGCGCCGCGAAGAGTTCGAGCAGACGCCCGAACGCGTCGTCGACGTGTCCGCCGACGACATCGAGGTCGGCGACGAGGAACTGCGCCTCGATCCCGGTGGGCGACGCTGCGGCGGCCGCGCGCGCCGCCTGCAGGTCGGCGTCCTGCACGCGAGCGAGCAGTCGCACCTGCCCGAGACCGGCACGCGCATCGGCATCGCGCGGATCCTCGACGAGGGCCTTCTCGTAGGCGGCGACCGCACGGGCGTAGTCGCCCTCCTCGATCGCGGCGAACGCTTCGGCGTGCAGCGGCGGGAGTGGCTCCTCACCGGGCTCCTCGGCGGGCGCGGCACCCTCCACCGGCACCGTGCCCGTCACGCCGTGCTGCGCTGCGAGCTGCAGCAGCTGGGCGAACACGTCGCGCACCTGCTCTTCGGGTACCGCACCCGTGAACAGCGGAACGGGCTGCCCCGCAACGAGCGCGAGGACCATCGGAATGGACTGCGCACGGAAACCCTGTGCCAGCTGCGGGTTCGCGTCGACATCGACCTTGGCGAGCACGAGGCGACCGCCGAGCTCGGTGACCACCTTCTCGAGCACGGGGCTCAGCTGCTTGCAGGGCTCGCACCACTCCGCCCACAGGTCGATGACCACCGGAACGGTGCGCGAGAGCTCGAGGACGTCGCCGAAAGTGGCATCCGTCACATCGAAGACGAGGGGGGTCGCGCCGCCCGCCGGGGCGTCGGCAGACGCGGGCGCGGGGGTCTGCGGGCGGTTGCGCAGCGACGAGAGGTCGACGGCACCGCGCAGAACGGAACCGGGGGCGGGAGTGCTCACGGGGACACCTTCGCTTCGAGGAGGCTGGATCGGTAGCCGAGCAGGCGGATCTGATCGTCTGAGCCCTGGCTGGGCACGTAGAAGAACACCTGGTCGGAGTAGGTCGTGGTGAAGCCGGTCGCGGATTGGTCGACCCCGGTGAGGGCCTTGACCGCGGGGTTGTTGTCGAGCTTGATGACCGCGTCGGCGTTGGTCGGCTTCGCGGTGTCGCTCTCGTAGACGTTGACCGCGACGATCGCGCCCGTGTCGAGCGTTGCGAGGGCGATCGGGGTCGCAGGGCCGGCCGACGCCGCGAAGCTGATCTCCGCCGTTCCCGCACCGGTCTGATTCAGCTCGTCGGTGCGCGTGGTCTTGTTGTCCTGGATCGCCGATAGCAACAGGTCGTTGGCGGTGTCGAACGTCGACCACGACGCACTGTTCTGCCCGTTGTTGATGATGTCGGCGTACGCCGCGGCGACCTTCTCGGGCGCCAGCACGAGGAAACTCGAGTCCGGCGGCACCTGCGTCGCCCCCACGTAGGGCGCGGCGAGTTCGGGCAGGTTGGTGGATGCCTCCAGGTTGCCGACATAGGACGCCTTGTACTCGTCCCAGGGCGTCTCTTGCGTCATCATCATGATGGTCGTCGTCGGCGTCGCGGCATCCGCGGACTCCACGACGGTCATGAGCGTACGCGGCCAGGCCCCCGTCGTCTGAGGGAGCACGATCTGCACCGGCTCGGCGGGGATGGCCGGCAGGGTGGCGCGGTCGGGGATCGCCGCACGCAGCGTGTAGTTGGTCTGCCGTTCCGCCAGTGCGGGGCCTGCGAGACGCTCGGCGGCCGCGGTCGCGTCGAGGGCGGCGTCGGCCTGGGCGACGGTCGACGACACCCGCGAGACGATGCGCTGCGCCTGCGCTTCGGTGACGGCGGGCGGGAATTGCCCCTCGGGGACGATCACGGTCGGTGTGGGGCTCGGTGTCTCTTGAGCCGCGAACTGCGGCCATGCGTCGGCGGAGCAGCCGGCGAGGAGGGCCATCGAGACACCCAGAGCGGGCAGCGCGATGAGCGACCGGCGTCCGCCGAGGACACCACGTCCACGCGAACCCCGTCGGCCGGGGCTGTCGCTGATAACGCCCTTCGCCTCGGCGCCGCCGACCATCGAGATCGGCTCGGTGACGGGCAGGGGCAGCCCTTTTCGGCGCGGACGACGCGAGCGGCGCACGTGCCGGATGCCGAGCAGGTAGAGCACGAGACCGACGAGCAGCACGATGCCGCCGCCGACGATGAGGGGGCCGGCCCACGGGGTGGAGTCGTCGATGGGCCAGCTCACGCTGACGTTGGCGGGAGCGGGGGCGGTGCCGTCGGACGCGATGAGCACGCTCATCTCGCTCGGCAATTGCAGGGTGGCCGACAGCGTGCCCGTCTGTTCGTACTCGTCGAGCCACAGGTCGGAATCGACGGGGCTGCGACCGGCCGCCGCGGCGCTGCTCGTCGTCACGGTGGGCTGCACCTCGCTGGTCTGTACGACACCTTCGCCGTCGACGGTCACGGCGGTGTACGGCACATCGGCCAGCCACGCCTCCATGTCGGCGGTGCGGCCGTAGGCGGCGAACACCTCGCCGTCACCCTCCACGCGCAGCGTCTGGGCCCCCGGCACGCTGGTCAGCAGCGCACCGTCGACGAGCGTGTAGGCGGACGTGCCCTCGGTCTGAACGGTCGCCGAGGCCTCGGATGGACCCTGGAACACCGTCCTCTGGGCGATTCCGGCACCGATCATGACGGCCGCGATGACGAAAGCCACCACAGCCCAGACGAATCTCACGCTTCACACCATCCCCACCGGCGGCTCGGGCGCCACCGAAGAATCGACGTTCCAGAGTATCCGAGGGCGGCTGAAAGTTCTCGGCGAGGCCCGTCGCGCGCGATCGGCGCCGCCGTCGTCAGTATCCTGACGTCACGGGCACGAACGCCCGCTGAGGCGGGAGTCTGGCGGCATGAAGATCCACAACCCATTCCGGGTCGCACTGCTGGCAACGCTCGGCGTCGGAGTCGGCCTGCTGCTCATCGGCAGTGTGCAGAACCTCTCGACGATCCTCCTCTACGTCGGCACCGCGCTCTTCCTCTCTCTCGGGCTCGACCCGGTCGTCTCGTTCCTCGAGAGGCGCGGCCTCCCGCGCTGGGCTGCCGTGCTCGTGACCATCCTCGGGGTCCTCGGCATCTTCGCCGGGATCATCGTCATGGTCGTGCCCATCATCGTCGGACAGATCGCACAACTCGTCGTGCAGGTGGAGCAGCTGCTGCAACCCGACCGCTGGAACGAGGTCGTGGGACAGGTGCAGGACTGGGTGTCGGCGAACCTCCCCTGGCTGCGCCTGGACGACGTGTGGGCGGGCGTCCAGCAGTGGATCTCCACCCTCGACGTCGGTTCCATCTCGACCATGATCGGCAACAGCCTCCTCACCGTCGGCGGGGCGGTGGCGGCGGGCCTGGGCGGGGCGTTCATCGTGCTCATCCTGACCATCTACTTCACGGCATCCACCCCGTCGCTGAAGTCGGCGGTGTACCAGCTCGTGCCGGCATCCAAGCGCGCGCGCTTCATCGAACTCGCCGAGAAGATCACCGACTCCGTGGGCTATTACGTCATGGGCCAGGTCAGCCTGGGCGTCATCAACGGCGTGCTGAGCGCGATCTTCCTGTCGATCATCCAGGCGCCGTTCCCCGCCGTGCTCGCGGTGATCGCCTTCTTCTTCTCGCTCATCCCCCTCGTGGGAACGCTCACCGGGTCGACGATCATCGTGCTCAGCTGCCTGATCCCGGGGGTCGGGTCGCCCACCATCGCGATCATCGCCCTGATCTACTACCTCGTCTACATGCAGATCGAGGCGTACGTGATCTCGCCGCGCATCATGAACCGCGCGGTCTCGGTGCCCGGGTCCGTCGTCGTCATCTCGGCGCTCGCGGGCGGTGCGCTGCTCAACCTGTTGGGCGCACTCATCGCGATTCCGGTGGCCGCCAGCATCCTCATCATCTACCGCGAGGTCATCATCCCCCGGCAGAACGAGCGCTGAGCTCAGTCGGAGACGTCGCCGTCCCACTCCACGGGCAGCGGCAGGGCGTCGGGGGCGACCGCGGCGACGATCTCGGTCAGCACGCGGCGGGTCTGCGTCTCGCCCACCCACAGGTGCTTGCCACCCTCGACGGCGATGAGGGTGGCATCGGGAACCGCGGCGAAGCGCTCGCGCGCCGCGTCGGGCCGCAGGTAGTCGTCGAACTCCGGCACGAGCACGACCATCCGGCGCTCGTCACCCGCCCAGGCGGCGACCTCATCGGCGGTCGCGCGGTGAAGGGGCGGCGAGAGCAGGATGACGCCCTCGATGTCGTGGTCGCGGCCGTACTTCAGCGCCAGCTCGGTGCCGAACGACCAGCCCACCAGCCACGGCCGC
The DNA here is from genome assembly GCF_963521695.1 of uncultured Microbacterium sp. GTDB lineage: Bacteria > Actinomycetota > Actinomycetes > Actinomycetales > Microbacteriaceae > Microbacterium. The sequence continues at coordinate 3,689 of NZ_CAUQWC010000003.1, read as the reverse complement.
GGGAGGCCCCGCTCGCGAACGAAGTCGACCGCGGCCGCCACGTCGAACACCTCGCTCGCTCCCCCGTCGAACGCTCCCTCGCTCGTCCCCCGCGGCGAGGTCGTCCCGCGGGTGTTGAAGCGCAGCACGGCGATGTCGGCGAGGGCGGGAAGGCGGCCGGCGGCCTTGCGCAGGATGTGCGAGTCCATGAACCCACCCGCTGTCGGCAGAGGATGCAGGGTCACGAGCGTGGCGATCGGCGCCCGGTCGGCGGGCAGGGCCAGCTCACCGACGAGGGTGAGGTCGTCGACCGTGTGCAACTCGACGTCTTCCCGACGGGCGGGAAGCAGGACGGGGCCGCGAATCTCCATCAGGCGATCCTCCAACAGTGTGTGTGCCAGTGTCGACGTGCCGCCAGATCGGCGGCGTCGCCGAGGACGCCGTCAGCGCGCCAGACGACGAGATGAGCGGTCCCCGTCAGCACCGCGCGCCCGCAGCCGGGACAGATGTAGTCCTTCTGCGCCTGCGGGGCGGAGATCGGCTGCACGGTCCACTCGATGCCGCGTTTGACCTCGGTGCGCTTCCACCCGGCGATCAGACGGTCGAGGGAGTCGGCGCCGCGATCAGGATCCGGGCGCCGTTTACGGGAGCGGGGCATGGATGCCGCTCACCACCAGTGGTTGTTGGTCCAGAACGCGTAGGCGCCGGCCCAGCTGCCGTAACGGCCCGTGGCGTAACCCGTGGCCCAGCGCAGGTTGTCGACGGGGTCGTAGCCGTTGCCGGGCACCTTGCTGCACGGGAGCGCTTGCACGAGCCCGCACGCCCCGGACGAACGGTTGGTGGCGTTGGGGTTCCACCCGCTCTCGCGGCTGACGATGTAATCGACGTAGCCCATGTCGGACTCGGCGATGCCCGCCGCAGCCATCCACTCGGCGGGAGCCCCGCCGCCCGTGTAGAACAACGGCCCGGAACTGCCCGCCGACGATTCCGAGTCGGACTCGCTCTCGCGCGTCGATGTCGGGGTCGGCGTCGGCTTGGGCTTGACGTAGACGTTGTAGCTGGAGCGATCGAGCTGCGGCGCCTGCTTCTCGCCGAGGGTCGAGACCGCCTGAGTGTCGTCCAAGCCCTCGGCGTAGAGGGTGACCGTGCGCGGCTCGTCGGCCTGCGCGGGCTGGAGTGCCGCACCCATGGGGCCCACATACGCCGCGGTGAAGAGCACCGCCGCGCAGGCACCGAAGGCGCCGACGACGCCGCGCCGGCGTGACCAGCGGGGGTTGGCTCGACGGGGCATCACCGGAGGGATCACGTCGTGGCCCGTCTCGCCGCGACGGGCGACACGGGACGATGAGGTGCGGGAGAGGTGCGAACCGGAAGTCACAGTGCCGCTGAGTCTACCGAGGCGCGGCCGGAGGTGTCATCCGCTCTCATCCGACGGCGAGCATCACATCGACGACGGCGTCGAGGACGGCGTCGACCTGAGCTTCGCGGTACCCGCCGCGTTGCATCCGGAAGGCCACCGCACGCACCTGATCGGGGGTGACGGGGTCACCCGCCGCGAGATACCGCGCCACGCGGTCGGCCACCACGTCGACCTCGTCGACGCGGTAGCCGTAACGGAGGATGCCCACGCGCTCGAACCGCGACCCTCTCGGACGCCGTAGGCGATCGAGGACGACCTGAGCGGTGTCGCGGGTTTCGGCGACCCACGCGCGGGCCCCGAGTCGCGACAGGGCGTGTTCGCGTTCGCGTGCCGCGAAGGCGTCTTCGACGCGTCCGAGGGCGGCATCGACAGCCGTGACGGAGTATCCGCCGCGCACGAGGGGGAACGCCGCCGCGCGGACGTCGGAGGAGCGGAGCGTTCCGACGTCGTCGCTCTCGAACACCTCACGCGCACGGGAGAGGAACGTGTCGACGGCACGCTTCTCGTAGCCCTTCGCCCGACCGGAATCGGGGAACGGCTTCGCCTCGACCTTCTCGTCGATCTCCGTCTCGCTCATGACACTCCCAACGGTGCGAGGAGGTAGTAGGTCACCAGGGCGGCGGTGGCCGACGGCAGGATCGAGTCGAGACGGTCGAGCACTCCGCCGTGCCCCGGCAGCCACGAACTCATGTCTTTGATGCCCAGATCGCGCTTCACCATCGACTCGCCGAGATCCCCGACCGTCGCCGTCGCCAGCACGACGGCCCCGAACACCAGACCCGCCCACCAGGGAACTTGCAGCATGAACACGGCGAGGAGCGCACCGGCGACGAGGGCGGCGACGCAGGCACCGGCGAAGCCCTCCCACGTCTTCTTGGGGCTGATACGGGGGGCCATCGGATGCCGCCCGCCCCGGCCGAAGGTGAGGCCCGACACGTACGCGCCGGTGTCGGCGGCGACGGCCAGGATGATGAAGGCCAGGACCCACCACTCGCCTCGGGGCTGCGCGAGGAGCACGACCGCCATGCTCGTGAGGAAGGGGACGTACAGCTGGACGAATCCTCCGACCAGCACATCGCCGATCACGTCGATCCGTGCGCGGCCGTCCGACGCGATCATCTGGGCAATGACACGCCACACGACGACGACGACCACGGCGGTGAGGGTCGCGATCCAGTGCACCCAGGGACCGAGGAAGAATCCGCTCAGCAGCAGCAGGGAGCCCATCACGAGCTGCGGAACGACGTCGACGCGACGCCCCGCGACCTGCAGAGCGCGGGAGAACTCGAGCACTCCGAGAACCATGGCCGCCCCCGCGAAGAACACGAAGAGCCACTTCACGAAGATGAGCGAGGCGACGAGAACCGCGCCGATGCCGACGCCGATCAGCGTCGCGACGATGAGGTCGCGACCGGTGCGTTGTTTGAGTCGCTCGTTCGCCTGACCGAACTCCGCGCGGGCATGAGCGATGTGCTGCTCGGCATCCGTGCGCATGGCGCGCAGCTGCGATTCGATCGCCGTCACGCCGTCACCCGTGACCGGTGAGCGGCGCGCGGCCTCTTCCCGACGCGAGCCGGGCGGATCGACCGGCTGATCTTCGCCGGTCTCAGGGGCGTCGGGCATTCGGATCAGACCTCAAGCAGCTCGGCCTCTTTGCGCTTGAGCGCCTCGTCGATCATGTCGACGTGCGTGCGCGTGACGGTGTCGAGTTCTTTCTCGGCCCGCACGAGCTCGTCTTCGCCGACGTCGCTCTTGAGGGCATCCAGATCGTCTTTCGCCTTACGACGGAGGTTGCGCACCTGAACCTTCGCGTCTTCACCCTTGCCGCGAACGATCTTGACGTACTCTTTGCGGCGGTCCTGGGTGAGCTCGGGCATGGTGACACGCACGATCGTGCCGTCGTTCGTGGGGTTCACGCCGAGGTTCGGCATGTCGCGGATCGCCTGCTCGATGGCCTTCAGCGCCGTCTTGTCGTACGGGTTGATGACGAGGGTGCGGGCCTCGGGGTTGTTCAACGACGCGAGCTGCGCCAGGGGTGTCGGCGACCCGTAGTAGTCGACCAGCACTTTCTGGAACATCTGGGGGTTCGCGCGCCCGGTACGGACGGTCGCGAAGTCCTCCTTGGCGGCCTCCACGGCGCGATCCATGCGCGCTCCGGCATCGGCGAGGACATCGGCGATCACGGTGACTCCATTCGTTGGGACTGACATCTCAGTCTAGTCGCGTGCGGGCCCGGCTCCCCGGGCCCCCCCCGCGCGAATCGGCGGGTGCACAGTTCCCAGAGGAGCAC
>NZ_CAUQWC010000002.1:0-37350 GCF_963521695.1 uncultured Microbacterium sp. | reverse complement strand
AGCCTGAACCCATCATGGCGATGTACACGAACCACCCCGTGTCGGCGCTGCCGACGGCGCCCCCGCGGGAGACGACGGGGCACCTGCTGCTGCGGGCGTGGTGCGTCTTCGTCATCCTGCTCGCCCTCGGCGGCGTAGGACTCGTCAACGCCGCCGGTCCCGTCTTGGCAGCCGCGGTCGCGGTGGCCTCGGCCGTCGTCTCCGCCGTGATCTGGGTCGTGACCCGACCGCCGATGGCCGTCCGGCGTCTCCCCTGGCTCGCTTTCGCCTACCTGGCCTGGGCGACGGCGTCGATCGCGTGGAGCGCGTGGCCCGCGGCATCCGTCCTCACCTGGCTCCTTCTCGTGATCACGACATTCCAGGGCCTGTTCGTGGGGGCGGTACTCACCTGGCGCGACGTCGTGCGCGCCGTCGCATCGGCGGCGAAGTGGGTCGTGGGACTCTCGCTGCTCTTCGAGGCGGCGGTGTCGCTGCTGGTGCGCGGCCCCCTCCTCCCCGGTTTCGTCGTGCCGTCCGCGCGCATGGACCCGATCCTGTACTGGTCGCGCGACAACCTCTTCGACGGCGGGCGCATCCAGGGCCTCTTCGGCAACGCCGACCTGCTCGCCGCGGCCATGCTCGTCGCCATCATCGTGTTCGGTGTGCGCCTCGCCGCCGGCGCGCCCCGCCGCGTGCTGCTGGTGCTGTGGACCGCCCTCGCCGCCTTCTTGTTCGTGCGCGCGGGCTCCGCAACCGCATTCATCGCCGCTGCCTTCGTGGCGCTGGTCCTCGGCACGGTCCTCGTCATGCGCACCGCCCGCCGCCCCGGAGAACGCACGCGCTGGTACCTGCTCTACGCCGCCATCGGCGTGGGCTTCGGCGGCGCCCTGTGGCTCGGCCGCGAGGCGGTGTTCGGCGTGCTCGGCCGGGGGGCCGATCTGCTCGGACGCGAGGGCATCTGGGCCGACGTGCTGGCGCGCGCCGACCAGCGCCCCTTCGCCGGCTGGGGGTTCTCGACGCCGTGGATCCCCACGGAGCCGCTCATCGACGGCTGGATCGTCGACCACGACCAGACGGTCGTGCAGGCGCACAGCATGTGGCTCGACGCCTACCTGCAGCTCGGCGTGGTCGGCGTCGCGCTGCTCGCCCTGGTCTTCCTCGCCTACGTCTGGCGCTCGTGGTTCTTCGCCGTCGACCGCCCCCGCTGGGACCTGCGCGACGACCGCCCGCACTCCCCCCTGACACTGCTGCCCACCCTCATCGGCGCCCTGCTCGTGGTGCAGGGACTCACCGAATCGGGTCCCCTGCTGCTGTGGGGATGGATGTTCGTCGTGCTGTTCGGCGCCAAGATCAAGCAGACACCGCTGGTCGGCGTCGGCCCCAGCGAGCAGAGCATCTCGATCGAGCGCGGTGAGCTGGTGAGGCGCTCCGCCTGAGCGGCGTGACCGACCGGCCGCTCGACGATCGGCGCGGCGGGGCCAGCCGTGGGGTTCGTGCGGAGAACGGACGGTTATGATCGTCGGGCTATGACCGCGCACGCCGACGCCTCGTCCCCCTCGCGGGATACCGCCTTCGACCCGAAGACCGCGACGATCGTCGTCGTCACCTACAACCGCACGCCACTGCTGACGCGCTTGCTCGAGAGCATCGAGCGGATGTCTCCGGCACCCGGGCACCTCGTCATCATCGACAACGCCTCGACCGATGACACCACCGACGTCGTGGAGTCGTTCCGCGACCGTCTTCCCACCGAGCTCGTCTACCGCCGCCTCGAAACCAACACCGGCGGCTCAGGTGGATTCAGCGAGGGCATGCGCGTCGCCTACGACCTGGGCTCCGAGTGGATGTGGCTGATGGATGACGACGTGGAGGTCGTCTCCGACGGGTTAGCGCGCATGGGAAAATGGGCCCCCCGTTTCCGCAGCATCCAGGGACGCCGCTACGACTTCGACGGCAGCGAGTTCTACTGGCAGTACCGCGTCGCCGAGTCGATGGCGATCCCCATCCCTTACGCCCCGGCGGACTTCGACGGTTCGGGATTCAAGCCCATGAACTCGGGCTGCTTCGAGGGCATGTTCATCCACCGCGACATCGTGGCGAAGATCGGGCTGCCCGACCCCCGCTTCTTCATCTACTGGGACGACCAGCTCTACGGCTGGCTCGCCTCGCGCGAAACGCCGTCGGTCATCGTCGACGAGTTCGTCCTGCGCCGCACGCGAGAGATCAAGCAGTGGGACATGGGCATCCGCCACATGAACGCCTCGAGCGACGCGTACCGCTACTACATCATGCGGAATCGGGCCTACCTGCAGAAGTACTACCGGGCGTTGGGCGTCTATCGAACGCTCCCCTTCACTGCGGGAACGGCCCTGACATTCGTCAAGGAGCTGATCCGCCTGGTCGTCGTGGAACGCAAGATGAGTGGCACGAGCCACCTCTTCCGCGGATTGCGTGACGGGCGGAAGATCTCCGGCGATGCGTCGTGGAAGCCTATGCCGCCGCTGAAAGATCCTCAGCGGACGAGCTGAGCGGGGGTTCCCCTCCCGAACCGAGGCGGGCGTATCGTCGACAGCTCTCCAGCTCCTGCGCACTCGCGCCCCTCCTTCGCGACAGCGCGAAGGAGGGGCGGACACACTCCCGTCCACCAACCGGATGTCGGCGGGGGACCGATATGTCACTCCCAGGGAGTCGAGGCTCCCGGCTGGCATCGCAGGTCTGACGACGCGGCGGGGATCTGGTTCTCCGGCGCGGGTGAACCCATTGCGCGCCACTCATCGAAGGCGATGGCGCGGTTCGAGAACCCCGGCTCCAACCCCGCGTTGGGGTCATAGACAAGATTCATTGCACCGACGTAAGACAGTTGCACACCACCGAAGATCCGCCACACCGTGTCATTTGCGGTGCGGGTGACGGTGTACGGAGTGGGGGATCCGAGGCGTGTCCATTGTTCGTACGTCAGCCGACCGCCATGACCCGTACTCGTGTCGCACAGGTAGGCGATTCCCCCCGTCGTGTCCCACGACAGCCGGACGAATCCGCGGCCCTCCCGAGCTGCGAATGCGGGGAACCCAGCACCGCTCCACTGCGAGAAGGTGAGGGCGATGATGTCGCCCGCGTCGTCCTGAGCGAAGAGCTGTTGCGAGGTACCCCACTTGTAGACGGAGATCGACGGCCCCCACGCGAGGGTGCCGACCGCGGGGAACCCGGCGGCCTGATATTCCTGCCAAGTGATGGCGTCGGAGATTGTGGCTTCCGCTCGGGCGAACTCGGTGGTCGCGGTAACCGTCGGAAAGGTCAGCACCTTCTGAAACACGGTCGGCGCAGCCGTGAACGTCGGGAATCCGAGTTCCGACCATTTTTCGAAACTCAACGGAACGACATCGTCATCCGTGACCTCGTAGATGGTGCCGTCGTACGACGTGCGCACGTAGTCGGGTTCGAGAGACGCGGCTTGCGCCTGCGTCGACGTGAAGAGAGTACCGACGAGCACTCCGACGATCGCAGCGGCGGCGAACCGAGGTGTCATGACAGGAACCTTTGGTGATGTCCGCGGGAGGCCGCGGGAGATTGATGTCGACGTGTGGAAGTGGAGTCGCACCCCGCCGTGATGTCGCAATCCGACTTCGGATCGTCGAGTCGGAGCTATCGAGTTCTGCACCTCGAACATGCGGAGGCTACTCGTGTCCCGCGTTCAGCCGGCTGACTCCGGCCGGCAGGTTGGTCACGGTCAAGTGCACCCAGTCGGGTCGTGCAGTTGCGCACGTCGCTGCGGAGATGGGCGTTTCACACACGGTGTGGTGGCGGCGGCGCAGGTTCAGGACGCCTGGCCTGGCAGGCGATTGATCTGCGCATGAGCCGCCGTTGCGCTATCCGCGATGGCCGAGAAAGAGAAAGACCGTGCGCCTCGCGGTACTCGGTAAGGCGCGCGGTCTATCCCGTCTCAACTAGCCAAAGTACGACTCGCAGGCGATGCCGTCGTCATCTCCATCGAGCAGGAAGACATCCCCGTACGCCTCGAAGTAGTAGCGGTACTCGTCCTGAGCTGCCTGCCGCGAGGGGTAGTCGTCGCAGTCCTTATCGAGTGTCGGGCGAGCAGGGATGTTCCGTACCGTCGGGGCCGGCTGACCCAGCGTTGACCACTCCGCGAACGTAATCGGACGATTCACGGTGGGACCGGCATACCAGATCGTCGGATCTCCGTAATTACGGTAAAGCTGGTCACCGGGGAATCGGGTCTGCACGGCTGGCTGAGGTTGCCCCTCCGTCTGCCACTGGGCGAAGTTGATGGGGGAGCCCTGGCCGGCCGCAAAGTCGGTGAAACGCGCAACATTGGCGTCCCATGAAAGCCTGCCGAAGCCCTGGTTGATTCGCTCGGTGAATGGCTGCCACCCGGAGGCTGCCCACTCATCTCCGGTCAGTGCATGCTTCACCCCTCCGACGTCTTGGACAAAGATCTGCGCTGCCGTAGCCCATTTGTAATAGACAGAGTCTTTGATCCATCCGGCGATACGGGGGGACGGTTTCCCAGCCCGGTCCCACTCCTCAAACGAGATGTGCTTCCAAACCCAGCGATCTTGCGGTTGCCCGAAGAATGTCACCGCGGACACTGTCGGAGACCAGGGGTACTTGACGTAATCGGTCGGTGCCGGCTTAGGCGCGGGTGACCCTGCCGCCTGCCACTCGGCGAACGTCAGCGCACGAATGCTCGCCGGTGTCACGGCCCACACAGTGCGGTCGTAAGAGGTCACGAAATAGTCCGTGCCACCCGCTTCGCAATCAAGCACGTATGTTCCGGTCGCCACCACAGTGAACGGCTCGGTGGGTTCGGTGGTTCCGGGCACCTGCGGCGACTGTGAAACGTCATAGATGTAGGTCGCGTCCTCAACATTGACCGAGGACCCTCCCGAGGCAACCCTCAGTGACTCACCCGGCGCAAGGATGCCGCCGTCGCCGAATCGCGGCGTACCGCTCGCATCGAAGACGTTCGAGGAAGTGTAGAAAGTCTGAGTGTTGCTTGCCGGATTCGTTATGACAATGCCCGACGGGTACTCAGAATCACACTGCACCGACGGCTCAACCAACACCACCTCGTCGGTTTCGGCTGGATCAATCACGCCCGCGTTAGCCGACGAGACCCCCAGACCCGCAGCAAGCAACGAACCCCCCGCGATTATCGCCAGGCGCGATCGAACTCTCATCCCACGACCTTCCCCAAGAAGTCAGAGGCACGCTTTATCACATACCCTGCGCCCCAAATGATGTCCGAGGCGACGCGACTCATGCTAACCGATGGGGCACGCCCGCCTAACGTCGCCTCGCATGCGCGCAGGCTCCCGGGGGGATGGATGATTCCGATAGTCCGCGCATTATCTTCACGGCGCGACAGGGATGATCCATCGGACCAAGCAATAATCCCGGGCCGGCTTCCTTACTTCACGACGACGGTCGACCGCGGAGGGATTACTCGACTTATCGAGTACCCCTGACCATTCTGTCGGACCCGCCAGTACGGTCAGACCGTCCCCAGCTCTCCATCCACGCGTCCCGGTCTTCGCGCAAGAGGGTGGTGGCGCGACCGCTGCGTTTCGTGGGCGCCTCGTTCCAGCGGGTAGCGCGTCTCGCCTTTCCGATTGACGGCCGGGCTCGACCACTACGACCTAGTCAGGCACCACCTCGGCATCGGAGGCCAAAACTCCGACGACCGAATCACCAACGGTGGGGGTTGGTACATCTAGCGCCGCGGGTACGCCACCGGATGGAGGGATCGCGATGCGAGGATCGATCGTTCTCCATGCGGCGCTGTGTCCGCCCTTTCTGTGCCCTTCCGCGCAGCCCACGTATGATCCATGTGGTCCGCCCAGCCGCATCGGTCTCCGTCACTGGACCCGCCCCTCAAAGCCGCGTCCGAACCCGCCCACGCGCCAACTCACAAGGAATTCGTGTCCGCCTCGACTCTCACCCCACTGCGTCGCGCGCGTGACCGTTCGAACGCCCGGTCATTCCGATCCGAGATCCAAGCGTTGCGAGCGCTCGCCGTTCTGGGCGTTCTCGTCTTCCACCTGTGGCCAGAAGAACTTCCCGGCGGATTCGTCGGAGTCGATGTGTTTTTCGTCCTCTCCGGCTTCCTCATCACCGACCACCTCGTTCGAGAGCTCGCCAGCCGCGGGCGGATCTCCCTTCCCCAGTTCTGGGCTCGCCGGGCACGCCGTCTGCTCCCCGCCGCGATGCTCGTCCTCTTCTTCGTCTCGGTGGTAACGCTCATCTGGGTTCCCGACACACGGTGGACCCAGTTCGGCGGCGAGATCGTCGCCTCGGCCTTCTATGTGGAGAATTGGGCGCTTGCCGCTCAGTCGGTGGACTACATGGCGCTCTCGAACGTCAAGTCGCCCGTCCAACACTTCTGGAGTCTTGGGGTCGAAGAGCAGTTCTATCTCGTATGGCCCGTCCTGCTGGGAGCCATCTGGCTCTTCTTCCGCCGGCGTGGAGGACGAACGATGCGAGCGGTCGTCGTCGCCCTTGCGATCCTGACGATCACCAGCCTGATCTACTCAATCACGCTCACTGCGCTGGCGCCGACGGTGGCGTACTTCTCGACGTTCACCCGCGCATGGGAGTTCGGTGCGGGTGCCACGTTCGCCGCGATTGCTGCTCGCGGAGGGCTCCGCATCCCAACTCGCCTCGCGGCGTTGACGTCCTGGTCAGGGCTGGGGTTGATCGTCGCGTCGATGACGCTCTTCAGCGGGGATACGCCCTTCCCTTCCTTCACCGCTGCACTTCCCGTCGCGGGAACGCTGCTCGTGATCGCATCGGGCAGGCCGCTGAGCGGCTGGGGTCCTCGCCGACTGTACGAGCTCCGAGCCGTCCAGTTCGTCGGGGATGTGTCGTACGGAACCTACTTATGGCACTGGCCGCTGATCATCTTGCTTCCGTTCGTTCGCGGCGCCCCCAACGGCACCATCGAGTCCGTCGCCATCTTGTTTGCGTCCATCGCTCTCGGTTGGACGTCGAAAGTACTCCTCGAGGACCCGATACGCACGCGGTCTTTCCTCGCCCGCGCACGCCCACGGTGGTCATTCGCCGCAGTCGCGGTCACGACCGCGGCGGTTTCGATCGCGACCCTCCCGCTCGTGACGCACGCGATCGCGGCTCCCGAGACCGCCGACCGGGTGGGTGCGTGCTACGGAGCCTCGGCCATGGTGGACGCGGCCTGCGGCCCCGCCGACGAGGTGCCCCTCCTCGCCGACCTGTCGTCGTTCTCGGCAGATCTGCCTCCTGCCGAGTTCCTCCAATGTGAGCTGAGCACGAACAACGGAAAGTTTCAGCGATGCGACTTCGGGGAGCAGGGTGCGCGCGGCCCTCATGTGGCTCTGTTGGGCGACTCGCACGCCACCCGTATGGCGGAGCCCATACGAGACCTCGTCGCCGAGCAGCAGGGGCGCCTCAGCACCTTCCTCCTGTCGGGCTGCGCCTCGATGACGCGTGAAACCACGGGAAGCGCATGGGGATTTGACGCGGAATACGCCGAAACGTGCCGCTCCGTCTCGCAGGACATGATCGAACAGATCGCCCGCGACGCGTCGATCGATGTGGTGGTGATGACCAACCGGTCGCGACTGTACGTGTCGGATGACGCTGAGCGACACCCGCTTACGTCCGATATGGTTCGCGACACTGTTCAGGAGTTCCAAGATGCGGGTAAGCGCGTCATCGTACTGCGGGACCCTCCGGAGCGGTTCGCCGTCCCGCCGCAAGGAGGAGAAGGCGCCGCGGATTGCCCGTCTCGTTCAGAAGCACCGTCCGACTGCGCCCTCCCCCGAGCTGCGGCCGAATTCGCCGATCCCATGAGGGAAGGCGGCACCGCCGCAGGCGCGGACGTCGTCTCGCTCGACGATCTGCTCTGCACCGACACGCAGTGCATGTCTCGCATCGGCGGCGTCGTCGTCTACTCCGACGATAATCACCTCACTCGTTCGTTCGCCTTGAGCCTGCTTCCCCAGCTTCGTCAACGACTCAGTCTCTGAGGATGCGACTCTGTATTCTCAGCCGAACCTTTCTGGGAGCTGCTCCGCCAGTGATCGATTGAGCGAGCGGGCGTACATTCGCGTGAGGTGATTGTCGTCGCGGTAAACCGCGACATTCCCGACGACGCCCACGCACAAGTCGTCGGGACAGATCCACGGGGTGAGATCGAGCAGGCTCACCCCGGGTCGAGCGAGAGCTTCCGCCGGATTCTTGTCGGCGAGAGATGATGAGCGAGGCACGGCGCAATCGAGCGGGTCCGCGGCATATACGACGCACCTGAACATGTCGAAGGCGAAGCGCGGGTTGTCGCGCATCGCGAGCACGTCGATCCCCGCCGTCTCCATTCGGTCGACGAAGCGCTCGACGCCGGGGCGCACTTTCTCGTCGTCCTCCCCCGCATCGGAGCGGGTCACCACGGTCATCACGGCGTCAGGTTTGACCTGCTCAACGAGACGGATCGCCGCCTCGCGCCAGGGGTCGCACAGCTCGTCCATGCCGGGCTCGTCGAGGCCCATCGAGCACCCACCCTTGATGAGGAAGACGAGGCCCCACCCGTTCGCCTCCGCCGAGGGAAGCAGCGCGGCGGTGATCTGCTGGGCGTGGGAATCACCGATGACCACCACGGTGTCACGTGCCCGCGCGGTATGCGCGGTCTCGTGGCAGGTACCACCTAGTTGCTCGACGTCCGTGGCCCACTCCCCCGTACATTCGCGCTCGAGCTGCGTCCACTCGGCTTCAAGCAGGGTCGGCAGCGGCAGGAGCGTCGCATCGGCCGGGATCTCCGCAAGGGCGGGGTCGCGCAGCACGGCGGCCCCCGGATTCGCAAGCTGGGCCCGCGCTTCGACGGCCCGTTCGTGCACCCAACTCGTCGTCTGCCAGGCTCCGACCGGCAGAGCGACCGCAACGACAGCGGCCGTCAGTACGGCGATCGGCACGAGGGGCGAGGCGTCCCCGCGACGCCAGGCCCGCACCGGTTGGTCGACGGCGCACGTCAAGGCACGGGCGAGAAGAAGGGAGAGCCCGACGATGCCGAGCCCGCCGACGAGTCCGACCTCGGTGCGGTCGTTCACGACGAGGAACGACACGAGGATCGGCCAGTGCACGAGGTAGAGCGCATAGGCGTCGCGGCCCACGGCGCGGAGGGGACGGGATGCCAGGAATCGCGCCGGTCCGTGGCGACTCTCTCCTGTGCCGGAGGCGACGATGGCAGCCGCGCACAGCACCGGCCACAGAGCGAGGAAGCCGGGGAACCCCCCGCGGGGGTCCAGCAGTATCCCCAACAAGAGGAGCCCCGCCATCCCCGCCCAGCCGAGGACGCCGCGGGAGATTGCGCCCAGACGCAGGTAGGGAAGCGCCACGACGAGCAAGGAACCGGCCGCGAACTCCCAGAGGCGCGCGCCGGTGTCGAAGTAGGCCACCTGCTGCGCGGTCGCGGTGCACACCACCGAGTAGATGAATGAGAGGGTGAAGACGGCTCCGAACACCACGCCGACGGCCCGGTCCGGCGATAGGCCCCGCCGCCGGACGACGAGCTGACACAGGCCTAGCAGCGCGATCCATACGACGAAGGCCTGTCCCTGTACGGACATCGACCAGAAGTGCTGGAGCGGGCTGAGCATCTCGGTGCGGGCGTAGTAGTCCACAGCGTCCGCTGCGAGCAGCCAGTTCTGCGTGTACGTGAGAGAAGCCCACGTCTGCTCCCACACGCCGCGCCACGACGTCTCGGGATACAGGGCCCAGACGACGACCAGAACGCCGACGAGCGTGACGGATGCCGCGGGGAGCAGCCGGCGGAAGAGCCCCAGCAGGTGCGTCACAGGGCGAACGGGCGTCGGTCCCGTCATCCGCCTGACGAAGCCTCGCGTCAAGAAGAACGCCGACAGCATCAAGAGGACGTCGACCCCGCCCGAGACCCGCCCGAACCACACGTGGTACGAAACGACCAGGAGGATGGCCACGGCACGAAGGCCGTCGACGTCGGGCCGATAGGCCCAGCGCCCCTCGCTCGCCTGGTCAGCCCTCGCCGACCGGGTGCTCGACCCGAGGGTCAGGTGCACGGAAGCATCACGCGAGCTGGTTGTTCCACATCGACAGGGCCGCGCCGATCGCCATGTGCATGTCGAGGTATTGGTAGGTACCCAGACGCCCGCCGAAGTACACGTCGCGCTCACCCTTAGCGAGCTCGCGGTAGGCGAGCAGCCCGGTGCGGTCGTCGGCGGTATTCACCGGGTAGTAAGGCTCGTCGGCACGCGTAGCGAAACGCGAGTACTCGCGCACCACGACCGTTTTGTCGGTCGGATAGCGGTCGGCCCGCTCGGGGTGGAAGTGCTTGAACTCATGGATACGGGTGTACGGCACGTCGGCATCGGCGTAGTTCATCACGCTCGTGCCCTGGAAGTCCCCGATCGGCAGCACCTCCTGCTCGAAGTCGAGCGTGCGCCAGGACAGCTCGCCCTCGGCGTAATCGAAGTACCGGTCGACCGCCCCGGTATAGACCACGGGCACCTGGCCGACGGTCGCCTTCTTGTTCAGCGGCTGCGACTCGTCGAAGTAGTCCGTCGACAGCTTCACCTCGATGTTCGGGTGGTCGGCCATCCGCTCCAGCCACGCGGTGTACCCGTCGACGGGCAGGCCCTCCCACGTGTCATTGAAGTAGCGGTTGTCGTACGTGTACCGCACGGGCAGACGGGAGATGACCTCGGCCGGCAGATCCTTCGGGTCGGTCTGCCACTGCTTCGCGGTGTAATCGCGGATGAATGCCTCGTACAGCGGGCGGCCGATGAGGGCGATCCCCTTCTCTTCGAGGTTCGCGGCATCCTTCGTGTCGAACTCCCCCGCGAGCTCGTGCACGAGAGCTTTCGCCTGGTCGGGTGTGTAGGCCGCCTGGAAGAACTGATTGATCGTGCCGAGGTTGATCGGCAGCGGGAACACCACATTCTTGTGCGTCGTGTAGACGCGGTGCACGTAGTTGGTGAACTGCGTGAAGCGGTTGACGTACTCCCACACCGTCGGGTTGGAGGTGTGAAAAAGGTGAGCACCATACTTGTGCACCTCGATGCCGGTCTCGGGCTCGTCGGCCGAGTAGGCGTTGCCACCGATGTGGTGGCGGCGATCGATCACGGTCACCTTGCGTCCGGCGGCGGCCGCACGCTCGGCGATCGTCAATCCGAAGAAACCTGACCCCACGATAAGCAGATCCACGTTGCTTGCTCCTCCTATTTAGTCGCGTCAGTCTCGTCGTCCTGCGACCCGAACGAATCGTCGGGACCCCTCTCGACAGCGGAGGTCCCGAGGACTTCGGCGTCCACCGACGGCGACCCGAACGAAAAGAACTTGTGCAAGACGTACGTCGCCAGTACCAGAACCACGGTGATGACCAGCTGGCTCACCAGTTTCTCCGAGGCGGTCGTCAACCCGAGGACCCCCACGGCAAAAGCCCCAAGCGCGATGTTCGCCAGGAACGACCCGAACGTCACCGATGAGAACTTGACGAACTCCCGGGTCACTCCTCGCGTGCTTCGAAACACGAACTTCCGCTGGAGAACGAAGGATGTCGCGTTGGAGATCAGCCAGCTCAGACTCGTCGCCCAAAGAAAGTCCCCCGGCACCGCCAGTGCGTGCAGCGCGAGCAAGAACACCGTGTAGAGCCCATATGAGAACGCCGTATTCACACCGCCGAAGAAGAGATACCGCACCTCGGGGCGTGCCGCTGCAGCGGCGAAAAACGTCCGCACTCGATCATTCTACAGTGCGCGGCTCTCCGCTCTCACAGCGCGCCGCGGGTCCTGGGCTATGCTCGTTTATCGCAGCCGGTACCGCAAGCGCGAGCATCGGGTCCGGGAGTACTCTTCCGCCGAGACCGCTGCCCCGACCGCCGATCAGTATCCCGAGAGGATGGGTATGAGCAGCGCCGCGCCCCTCGTTTCCGTCGTGATTCCGGCCTACAACAACGCGAAGACCATCGCCGAGACGATGACCTCTGTACTCGATCAAGACGGTGTCGAGTTTGAATTGATCGTGGCCGACCACTCATCGTCCGACGGAACCCGGGCCGAGATGGAGCGATTCGCGGACGACCCGCGCGTGCAACTGACCGGTACACCTTCGGGTGGAGGGGCGCCCCGCAACTGGAACCGCGTCACCGAGCTGGCCCGCGGCGAACTCATCAAACTCGTGTGCGGCGACGACATCCTCCGCCCCGGAACCCTTGCGCGCCAGGCCGCCCTTCTCAACGACCCGAAGGCGGTGCTCACCGCGTGTCGACGGGACATCGTCGACGCGAACGGACGCACCCTGATGGCCGGGTGGGGTCTGCGCGGGATTCAGCGGCGCATGCCGGGCGCCCTCGCCGTCCGTGCCGCCGTACGAGCCGGGTCGAACCTCTTCGGCGAACCTGCCTCGGTAATGATGCGAACCGCGGCTCTGCGCGAGGTCGGCGGATGGTTCGGAGAGTTCCCGTATCTGATCGATCAGGCGACCTACTCCCAGGTGCTGCTCGCAGGCGACTTCGTGCCCGACACCGAGGTAGGAGCGACCTTCCGGATGAGTGCGTCGCAGTGGAGCGTCGCGCTCACGAAGGCGCAGTCCGCGCAGGCTCGTGGTTTCCATCACTGGGTGCGCCAGCACCATCCGGAGGTCCTAAGCCCACTCGACCTCGCCATCGGCGACAGCCGCGCCTGGGCGATGGCCCGCGCGCGGCGTGTGAGCTACAAAATTCTCGAACGGAGGATGCGATGACCGGCGCCACGCCCTTCGTGCACCGACTGTCCGTTGTCATTCCGGTCTACCAGGGCGAGAAGACCCTCGACTCGGTGATTGCGGAACTCGATCACCTGACAAGGGGCTTCGTCACACCGGAGGGCCATTCCGCCGCCGTGGTCGAAGTCGTCCTGGCCTACGATCACGGGCCGGATCGCTCTGACGCCGCGATCCGACGCCTGGCCGAGACCTACTCATACGTCAAGCCAGTCTGGTTGAGTCGCAACTTCGGTCAGCACGCCGCGACGCTCGCGGGCATCGCCTCGTCCGGCGGAGACTGGATCGTCACGCTCGATGAAGACGGACAACACGACCCGGCCGCCATGGGCTCGATGCTAGACACGGCCATGCGCGAGCAAGCCGACGTCGTCTATGCCGATCCGACGAACAAGCCCCCGCACGGCTACGTCCGCAACACGGCATCCCGCGTGTCCAAGCGCCTGCTCGAGACGGTCTTCGCGGGCGGGAAGGCGTCGCATTTCAACAGCTACCGCCTCCTTCTCGGCGAGGTCGGTCGCAGTGTCGCCGCGTACTCCGGCACCGGGGTATACCTCGACGTCGCGCTGTCATGGGTGGCCGCCAGGATCGTGACGTCGCCGGTGCTTCTGCGCGAGGAGGGCGATCGGCGTTCCGGATACTCCTACCGGCGCCTCATGGCTCATTTCTGGCGGATGATCTTGACCTCGGGCACGCGCGGACTGCGACTCGTCACGGGTGCAGGCGTCCTTTTCGCGGTCGCCGGCGTGGTGTTCGCCCTGTACCTGGTAATCATGCGATTCACCAGCGGCGACATCCCCGAGGGCTGGACCTCTCAAATGGTCCTCACCGCGCTGGGGACGGGCCTGATCCTCGTCGCTCTCGGCACGATCGCTGAGTACCTCGGAGTCGCGGTGAATATGGCTATGGGGAAACCCTCCTATCTCATCGTGCGCGATCCGAATGTCGGCCCTCTCGGTCAGCAGCGTGCCGACTCCCATTAGGTGGATTGTCGGTCGGGGCCTGCTGGGCTCGGCCATCGAGCGCAGTCGACCGGATGCTCCATTCTCGGCGCCTATCGATTGGTCCACGCCCGAAGCCACTCTCGCGAGTCTCACAGCGGGTCTCGAGTCATTCATATCCGTCGCGGCCGGTCTGGACTGGGAGATCTATTGGAGCGCGGGCCGCGGCGTGACCTCCACCCCGCGCGACGTCATGATGCGCGAGGCCGAGGTGTTCGAGCAGTTCCTCGCTCTCACCGAGCGACGCCTCCCCCGCGATGGACGCGGCGCGTTCTTCCTCGGTTCGAGTGTGGGCGGTGCGTACGCGGGTAACCCGTCACCGCCCTTCACCGAGCACACCCCTACGGCACCTATCTCCGCTTATGGTGAGGCGAAGCTTCGTATGGAGGCGGCCCTCGTTTCCTCCGTCGCGCGGACCGGTCGCCGAGCTTTCATCGCCCGGGTGACGAACCTCTACGGTCCGGGTCAAGACATGGCCAAGGGCCAGGGTCTCATCTCCGCGATCGTCGGAGGGTACGTGACCGGACGGCCCATCTCGGTATACGTGTCGCTCGACACGCTTCGCGACTACATCTACGTCGACGACTGCGGCAAAGTGATCTCCGCTGCGATGTTGCGGGTGCGCCAAGAGCACCCCGGAACTGTTGTCACGAAGATCGTCGGATCGATGCGGGCGCTCTCTATCGGCGCGCTGCTCGGGGAGATCGCGCGCCTTCGACGGCGTCCGGCGGCACTCATCCTCGGGCAGGGCGACGCACGCGGCCAGTCACTCGACTTGCGCGTGCGGTCAACGGTCTGGACGGACCTCGATGCCCTGGTGTCGACCACCCTCCCTGAGGGACTCGGCATCATCTACCAGGCGCAGATGCACGCGCATATGGTCAACGGGCGCTAGTCCTTCGGCGGCGATCCACCACGCTCCACCCCACGTAGGCCGCGGCCAAGGCGACGGCCAGGCCGACGGCGGTCAATTCGATCGACCATCCGGGCGGCCGGAAGCGAACTGTGACCAATTCGCCCACGTCAGCCTGGTCGACACGTGCAGTGAGCAGGAAGCCTCGAGCAGGGTCCGTTAGTTCGGCTCCCGACACCGTGTACCCGGGCCACGCGAGACGACTGAACACGACATCGCCTCCGTCCGCAGGGGCGGAATCGATGCGGAACGTGGCGCCCGTGGCATCCCATGTCACTGACGACACCGACACGCCGGCGTCTGTGCGCGCAACCCCTCCGGCTCGTTCCACGGGGTTGACTCGGTGCAGCGTCCAGGTGAATTCACCTTCGTCGACTCGCCAGCCTGCCGGGACGGTCACCTCCGTCAGGTCGGGGCCCTTGATGACGATGACGGTGTTCAGGGCCATGTCATCAGCGATCGTGGCGCCCTCGCCGTTGGCGTCGAACAGCGTCTCCGCCGCTTGAGGGCAGGTCCACCCTCGCAGATCGACACAGAGCTCCTGGGCATAGCGCGTGAAGGGCAAGACGGTGTACACCGAGGCCACGTCGCGGCCAGTGGCGTACCAGAGGTTGGCGATGAGGGACTCCTGGTATGCACGAGGATCGCGCTGAAGCGAGTAGACGTCACCGACGACGAAGATGCCATCGGACATCTCCGTCGTGACCTGCTTCATTGCAGAAACCGACGAAGGAACGTTGAAGTTTCCGAGCGGGCTCGACGGATAGCGCGCAATCTGAGGTACGAGGACGACGAGCGAAGCGACAAGCAACCATGACGCGGCGACACGTGCCCCGCGGGCACCCACTCGTGGCCATAACAGGGCGGCGATCATCACGACTTGCACGATGGCGCTTACCGCGACGATCGGCCATGAGCCCGGCTGGGCCGCCCACGACAGCCATGCCGACAGAGCTGTCGTCGCTGCGGCCGCCACCACCCGTCGCGTCGACACCACCTGCGGCCAGCCGCGGGAGAAGATGACCGCGACGCATACCGCCAGAGCCAGAACGGCGTAGGGCATCATCCGCGCCGGGTACCGCAACGGACCGATGACACTCGGGCCGACGACGAGCGCGACTGTGACCAACAGCACCGCGAGGGGCACGCGGAGAGTCACCAGCGAACGACGCCATCCTCTGTTCACGAGGAGGAGGAGGGGAAGAAGCCAGGTGACGTACGCGAGCGGCACGGGCAGGAGATCACCCCAATACCCGCGCACCGAGCTGACGGCGGTCGCGATGGGCGATGTTACGAGATCACCGAGATCCATGTTGAGGAACTGGTCATTGAGAATGTCGGCCCCGCCGCGCTGCGTGACCGGCGCTGTCAGGATTCCGGGGAGGTAGACGAAGACGGCAAGGAGTGCCGGGAACGACCCCAGCACCACGATGCGGAAGGCTCGCTTACCGTCGCGGGCGACCAGCGCGAACGCAAGGAAGGCGAGAAGCACAGTCGCGATCTCCAGAACCGCGAACACGTAACCGATGGTGACAAGCAGGTACGCGAACACGAAGTACGGGATGACGCTCATCCCGTCGTCCAGATGGCGCTTGAGAGCCCACCAAAGGAAGGCGAAAAGCGTCACCGTCTGCAACCCGGTCACCCAGGACGGCGCATCCATGAAGATCGTCTGGCCACCAGCGGTGGCAGTGAAGCCGGACAACGCGGCCCAGTGGGCCGCCGCGCCGTATGCCCGTGCCAGGAGGAAGGCGCCGACGCATAGTCCGATGAGGAAGGCGATCTTGACCGCGGTGACCGCCGCGGTCGCGCCGTCCGTCGCGTGCATCCCCAGTGCGATCACCCACGTCAGAGGGTTCCACACGCCCCATTGGCCTTCGGCGAGGTAGTTGCCTCCCTGCCACGATCCCGGCGACAGCAGAGGGAGCTCGCCCCTCAAGAGATACGAGCCGAGGCCGTACCACTGCCCGAAGGCCCCGAGCTGCGTGTCATCCCAGAAGAGGAAGCGCGGCTCCTGAATCAAACGGAGGGTCATCATCGCCACCACCGAAACGATGCTCGCGATGAGCCACAGGCCCGGCCGGGATGCGTGTCGCGGTTGGGGGGGCTGATCGACGGGCGAGTCGATCACGGGCGACGGTTGGCTCTGCACCGTTCGAGGGTACCCGCTGCCGAAGATCGCTCAGGAAATGCTCCTAGACTCATCCGAATGCCGCTCCCTCGCAGATCGACACACTGGCTCGCGCTCATCGCCGCCACAGTAACCGCCCTCGCCGCCGTCGTTCTGCAGCAGATCGGGCAGGTCCTGGCGGGTCGGAACCCCCTTCAGCACCTTCGTACCGAGTTCTGGCACGACCAACTCGGTTACCTGGCCATCGCTGCTGACGTCGCCCACGGTCACTTCGACAACAGCGAGCCTGTCACAATGACGGGGATCAGTTACTACCCACGCTTCTACTACAGCGCGGTGGGCTTCTTGGCTCGGATCACTGGCCTTCCCACCATCGTGTCCTGGAATCTGACCTCCTTCGCTCTTCAGTTCCTCGCCGTCCTCGCCGTCGCCCTCGTCGTCGCCGCCTTCTCCCGCCGCTGGTGGCTCGCATTCGCCGGTGGTCTTCCTTTCTTCACCGGGACGTTCGCGTACGCGATCGCGGGTCGCGACGGCGCGTGGTACACACTGTTGGACGGCCACGCAGTGATGTGGGGTCCGTACGGTGTCCTGTTCTCCAACAATGCAGAGACGGCAGGACTCTGCGTCGGCATCATCGCCGTTTCTGGGCTTCTCTGGGTGTGGCGTCCGCAGGGGGCCCCCCGCGCGCGCATTGTGGTGACGCTGGTCGCGGCCGCATTGATCGGCGCCTTGTCGAGCTTCCAGACGTATTCCTTCCTCGCCTTCACCTACGTCGGGGTCTTCGCCGCAGCGATTGCGGGGATCTTCGCCGCGCGGCGGAAGATGCTCGTGCTGATCGCCTCCGTCGTCCTGGTCGTCGCGGTCTTCGCGCTCGGACCGATCGTCGCCGACCGCGTCGGCCAGCTGCCGACCCTGGTGTTCGGCATGATCCCCGCACTGCCCGGCCTCGTTGTCGCCATCGTGCGCACCCGCGGACTCGTCGCCCTGGCAGGCGTGGTCGCGGTCGGAGCTGCTCTACCCCAGGTGCTTTACACCATGCTCGGCGCGCTCGACAAAGACCCCTTCCTGACCTACCGTGTCGCTTCGAATCATCTCCTCGGCGTCTTCTCATGGCAGGCCCTAGTCGGTTCGTCGGTTGTGCTCGTTGGCCTGCTCGGCGTTCTCGTCGTCGCGCTCCGCGCGCGCGATCGCTTCGCGTCCGTCATCGCGATCACGGCGCTGGTGGTGCTGCCGCTGCTCGCCGTCAACGACCTGTGGGGGGCCAACGCGGAGCCATACCGATTCTGGATCGAAGCCATCCTTCTCGGCGGTATCACCGTGGTCGCCGGGTTCGCACGCCTCGTCGGGCTCGTGTGGACGCGGAGCGATCAACGGGCTAATAAGCGAGCCCACCACGACGACATAGTCGACATCGATCACTCAAAAGACAGGTCCACGGCGCTCGCTCTCGTGGCCGCGCTGTCCGTCACCGCGGTGCTGTGGATCGCTGCCTTCCCCGACTGGGTCAATTCGCTTCGAGACGACGAGATGCAGGCGGCGTGGAACCCCTATAGCGAGCGCGAGAACGCGGCGTCCGACCTTGCTCGGATGGGCTCGAGCGACCCCTCGACCGGGCTGGTGACGACTGAGCGGTGTATTGACAATCGCACGGTCAAGGCTAACTCTGGCGCTCCCATCGCCAACTACCACCTCGGAATGGCGTGGCCAGACCACCGCGATGCGATCGACGACATCGTCGCGGCAAGGGACGCTGACCAGCTGGACTTCGACGCGATGCGCCGCAGCGACACGGAGTGGGTACTGACGGACTCGAACTGCACGTCCGACTGGGAGGGGCGGTACCTCGACCGCCTCGAGCGCGTCGGCGCTCGGTCCTATCAATTGGCTCCCGGCGAGACCATCAGTGCCGGAACGTCGGCGGACGGCACCCTTACCCTGTGGCGCGTGCGCGGCCAGTAACGCGTCGGAGTGGCACGCTAACCGGATATCGGGGCACCGCTGGGCATCGCCGCTGCAGCCTCGCGCGAGATCGTGAAGACGCGCGGTGCCGTGCCGCCGTTGAGCGCGACGAGGGCACTCCATGATGTGACGCGCCGAAGGGCGCCGTCGCGGGCGATGAACACGTCCGGGGTTCCCGCGACCTTCATAGCGACCAGGCCGAGCGCGGGCGTCGACTCACGACCCAACGCACCACACGCACCCGCCTCGAGGTCAGTCGGGACGAAACCTCGTGCGGCGTCGGCGGAGACCGGCCACAAACGTTTCTCCGCGCCGAAGTACAGCATGTCCGCGCAGCGGATCCACGAGGTCATGGGTGCGCCCTTCGACAGGGACGCCGCCTGAGCGTCGGGGAGAGTGCGGTAGTCCAGGACGATGCCGAGGTCTTGGGCGAGTCCGACGGTCGGGATCCATGATCGAAGTTTGTCGCCGCCCCAGAACAGCTCCGGCGACGAGGTGGACTTCACGACCAAGCCGGTTACGATCGGCGCACCCGCCGGCAGCGACTTGCGAATGCCGCCAGCCAGCGTGGTGACCGTAGGGGCTGCGCCCCCGTTATGCGCCAGCAAAGCCGACCACGTGAGCGCAGGTCGCAGCGCCCCACCCTCCATGACGGCCACTTCGGCGTCGTCGGCGGTTTTCACTGCCACATCTCCCACGATCGCACCAGGGCGGACGGAGAATTGAGCGCACGTGTCGTTCGAGCCGGTCATCGGGGTCACCCCCGTGCGCGACGGATCGGAGATGCGGGTCAACCAGCCCTCGGACGGCAGGTAGGTCGTCTGAGCGCAGGCGAGGAGCGGCGAGACCGTCCCGACCGCCGTGTACCCGGATAGACCGGATGCCGGCACCACGGCGAGATCGCCAGGACCGCGGTTGTAATCGGCGACACTGTCCCAGCTTGGAACCCGGACGATCTTGTCGAAGTCCAAGGTCAGGTACACCTGCGGGTTGTCGGAGGAACGCACGAGTTGGGCGGGGGCGAATCGCAGCGACCTCTTGGGTGAAGCGGCGTAGACATCGCTGTTCAAGTAGGGGGCGTAGGGAGTGCTGCGTACGTCCCCGACCATCGCTCGAGCAGCCGCCACGTTGTACAGCGGCGTCACCTCGCGCCCGCCTTCGAAACGGCCCCAGGCGTCTCCACCGCGTACACGGAAGAAGTCGCCGACCGCCGGGCCAGCTGGGGCGCGATTGATGAGAGCGGGTGCCACGTCGACGGGCGCAGCGCACGAGCCCCCCATGTCGGCCACCGTCTCGCAGCTGACAAGACGGTGACGTTGTCCCTCCTGCAGAAGCGAGATCTCCCCGCTGATGGCGTCCCGCAGGATCGCTCCGGTGTCGCCGGAGTACTGAGCAGCGGTGATGTAAGAGCCCGGCACGATCGACGCCGCGCCGAAGATGCGCGCCAACTCGCCGTAGTCCTCACCGTTCGCGACATGCCATCGGCGCCCATTGTTGATCATCCAGACGGTGGCATCCGTCGCGAGCTTCACCATTGTGAGGCGGGCTACCTGCGTGCTGCCGAACCAGTCCGTGAAGTAATTGTAGAAATTCCGATTGCCGTAGCTCGAGCACCCGTCGCCCTCACCGTATCCGGCGCGCAACGACGCGGCGTTCGGCTGATACGGGGTGTAGTAGTACAGATTCGCCGTCGCCTGGTTCTCGATGTAGACGGGGCTGGTGCCGCACGACACCTCGGTGTCGTACCGGACGTTCCAGGTCTTGCCGGGCTGATAGTAGGTGAAGTAGCGGTTCTCCGAATAGATCTGCATCTGGCGGGCAGCGCCGTACACCTGGTTGAAGAAGCCCAGATACTTGCTATCGCAGGCTGCGGTGTCGGGGCATCCCTGCCCCATCGCCTTCAGGAACTGACTCGTTCCGGGCGCCCGGTCGGTGACCAGGCCCTGCTCCTTCTGGAGCATCACGATCAGCACCTGCGGGTTGATCGCGCACGAGCCTGCCACCTTCGTCACGATCTCTGACGCGCTTTCGTTGACGGCGCCGCGATAAGCGGAACAGTAGTCATCGGCGGCGCGATCCGTTGTGCTTTGGCGGAAGTCCTTGAGGCACGTCGACCCGTCCTGACACGATCCGACCTTGGACCTGAAGAATGTGTCGACCTGCTGCGTCGTTATCGTCGCACTGTCGAAGAAGACTTCGTTGGAGATGATGTTTCCGGGTCGGAAGAACGAGAGGTCGGCCGACAGCATGGTGTTGCCCACAGCGGCAGAGGCGGTCTGCGGCGGAGGCACGACGAGCGCAGTGGCAATGAGCGTGACAAGGGTGAGACCGAGTGAGACGGCCCGCACGGACGCTTTCGTGAACCCGCGGTGGATATGCATGAGGCCACCAGTGTGCCGGAAGCCGTCGCCGTTGACCAGCGATGCGAGCGTCTGCGAGCTTCACCCGCTTCCGGATGCGTGCGATCGCCGCCCGGGCGGTTCGGCACAGGAGAACATCCCTGACACAATGGTGACGTGAAGGGCATCATTTTGGCCGGTGGATCCGGGACGCGTCTGCACCCGATTACTCTCGGCGTTTCCAAACAGCTCATACCGGTATACGACAAGCCGATGGTGTACTACCCATTGTCCACGCTCATGCTCGCTGGCATCCGGGACATCCTCATCATCACCACCCCTCACGATGCGCCGTTCTTCGAACGGCTGCTCGGCGACGGATCGCAATTCGGCGTCTCGCTCACGTTCGCGCAGCAGCCGTCACCCGACGGGCTAGCGCAGGCTTTCACCCTGGGCGCGGACTTCATCGGCGACGACAAGGTCGCCCTCGTCTTGGGCGACAACCTGCTCTATGGGCCCGGCCTCGGTACGCAGCTCAAGCGCTACGCCGATGTGGACGGTGGCGCGGTCTTCGCCTATTGGGTGGCCGAACCCTCCGCCTATGGGGTCGTGGAGTTCGATCGTGACGGTCGCGCCATTTCGCTAGAAGAGAAGCCTGCAGCCCCGAAGAGCAACTACGCGGTTCCGGGTCTGTACTTCTACGACAACGACGTGGTGGAGATCGCGCGGAACCTCGCTCCCTCGCCTCGCGGTGAGTACGAGATCACCGACGTCAACAAGGAGTACTTGTCGCGCGGAACGCTCCAGGTTGAGGTGCTCCCCCGCGGGACTGCGTGGCTCGACACCGGGACGTTTGATCAGATGACCGATGCCGCCGACTACGTGCGCACCATCGAGCGTCGCACGGGCCTCCGCATCGGAGTGCCCGAAGAGGTCGCATGGCGTCAGGGTTTCCTGAACGACGAAGAGCTGCGAGCGCGAGCCGAGAAGCTCACGAAGTCGGGCTACGGGTCCTATCTGCTGGAGATCCTAGGAAGGGGTCGCTGATGTCTCGCATCGTCGTCACCGGAGGCGCCGGTTTCATCGGCTCCAACTTCGTGCACTACTTGGTCGAGCACACCGACCACACGGTCGTTGTGCTCGACAAGCTCACCTACGCAGGAAACCGTGCTTCTCTCGCAGACCTCCCGAGTGATCGCGTCACCCTCGTCGAAGGCGACATCGCCGATCCGGACGTCGTCGACGGCGTTCTCTCCGAAGCGGATGCAGTGGTGCACTACGCCGCCGAGTCGCACAACGACAACAGCCTCCACGACCCTTCGCCCTTCCTCCACACGAACATCATCGGCACGTACACGCTCATAGAGGCGGCGCGGCGCCGGAAGGTGCGGTTCCATCACATCTCGACCGATGAGGTCTACGGTGACCTCGAGCTCGATGACCCGGAGCGGTTCACCGAGTTGACACCGTACAACCCCTCGTCGCCGTACTCGTCGACGAAGGCCGGGTCCGACCTCCTCGTGCGCGCGTGGGTGCGTTCATTCGGGCTCGAGGCCACCCTTTCAAACTGCTCCAACAACTACGGTCCGTACCAGCACGTGGAGAAGTTCATCCCGCGCCAGATAACGAACGTCATCCGCGGCATCCGTCCCAAGCTTTACGGGGCGGGCCAGAACGTTCGCGACTGGATCCATGCCGACGACCACTCCAGCGCAGTCCTGCGAATCCTGGAGTCGGGTCGTGCCGGTGAGACTTACCTCATCGGCGCCGACGGCGAGAAGAACAACAAGGACGTCGTCGAGCTCATCCTGTCTCTGATGGGAGAGGCCGCTGACGCCTACGACCACGTCACCGATCGAGCGGGCCACGACCTTCGCTACGCGATCGACAGCTCAAAGCTGCGCACCGAGCTGGGGTGGATGCCGCGGTACGGTGACTTCGAGTCCGGCTTGCGCGAGACCATTCAGTGGTACCGCGACAATGAAGCCTGGTGGGCCGCTGACAAGGACGGCGTCGAGGCGTTCTACGCCGCCCGGGGCCAGTGACACCGTGGTCGAGTTCGCAACAGAGTTGCAGGTCTCACGTACGGGCATCCCAGGCCTCGTCGTAGTGGACCTTCCCGTCCACGGCGATGCTCGCGGTTGGTTCAAAGAGAACTGGCAGCGCGCCAAGATGACGGCCCTCGGGGTCGACGACTTCCGTCCCGTCCAGAACAACATCTCCTTCAACGACGCGGTCGGCACCACTCGCGGCATCCACGCTGAGCCGTGGGATAAGTTCGTCTCGGTCGCGACGGGCCGGGTCTTCGCCGCCTGGGTCGATCTGAGAGAAGGGCCGACGTTCGGCGCGACCTTCACAACGGTCATCGACGCGGCCCGTGCGGTCTTCGTCCCACGGGGGGTCGGCAACTCCTACCAGACCCTCGACCCCGACACCGCCTATACCTACCTCGTCACTGACCACTGGTCGCCGGAGGCCGCCTACACCTTTCTGAACCTGGCGGATGAAACAGCGGCGATCGACTGGCCCATCGCCCTATCTGAGGCGGAGATCAGCGCGAAAGATCTGAATCATCCGCGGCTTGCAGATGTCACGCCGATGCCCCCTCGGCGCACCCTCGTGCTGGGCGCGAACGGCCAGGTCGGTCAGGCGCTACACGCGGAGTGGGGCGACGGCCCGACCATCGAGTATGCGACGCGACAAGACATCGACCTCGCCGATCCGGGCCTGGCTACGGCACGCCCTTGGCGCGAATACTCAGTGATCGTGAACGCAGCGGCTTACACCGCCGTCGACGACGCCGAAACGACGGAAGGACGCGCGCTGGCGTGGGACGCGAATGCAACGGGCGTCGCTCGTCTCGCCGCGATAGCTGCGCAGAACGGCATTATCCTCGTCCACATTTCCAGCGACTACGTTTTCGACGGCACCGCCCCCGGCCTCTACGCCGAAGACGCGACATTCAGCCCGCTGGGCGTCTACGGGCAGTCCAAGGCGGCGGGCGATATCGCTGCCGCAACGGCGCCGCGTCATTACATCGTGCGCGCGAGCTGGGTCGTCGGTAGCGGCCGTAACTTCGTCAGGACGATGGCGGAACTGGCCGGACGCGGGGTCGCCCCGCGCGTGGTCGATGACCAGCGCGGTCGCCTCACCTTCGCGCACGATATTGCCGCGGCGATCTCGCATCTCCTCGAGGTGCGGGCTCCGTTCGGCACGTACAACCTCTCCTGCGAGGGTGCGGTTATGACCTGGGCTGACGTCGCGCGCGTCGTTTTCGAGACGGTGGGTGCCGACCCGTCGCTCGTCCGCGACACATCCACCGCTGAATACTTCCGCGACACGAGCCGGGTCATCTCCCCGCGTCCTGAGAACAGTGGCCTGGATCTGCGCAAGATCCGGGCCACCGGGTTCACACCCGTCGACGGAGCAGTCGCACTTCGGTCCTATCTGCAGTCGTGAACCGGTTTCAGACCGGGTGGCGAGTTCACCCCCTCCGGTCTGAAACCGGTTCGCCGGCAGAGTGTCGTCAGACCTCGGCACCCTCCCGGCGCGGCTCGGGGAACTCGATCTTGGGGTTAAAGCCGATCCCCGCGAACAGACGCCCCATCAGCTTTGCTCGGAGCGGAAGTGCAACCCGGCCGCGGTGCAGGCTCACGAAGAGGCGGGCTCCGAACTCAAGGAAATACAGCAGTCCCTTGTGGTGAAGCTGGTAGGACGCCTCGTTGCGAACGCCGTAGGCGAACTTCCAGATGCTCTTCGCATCGACCATGCCGAAATTGACGCCACGATTCTCCCCCATGTCGTGGACGACGACGCTGTCCATCACCTGCACGCCAGGGCAGCGGCGTGTCAGACGGAGGGTGTACTCGCGGTCATCGAACCAGATGAAGTAGTCGCGATACGGCAGGCCGTACTCGGCAATGGCCCAGCGGGGGATGAGCACGCTGACGAACGAGCAGGCGGTGACCATCACGTTGTCCTGCCCCTTGACAAGCAACCGTCCCCAATCCCACGTGGGTACCGGGTTGTTCATCTCGCAAATGCTGCCATCTACGAACTCCACGACGGAGCATGCGAACGGTACGTCGCCGCCAAGCTCGGAGACTGACGCTTCGAAGCCGCGCACAAGCGCACCGAGCGCGTCCGGCTGGGGGTAGCAGTCGTCGTCCATGATCCACACATGATCCGCACCCGACGCGTATCCGCGGAGCATCCCCTCCGCGAACCCTCCGGCGCCGCCCGAATTTTTCGTCATGGACACGACTTCGAACGGAACCTGCCACTCGCGCTCGAGGAGGTAAGCCGCGGTGCCGTCTGTCGACGCATTGTCGATGACGAAGATCTTCTGGAGCGGGTACGTCTGCGCCTCGAGAGACTGCAGAACGGTCTTCAGTTTCTCGAGCCTATTGAACGTGACCACGACTGCGGCGACCGTCACCATGAGCCCACCTCCTGTGCGAACCAGCTGCTCGCTGTCTGTGCGGCAAGGAGCCGCCGCTCTGCTTCTCGCTCGTCGCGCCATAGATGCTCACGAGCAGTTTCATCGCTGGCGAGCCACCTCACCTTGTCGGCTAGTCCCGCGACCGCGAGGTGGACGTTCCGCGGAACGAGCCCCCGCGAGGGGATGATGTCGGACTGTGCACCCACATCGGTCGAGATGACCGGAACGCCATGTGAGATCGCCTCCAGCGTCGTGAGGGTTAGACCTTCATTGTGCGAGGTCACGACGAGTAGGTCAGTCTCGGCCAAGGTGTCGTCGACCGGCACACGCGAGCTTCGACGCTCGATGCGTTCGACGAGTCCCTCGTTGCGGATGATGTCGTCGATCCAGGTAGACATATCGCCGTCTCCGTGGAGGATGAATCGCATTGCGTTGCCGTCTGCGCCGAGACGGTTGACCATCTCGACGAACACTTCCGGTGCTTTCTGGCGGGCTGTGCGGCCCACGAAGGTCACGGTGAATCTGCGGTCAGACGTGAGCGGGCGAAAGGCCGAATCACGCGGCACGACCGTGAGCCCGCCCAGTGGAGCCATGACGACCTTCGACGCGGCGACGCGCTGCACCTTCGTCATCCAATCTTTCAACGAGGGCGAGATGACGTGATGCGTGGTGATCACGTCTTCGACCATGACGCTGGAGATCGGGAAACCGCCTCCGCGGTACTCGATCACGTGGGTGGAGTCGACGATCGGGATTTCGGGACGCGACCGGCGGATCCAGTGAAGACGGTCGTACAGCCATTGGTTGTGGTGCACCACCACGCCTCGGACGTCGAAGTTGCGGAACAGAGCGCGGAGCAACTGCTCGACGCCGGGCGTCTGGGAGCGGGAGATGTGCTCGGAGAAGGGGATAATGAGCGCCCCGTCGGCCTCGGCACGCGTGATCCACGGCTGATGAGAGTCGCGATTGCTCATGACGATGGGGAGGAATCCAGCTTCACGAACGAGCCGGATGGTCTCAAAAGCCCACCGCTCCGCGCCACCCAGCTCGAACCAGTGAATGCCGATGAGCACGGCCGGGATGGCTCCGTCGACTGCCGGTCCCACGGGCACGATCTCGCTCTTCTGGTGCGCGCCCGAGGCCGTGAATTCTTCGTCGTAACGACGACGTTCCGCCCTGCGCGTGTAACTGCGGCGATGGCGCAACAGTTCGAGGTCGCGCAACTCGTCGTACAACAGGGGCGTGCGTGCGCGCACGGCACGGAGGACTCGACGCAACGGGTCGCGGGCTAGATGACGAGGGGGGTCGTAATCGAGCACAGCGTCGCTCGACACGTAGAGGTGACGCTGCGGCAGGTCGATGAGGGCGTCCGCGTCGGCCTCGGCGGCGATGTGCCGGCGGTCCTCCTCGGGAACCGTGCTGCGGAACCGCAGACTGTAGTTACGTCGACGGAAGATGCGCGACAACCCGTCGAAGGTCGCATCATCGGTGGTGCGTGGTTCGAGCTCCCACGTGCCGTCATAGAGGTGGGCTTCGAGCTCGCGCCCGGGAGCGGTGAGCGCATGAAAATTCAGAGCACCCACGAGGAGTCGTCTCTCGCGCTCCGTCAGCCCGGGGGGAATATGAGAGTCATCCGTCAACGTGAACAGGGCGTTCTGGCCCAAGACGCTTTCAAGTTTCACGGCGAGGAGAGCTCTTCCTGAGTGCGGGAGGGTTACCCGGTGATCCTAGCAATCTTCATGGGGGACTCCCTGAGGGGCGACCGGTTAGGATCGATGTCGGCCTCGCCGCGTACCCGTGATCGGGCTCTCGCCGCGCCGGCTCCCACCCACTGCCTCAAGGAGGGCAATGCCCCGCCTGTCACCCGATCCCGCTGCCCTGACGCAGCCGGGTGGAAGCGTCGGTCTTCTGGATGTCTTCCGCCGGCGCTATCTGTTGTCGCTCATCGTCCGCAAGGAAGTACAGATCCGTTACCGCGGTTCGGTCCTTGGGTGGCTGTGGTCCTACGTGAAGCCGCTCGTTCAGTTCGTCGTCTTCTTCCTCGCCATCGGTGTCTTCCTCGGCATGAACGCCCGCGTGGAGTTCTTCCCCATCTACCTCCTCGCTGGCAACACGATCATCACCTTCTTCAACGAAGCGTTCTCGAACGGCACCCGCTCACTCATCGACAACGCGGCGCTCATCAAGAAGATCTACCTGCCGCGTGAGATGTTCCCCGTGTCGAGCATGCTCATCGCGGCCGTCAATACCCTGCCGCAGATCATCGTCGTCGTCATCATCGCCGTGTTCTTCGGATGGGCCCCGTCGCTGCTGCAGATCGGCGCTCTTCTCCTCGCCCTCGCCATCATCGCCCTGCTGGCGACGGGCCTGGGCCTTTTGTTCGGCGCAGTCAATGTCACCTTCCGCGACGCGCAGAGTTTCGTCGAGATCATCGTGATGTGCGCCGTCTGGGCGTCGCCGGTAATGTACCAGTGGGAGATGGTGGCCGAAAAGGTTCCTGACTGGCTCTTCGTGCTCTACCGGCTGAACCCGCTGACGGTCGCCGTCGAACTGTTCCACTACGGCATCTGGTATCCCCTGAACCCCGAGGGCGGTCAGCTGCTTCCAGGCCTACTGGAATTCTCCGCGATCGCCGTGGCGATCTCGCTGTCCTTCCTTTTCGTAGGACAGCTCGTCTTCCGCCGACTGGAGGGGCGCTTTGCCCAGGACCTCTGATCACATCGCGAAGGAGCCGAGTGTCGTGGTAGACGACGTCCACAAAGACTTCAAACTCCGTCACACTCACAGCATCAAAGAGACATTTCTCGCGGCCATCCGCCGCAAGCCTCTCACCACGGATTTCCACGCGCTCGACGGTGTGTCATTCTCCATCGCGCGGGGCGAAGCCGTCGCCCTACTCGGCTTCAACGGGTCCGGTAAATCTACGATGCTCAAGCTCATCTCGGGCGTCCTCAGCCCTGACAGCGGAGCCGTACGCACACGGGGGCGCGTAGCCGGACTGATCGAGGTGGGAGCGGGCTTTCACCCCGACCTGTCGGGCCGAGAGAACATCTTCCTCAACGCGGCCATTCTCGGTATGACGAAAAAAGAGACCGAGGAGCGCTTCGACGACATCGTCGCATTCAGCGAGATCGAGAAGTTCATTGACACCGAGGTGAAGCACTACTCCTCAGGGATGTTCCTCCGTCTGGCATTCTCGGTCGCCATTCACACCGAGGTGGACGTGTTGTTGATCGATGAGATTCTTTCTGTCGGCGACGAGCCGTTCCAGCAGAAGT
Source organism: uncultured Microbacterium sp. (assembly GCF_963521695.1). Taxonomy (GTDB): domain Bacteria; phylum Actinomycetota; class Actinomycetes; order Actinomycetales; family Microbacteriaceae; genus Microbacterium. The sequence continues at coordinate 8,532 of NZ_CAUQWC010000002.1, read as the reverse complement.
GTCTGGCTCGAATCCGCCAGCTGCACGACGCCGGCAAGACCCTCGTCGTCGTGAGCCACGACCTCGACATGGTGTCGCGTCTGTGCGGGCGGGGAATCCTGTTGCGCGACGGGAACGTGGCCTTCGACGGCGACAGCGTTCGCGCGGTCGAACTCATGCGCGGCTGACAAAGCCGCGCCCGTTGTGAGAGGTCGTTGCGCCGTCGGAAGGCGATCGAGCCTCAGCTCCGTGTGATGGTCCTGACCCGCCGCGGCAGCCGTCACAGCTCCGCGTGCAACGCCCACACGCGCTCGGCGGCCGCATTCCACGCGAAGCCCTTCGCCCGGTCTCCGGCCAGCACGCGCAGCCGCTCGGCGTCCTCACCCAGAGCGCGCGAGAGCGCCGCGCCGAGTTCGGCGGGCTCGGCGTAAGCGGCGGCGTCGGCGAGCACCTCGTGGTGCACCGCGGTGTCGACCGCGACGATCGGCACACCCACGGCCAGAGCGTCGACCGCGCGCCACGGCCAGTCGGTGCGGCCGCACGCCGCGATGAAAGCGGCGGCGTGTGAGAGCACGGCGGCTCGATCCCACCGGTCGAGGGAGCCGCGGCTGTGCACGCGCGTCTCGGCGAGGCCCGCGGCGGCAGCGATGTCGGCGACGGCGGGTTCCTCCCCCTCAGGCACGTCGAGCACCACGACGTCGCCGTCCCACCCCGCGTCGACGACCGCCGCGAAGGCGGCGGCGAGCGCGTCGGACGGCGCCGACCCGCCGGCGAGGGCGAGGAACGACGACGGCAGGTCGAGGGCGCGCAGGCGTCCCACGGCATCCGAGGGCACACGGAGGCCGGCGGCGGGAGCGCCCCCGATCACGCGCACCTTCTTCGACAGCTTGCTCTTGGCCAGCTCCGCCAGACGCTCGGCCATGGCGTGGGTGGGCACGATGACCGCGTCGGCGTGCTTGGTGATGCGGGCGAGCAGGGCGCGGCACGCGAGGATCTCAGCCTTCGGCAACTCTTCGGGCGTCTCCCACGCCCGCAGCTCCCACAGGGTGACCACGATCTGATGCGTCTCGTTGACGCGGTCGTGGCGCACGAGCGGGGCGAGCGCTGTCGGCGAGTGGATCAGGCCCTTGCCGATGCCGGGGGTGACGCCGAGCTGCCAGGATGTCGCGAGCTCGCGCCGGCGCACGGCCAGCCGCGTCTCGGAGCTGAGCCCGGCCACGGCGGCGTCGTCGGGGATGCCCGGAGCGGGCACGATCGCCGAGACGTCGCACCCGCGCGGCGCGGTGGCAACGAGAGCCTCGGTGAGCGAGGCCGATGCCTCGGCGAGATCGGGAGAGGTCGGCGACACGAGCTGGTCGAGCACGACGCGCAGGGTCACGGTCACGGTGCCGGCTCCTCGGTTGCCGGGTGCAGCGCGTCGCGCACCATCTGCTGCACCTGGGCGTAGTCCGGGTCGTACTCGTCGACCCCGCCCTCGGGGGTGAGCTCGAGGGTGTTGATGGGTTGATCCTTCGCCTTCAGCGCGAGATCGACCAGCGTCGGCGCGATCAGCCCCTGCGGCAGGTCGGTCTGGACGATGCTCGTGGTGGACTCGGCGACCTGCTGGAACCGTGTCAGAACGACCTGGGGGGTGAACTGCGCGAGCACGGCCTCCTGCAGCTCGCGCTGACGGCGCATGCGGTCGAAGTCGCTGGTGGTGTACCGGGAACGGGCGTACCACTGGGCGGTGTCGCCGTCCATCTTCTGCGCGCCGGGCTCGATCCACCCGAACGCCCAGTCGTCGACGGGCTGCCCGTCGTAGGCGGGCCCGCCCTTGGGCAGACGCTCCTGCACCGTGATGTCCACGCCGCCGAGGGCGTCGATCACGTCGGCGAAGCCCTTCATGTCGATGAGCACGTAGTACGGGATCTGGATGCCGAGGATGCCCTCCGCGGCATCCTTCGTCGCCTCGATGCCCGGCTCGGAGCCGTTCGCCTCGGCGTCGGGGTAGAGCGCGTTGCCGTCCTGGCAGACCTCGACCTCGGTGCGGAGCTGGTTGACGCCGCTCCCCCACCCGCAGGTGGGATCGGCGTAACCCTGGTGACCGTCGGGATACGTGTCCTGCATGGGACCTGCCGCGAACGGGAAGTGCGGCATGTCGCGCGGGATGCCGGTGATCGTCGTCGCGCCGGTGTCGGCGTTGACCGACACGACCGAGATGCTGTCGAAGCGCATCGAATCGCGTCCCTCACCGGAGTCGGCGCCGAGGAGGAGGATGTTGTAGTACCCGTCGGACGGCGGCACGATCGGCCCCGACTGGGTGAAGAGCGACGACAGGGCGTCGCGCGTGCTCCCCGCGATCTGCGCGGCATAGGCGGCCCCGGAGCCGGAGAGCACCAGCAGACCCACGGCCACGATCGCCATGGCGACCCGTGACAGCGGCCCGACGCGCACCAGGCGCACGAGCCGAAGCGTGTCGATGCTGAGCACGATCCACAACACGATGTAGGCCAACAGCGCGATCTGCACGAGCGTCAACGGGACCGGCCGGAGCGCCGAGAGGAAGTCGGGGAAGAACGACCCGGTCACCACCGTGAACAGGCCCGTCGGCCACAGCAGCGCCCCCAGGGCGCCGAGCGCGAGGAGGGTCCACATCGCCAGCGTCGCTCCCAGGCCGATGCGTCCGAGCCGTCGACCGCCGGCGAGCACTTGCGCCGATCCGGGGATCAGGAAGTTGAGGACCACCAGCCACCAGCCGCGACGCGTCATGACCTCGGGCGAGGTGGCGTCGGGGTTGCGCAGCGGCCTCGACTCGATGGCTCGGGCCGGCGCACCGGGCCGAGCGGCGGTGAGCGTCACAGGGAGTCCTTGAGGCGGCGGTTCTTCTCCTCGACCTGCGCCTCGAGGTCTCTTGCGTAGGCCTCGACGGAGTCGGCGAGAGCCGCGTCTGCGCTGCCCAGGATGCGAGCGGCGAGGAGCCCCGCGTTCTTCGCGCCGTTGATCGAGACGGTGGCGACCGGAATGCCGGCGGGCATCTGCACGATGCTCAACAGCGAGTCCAGACCGTCGAGTGTCGCCAGCTGGACGGGCACACCGATGACCGGGAGGGCGGTGACGGATGCCAGCATGCCCGGCAGGTGCGCGGCACCGCCGGCGCCGGCGATGATCGCGCGAAGACCCCGCGCGCGTGCCTCTCGGCCGTACCGGACGAGCTTGTCGGGGGTGCGGTGTGCGGAGACCACCTCGACCTCGTGCGGGATGCCGAACTCCGTCAGCACCTGGGAGGCGTCGCTCATCACGCGCCAATCGGAGTCGGAGCCCATGACGACGCCGACCACGGGCGTCTCGGAAGAATGCAGCGGCCGGGTCACCGGTCCAGGCTAGGCGCGCTCGCTGGAAGATCGCGGAACGGCACGCGACACGATCAGTCGAAGAACGACGCCGCACCCCGTGCGTCGTAGACGGCCTCTTCGAGATCGTCGCCGACGACGTTGACGTGTCCGACCTTGCGTCCGGGACGCGGGGCCTTGCCGTAGGTGTGGATCTTCGCCGACGGATGAGCGGCCATCGCCGCGGCGAACCGCTCCTCGAGACCGCCCTGGGCGGGACCGCCCAGCACGTTGATCATGACCGACCAGGGCGCGATGGCATCCGTCGCTCCGAGCGGCAGATCGAGTACGGCGCGCAGGTGCTGCTCGAACTGGCTGGTGACGGCGCCGTCCTGCGTCCAGTGGCCGCTGTTGTGCGGGCGCATGGCGAGCTCGTTGATGAGGATGCGCTGGTCGGTCGTCTCGAACAGCTCCACTGCGAGCATGCCGGTCACACTGAGCCCCTCGGCGACGGCCACCCCGATCTCGGCGGCGACGCGCTGTACGCGCTCGTCGGCGCGAGGAGCCGGGGCGATGACCTCGGCGCACACACCGCCGCGCTGCACGGTCTCGACGATCGGGTAGGCCCGCACCTCTCCCGACGGGCGACGCGCGACCTGCTGCGCGAGCTCGCGCGTGAAGTCGACCAGCTCCTCCACGAGCAGCGACCCGCCGCGGGCGTCTTCGGCGAGGGCGGCGAACCAGTCGTCCGCCTCGGTCGCCGCCGATACGACGCGCACGCCCTTGCCGTCGTATCCGCCGCGCGGGGTCTTGACCACGGCACGACCGCCGTGGGCATCGAGGAAGTCCTGCAGCTCGGCGGCGGCGGTCACGGCCGCCCAGTCGGGCTGCGGGAGGCCGAGCTCGGCCATCCGCGCACGCATGACGAGCTTGTCCTGAGCGACGCCGAGGGGGGCGGGGCCGGGATGCACGGCGACACCGGCGTCGACGAGGGCGGCCAGCACGTCCTGCGGCACGTGCTCGTGGTCGAAGGTGATCACGTCGACGTCGCGGGCGAAGGCCAGCACGGTGTCGGCGTCGCGGTAGTCGCCGACGGCGGTGGCGGCGAGTGCCGCCGACATGCCCTCGTCTTCCGCGAGGACGCGGATCTCGATGCCCAACTCGACGGCGGGCGCGATCATCATCCGCGCCAGCTGTCCGCCACCGACCACTCCGACTCGCAGCGCCATGCCGCTCCTTCCGTCGGCATCCATTCTGTCGGCACGGCCGCGGGGGCGCGACCCGGCCGCTCCCCGACACAACGCAGGAGTTCCCGCCGCCTCCGCGGCGGGCGGGTCGACCACAGGCCCCCGCACGACTGTTTTCCTGCGTTGTGTCGTCGGCGATCGGGTCGGGAGACCGGGCGACTCGCGCAGCACGGCGGGCACAACGCAGGAGATGGACGCGAGCGTCGCGCCCGAAGAGCCGTCATCCGGGGCCGGGCAACCCACATCTCCTGCGTTGTGTCCCGATGCGACGGGACGGACGGCGAGAACGACGACGGGGAGCGCTGCGGGCGACAGATCAGGGGCCGACGGACCCCGAACCGAAGGTCTGCGAGTCGCGGTGGGCCAGGATCTGGTTCACCTCGACCTGATCGACGAGTGTCTCGTGCACGAGGACCGCGTTCGGGACGTTCTTCAGTCGCAGCGCCGGCTCCACGCCGTTGGACAGCGTCAGCGTTCCCGCACCCCACATCCGCTGCAGGATGCCACGACGCAGCTGGATCGCGTAGCCGCGGACGTGCGAGATCTCCCGGCGGTTTGCGCCGAAGGGCCCCGAGCGCTCGATCACGCGCCTCGTCGTGATCGTCCACGTGCGCGACAGCCAGAAGGAGAAGGGGATCACGACGAGCAACAGCACGAGCACGCCCGCCGTCGTCAGCAGCATCCAGTTCTCGTACGGTGCCGGCAGATTGTCGTAGAAGTAGGCCGTCGCCCCCGCCACACCGATCAGCACGAGCGCCGACCAGAAGAGTCGCCGCGCGTGCGACCGCAGTCGCGCGATGCGCAGCTCCGGCGCGGCCGCTCCCGGCGCCGGCATGCGCGGGCGTCCGAGCGGGGTCGAGGGCTGACTCACGCTTCCATTGTGCGGCGTGTTGCGGGCCGGGGCCCGGTGCCACGCGGAGGTCGAGGTACGGCGCCTCAGCGCACGTGGACCACGTCTCCGGCCGACACGACCGTCTCGATCGTGCCCACCCCGACCACCAGGCGGCCGTCGGCATCGAGCCGGGCGGCCGTGCCCTGCAGCGTCGACCCGTCGGGGAGCGACACCGAGACCTCGCGGCCGACGGTGGCGCAGAGCTTCTCGATCTCGCGGTGCACGCGCTCCACGTCGTCGTGGGCCAGGCGGGCGAGGGTCTTGCCGAAGTCGTCGACGAAGTCGGCGAGCAGACGGTCGTCGTCGCACTCGACACCGATCGCGGCGAACGAAGTCGCCGTGGTCACCGGCAGGTCGGCGCGGCTCATGCGGGTGTTGACCCCCGCCCCCACCACCACGGTGTCGACGTCGCCGGGAACGACCTCGGCGAGGATGCCGCAGATCTTGCCGCCGTCGACGAGCACGTCGTTCGGCCACTTCAACTCCGCCGTCGCGCTGTGGCCGATCAGCTGGTTCCGCACCGCGCGGGTCATCGCGGCGCCCGCGGCGAGCGGGATCCACCCGCGCTGGGCGGGCGGGATCATCGCGGCGTCGACGACGACCGAGACGGCGAGCGCCGTGCCGGCCGGGGCGGTCCACGTGCGGTCGAGGCGTCCGCGGCCCGCGCGCTGGTCGTCGGTGACGAGCAGCGAGAGGTGCGGCCACCCGGCGGGGTCAGTGACGACCGCCGCGACGACGTCGGCGTTGGTGGAGTCGGTGGTCTCGACCACCTGGACACGGGGGCTGTGGGCGGCGGTGAGCGGGTATCCGGCGGCGGGGATCGGCATGTCCACACCCTAAGGAACGGCCGGGTGCCGTGGCATCCACTTGTCCGGATCGTCTCGGAGGCATACGGCGGCGCTGGTCGGATGCCACAGCCTCTGCGGCCCTGGCTTGTGCGCACCCTCCAACGTGGGCGACGGTGCGGTCGCTAGGGTGGGAAGGGTGACCGACCAGCCCGATCTCTACACGACCGCCGGCAAGATCGCTGACCTGCGCAACAGGTTCCAGGAGGCGGTCGTCGACGCCGAAACCGCCGCCCGCACCAAGCAGCACGCGAAGGGCAAGCTCACCGCCCGCGAGCGGCTCGAGATGCTGGTCGACCCGGGCTCGTTCGTCGAACTCGACGAGTACGTGCGCCACCGCACCACGGCTTTCGGCATGGACAAGTCGCGCCCCTACGGCGACTCCGTCGTCACGGGCACCGGCACCATCCACGGCCGCACCGTCGCGGTGTACGCGCAGGACTTCTCGACCTTCGGCGGTTCGCTCGGCGAGGTCGCCGGCGACAAGATCATCAAGGTGATGGAGTTGGCGCTGCGAAGCGGCATCCCGATCATCGGCATCCTCGACTCCGGTGGCGCGCGCATCCAGGAGGGCGTGGTCGCCCTCGGCAAGTACGGCGAGATCTTCCGTCTGAACACCGCCGCATCGGGCGTCATCCCGCAACTCTCGATCATCATGGGCCCGGCCGCGGGCGGTGCGGTGTACTCCCCGGCCCTGACCGACTTCGTCATCATGGTCGACAAGACCAGTCAGATGTTCGTCACCGGTCCCGACGTGATCAAGACCGTCACCGGCGAAGACGTCGGCATGGAAGAACTCGGCGGAGCGCACACGCACAACACCCGCTCGGGCGTCGCGCACTACCTCGCCGACGACGAGGACGACGCGATCGACTACGCGCGCGGACTCATCGGGTACCTCCCCGACAACAACCTCGCCGAGATCCCCGTCTACGACACTCCCTTCGAGTTCGAGACGACCGACGCCGACCGTTCGCTGAACACCGTCATCCCCGACTCCCCCAACCAGCCCTACGACATCCACACCGTCATCGACGGGATCGTGGATGCCGGGGAGTTCCTCGAGGTGCAGCCGCTGTTCGCGCCGAACATCGTGATCGGCTTCGGTCGCATCGAGGGGCGCACGGTCGGCGTCATCGCCAACCAGCCCTCGCAGATGGCCGGCACGCTCAACATCGACGCGGGCGAGAAGGCCAGCCGCTTCGTGCGCTTCTGCGACGCCTTCTCGATCCCCATCGTCACCCTCGTCGACGTGCCCGGCTATCTGCCCGGCACCGACCAGGAGTGGACCGGCGTCATCCGCCGCGGCGCGAAGCTGCTCTACGCGTACGCCGAGGCCACCGTGCCCCTGGTCACCGTGATCCTGCGCAAGGCGTACGGCGGGGCGTACATCGTCATGGGCTCCAAGCAGCTCGGTGCCGACATCAACCTCGCGTGGCCCACCGCCGAGATCGCCGTCATGGGCGGTCAGGGTGCGGTGAACATCCTCTACCGCGGCGAGATCAAGCGCGCCGAAGAGGCCGGCGAAGACGTCGCGGCCGTGCGCACGCGCCTCGCCAACGAGTACACCTACAACGTGGCATCCCCGTTCCTGGCGGCCGAGCGCGGCGAGCTCGACGGGATCATCGAGCCGGCGCAGACGCGGGTGTCGATCGCGAAGGCTCTGCGGGCACTGCGCAACAAGCGTGCGAGCATGCCCGCCAAGAAGCACGGGAACATCCCGCTGTGACCGTCGCCGATGACGCCCGGGAGAACGCGCCGGTCGTGGTGGAAGTGGTGCGCGGCGCGCCCACCGCAGAAGAGCTGGCCGCCGCGATCGTCGTGGTCAGCGAGGAGTACGCCCGCGAGGCGGCGAGCGCTACCGTCACCGACGACGTCGTCCGTTCGCGGTGGGAACTCCACGCCCGCGGTCTGCGGGAGCCGCTGAACCGTGCGGCGGGCTGGAACGGCTTCACCGGCTGAGACCCCCGCATCGTGTCCCCCGAAATACCTACAGACGACGGGACGCGGGACGCGAATACTAGAGGAGCTGGAACGCATCATGCGTTCGGTCGGTCCGCTCCTCGAGCCGGATCCGACCTTGCGGGCGGTTTTCGGGTAGCCGTTCGCCAGGGGTGAGGGGTCGGCGTATCGCCGCCCCTCACCCCTCATCTTTTTCACGGCACGAAGCGGGTGCGCCGACCCGGGTGGGCCGACAGGCGGGGTCGCGGGTATGGCCGCCGGTGCGGGCGGCGGGTACGGCCGCGGGTGGTAGGTACGGC
>NZ_CAUQWC010000001.1:0-46020 GCF_963521695.1 uncultured Microbacterium sp. | reverse complement strand
CGCCAGCGCCTCCCGGCACTAACGATCAGTTGTCACCGATCCGTTCCTCACGCCCGTTGCCATTTGCGTATCGCTCCAGCCATTCGACAAGCTCGTCACCGAACTCGTCCTCGGGACGCTTGAGATACTCGGGGTAGTACGGCTTGAACGTGCTCATGTCCAGATCTTCGATTGCGCGTTAGGGCGAGCCCTCTACAGCCCTCTGTTCGACACAAGTCAGCAGCCCAACTTCGCCCGATTCGCCTTCCTCGACAGTCGTGCCACCGAGTACTACACCAACCTCGACGATGCCCGCGACCTGTGCGTCGCCGTACTTCGCGCGACGGCGGGTCGGGACCCGCTTGATCAGAAGACCACCGAGCTCGTGGGTGAGCTGTCCACCTTGAGTAGCGATTTCCGGCAGCGGTGGGCGAAGCACAACGTGCATCGTCACCTCCGCGGCCGCAAGATCATCAACCATCCCGTCGCCGGCACATTGGACGTCACCTATAACGACTTCGCCCTCCCGGGAGACCCGCACATCTCCATCACCACCTACACGGCCGATCCGGGAACCTCCAGCGCTGACAACCTCATCCTGCTCGCGATATCGGCTGATACTCAAACCTCAGCTGCCGGCGTAACCCCGACCCTTTCGCGTGTGCGACCCGCACGGTGACCGCCCCGAACCACGACGCCGAAGAGCGGGCTTCGTCGCCCGATCTGGTCGCATTGAGCACGCATGTACTCGCCCGCCTCACCGCGACCGCCGTGGCTTGGGGTCTGTGGGTTAGCCCGCGGGTTGAGCGGCTCGTCCAGCGAGCAGACGCTGAGTCTGCCCGCTGGTCAGAGCGGGAACAGGAAGCGGTGACGCCTCGTGCGGATGCACGCGGAGCGCGTCGAGCATGAGCCAGAGGTAGCGGCGGTGCAATTCGCCGACGTCGCTACGGACCGGCGAAGTGCTCGAACGGCGCACGGCCTCGGCGATCCCGGTCAACCCCATCTGGATGAACACCAGGCCAGCCGGGGACCTCACAAGAAGTGTCGACATCGGCCGCCGGACGCAGGAAGGGGCGCAGGGTCGTGGTTAGAAACGCCGCGGAGGGAACGCTGCGGCCACACGGGCACGCAGGTCGGCGAGCGAGGCCTCCGGCCCGAACGTGCCGAGCGCCCGGGCCTGCACGAGCACGTTGCCCAGCGCCGAGACCTCGATGGGCCCGGCGAGCACGGGGAGACCGGCGCGATTGACCGGGAGCGTCGCACCCGAGCACCGCCGCGATGCGCGCGGGCATGTCGCCGGGTGCCGCGAGGGAGGGGTCGTCGGCCTCGGACCACGCCCGTACGGTCTCGCTCAGGAGCCACAGGCCAGCGACGTTTTGGAGGAACCGGATGCCGCGACCATCTCGTCTTCGCGGTCGATACCCGGGTACACGTCTACGAGGGCGCGCATGCGGTCGAGGCGCAGGACGGCAAGGCCCTCCTCGATGAGGCGTGCCCAGATCACCGCCCGAGCCCTTCACCCACAGCAGCTTCACCGGCTCACCGGTGACGGGGTCGTCGCAGAGGGCGCTGCGTAGCCAGTGCTGACGGTGCTGGCAAGCGAGACCCCTATGAGCCCCGCCGGGTCAAGGTCGCTCATCCTGGAAGGCGCCTGAAATCTGCTTCTGAAACGTATCAAAATGCCGTACGCTCACGTATTGGCTGCCCTGCCAGATCTCCAGGTGTGATGAAGCGCGAAAGGAAGGTTCGATGGTGAACCCCAACTCAGTCCAGTCGACGACTGCCAAGAAGAGGCCAGGAAGCATGCAATTCGGCCTACGTTCGATGCAGCTGACTGCTGCCTTAATGGGCTCCGCTTTGATAGCAAGTGCGCTCGTCGCCCCATCAGCGTTCGCCGTCGAAGTCTCGTCGAACACCAATGTCCGGGACCTCAAAGTGAATGGCCGAACCGACCCGGTGGGATTGCCGACCTCGGATCCAACCTTTGGATGGATCACATCTTCACCTCAGCGAGGCGTTACTCAAACTGCCTACCAGGTGATCGTCGGTACCTCACCGAACGGTTCCGACGTGTGGGATTCGGGCAAAGTCAGCGGCGACGACCAGGTAGGAATTGCCTACGGCGGACCTGATCTGCAATCAAATAGACAGTACTTCTGGAGTGTGCGGACCTGGGACGGTGCCGGAGCGGTATCCAGCTACAGCGCGCCTGCGATCTTCGAGACCGGCCTTTCCGGCCCCACTGCATGGTCAGGCGCGTCCTGGATCGCGGACGGCTCGAAGCCAGACTGGCAGTCTTGGCGGGACTACACGGCTACAACAAACTTCACAATCGAGCGCGGGGCGTTCGGCATGTTTGTACGCGCAAGCGATACAAGCAATGGTTACATGTGGCAGCTGATGCTGAGCGGCGATCGAGCGCTACTGCGTCCACACATCACCCGGGGAGGCTCATACTCCCTCCTCGGCGAGGTGGATCTTTCACGCTTCGGCATAACAGCGACGACCCTCAGGTCCGGCACGCACAAGCTCGAGATCACGGCAACTGGCAACCGATTCGTCACAACGCTCGATGGCGTCCAGGTCGATGACCGCACGGATGGAACCTTCCCTGCAGGATTCGTTGGTGTCCGAACCCACCCCATCGACAACACATCAGCGCGAATCGACGACCTGACCGTCACTGCGGCTGATGGTAAGTCACTCCTCAAAACATCTTTCGACGACAACCCCCTGACTGCTGGGGTCGTCGACGCTGGAAAGCTCGTGGTCTCGGGGGCGGTTGAGGCTTTACCGGTCTCCGACTCGAGCAACATGCCGGCTTTCCGTAAGGACCTCACTGTCCGGGACGGACTCGTGAGCGCACGAGTTTATGCTTCAGCGCACGGTGTCTATGAGATGTCCATCAACGGTCAGACCGTCGGCGACCAGAAGCTCGCACCCGGATGGACCGACTATCGCACCCGCATCCAGTCGCAAACATACGACGTCACCAAGCTCCTGAAGCCGGGGGCAAACACCGTCGGAGCGATCGTTTCCGACGGTTGGTGGGCAGGAACCATCGGGCTGGACTGGCGCGAACAATACGGTAAGCGAGCCGACAAGGCGTTGATCGCGAAGATCCGTCTTGACTACGCAGACGGTCGCAGTGAGTGGATCAGCACGGACAACACCTGGACATCGGGTAAGAGCGCCTTCCGCCAAGCGGACCTGCAGGATGGGGAGAACTACGACGCGCGCGCCGAACAGAGCGGGTGGAACAGTCCCGGGTTTGACTCAACCGGCTGGGGCCCCGTGCGTGTAATTGACTCGAGCACGAGCGTTCTGACCCCACAGCCTGACGAACCTGTGCGCGAGACCCAGGTGTTGAGCACCGTCAACCGAACCGAACCGTCGCCCGGCGTTTTTATCTATGACGTAGGCCAGAACATGGTCGGCGTGGCCGCCGTGACCGTCACAGGCCGCGCGGGAGACCGTATTCGCATTCGTCACGGTGAGGAGCTGAACAAAGACGGCTCCCTCTACACCGCGAACCTGCGCAGCGCAGACGCCACCGACTACTACACATTCGCTACCGACGGTGCGATCACCTACGAGCCTCGGTTCACTCAGCACGGCTTCCGCTACATCGAAGTCTCGGGCGCTCGAACTGCCCCCGGCTTGAATGACGTGAAAGGCAAGGTGTGGGAATCTGACCTCCCCGACACCGGAACGTTGTCAACATCCAGCGAGTTGCTCAACAAGCTGGGAAGTAACATCAGCTGGGGACAGCGAGGAAACTTCGTCTCCATCCCGACCGACACACCGGCGCGAGACGAGCGACTCGGTTGGACGGGTGACATCGGACTGTTCGCACCCACAGCGAGCTACCTCAAGGACACTCGTGCCTTCTTGGGCAAATGGATGACCGATGTTCGGGATGCTCAGTATGACGACGGCAACTTGCCGAGTGTCATACCCTTCCCGCCGAACCGCGCGTTCGGTGAGACAGGCATCGCCTGGTCGGACGCCGCGATCACTGTCCCGCACGCAGTGTGGGAGTCCTCGGACGACCAGAGCATCATCCGGGACAACTGGGACACCATGACGGAGTTCTTCTCCTTCGTGAGAGCAAGCGCTGGAGATGACCTTCTCGAGACTGGTCGAGCCACATGGTTCTCACAGGACTGGCTCAATCTGGATGACCCGACTCCCATTCCCGTTCTGGGTACGGCTTACTATGCCGAGGACGCCGAGATGATGTCGGAAATGGCAGCGGCCATCGGGAAGACCGATGAGGCAAGGGAGTGGGCAGCACTGTCGGACCGCATCGAGCAGGAGTTCGTTAAAGCCTATGTGTCCGCAGACGGCACCGTTCAAGGCGGAGCGCAGACTGGATACGCTCTTGCGCTTGGGTTCGACCTGATCCAGGACCCCTCCTTGAAGGCGAAAGTCGGGCAGAAGTTCATCGAGAAACTCGAACGCACCGATTTCCATCTCACCACGGGCTTCGTTGGCACACCGCAGTTGCTCCCCGCGCTGACCGCGATCGGTCGAGACGACCTCGCTTACCGGATGATCAACACCACGACGTACCCATCCTGGGGCTACGAGGTTGCCACGGGTGCAACGACCATGTGGGAACGATGGAACTCGATCCTCCCCAACGGCGATTTCGGTGACGTGTCGATGAACTCCTTCAACCACTACGCCTATGGCGCCGTGGGCAACTGGATGTACCAGCAGATCGGCGGCCTGCAAGCGGTTGAGGCTGGTTACAAGAAATCTCGTGTTGCGCCCTCCATCGGCGGCGGTCTCACAAGTGGGAAGGGGTCGCTCGACACCTCCTACGGCAAGCTCGCTTCGGATTGGAGCGTTGCACAAGACGGCTCTCTGCGTCTCATGGCCACAATCCCCGCCAACACCTCATCGACGATTGTCATCCCTGCCAGTAGCGAGCAGCTAGTGCGCGAAAGCGGCGTTGACGTTGCGAACGCGCCTGGGGTCAAATCTGTCTCCTTCGCCAACGGTCGGCTTTCGGTCGAGGTTGGCTCCGGAACGTACGATTTCACCGTTCAGACGCCCGCTTCCACTGTCAAGGTCGACGCCACTGCCTCTACTCGCAAGATCGGCGGAAAGGCATATGTGACTGTCACCGCGGTCAACCGTTCAGCGATGCCGGCGCAGATCGACATTGTCACGGCGTACGGGAAGAAAACCTTCACCGACGTCCGGCCGAACCAGACGGTTAGTGCGGCCATCAATTCCGCGAAGACGACGATTCCTGCAGGGAAGGCCACGGTAACGGCTACGGCAACCATCGACGGGAAGAAGACCACGTCGACCGTCGAAGCGCCGTATAAGTCGCAGAACTGAGAGCGATGAGGTGGGAGGCGGCTACGTTGCCCCCCACCTCATTCTCACTATCCCACTCGCGGTCGGAGCCGGGATGTCCACTGAACTTGCCAATCGTTCGACGTCGATATCGAGCGGAGAAACGGAGTACAGAATGAAGTTTTCCAAGGATGCCGTTGCGCGTATCGCCGTGGCTGCCGCGGGCGGTCTGCTGCTGATCGGAACGGCTGGCGCTGCGTCCGCGGCCGAGGTTGGCGACGAGGACGTCGATGTCAACGTCCAGATCGCGCCTGTCGTCGGCCCCGGAAGCCTCAGCCTAACGGTGGCCGGTACGTCCTCCACGCTGGCGGAGGTGGCATCCGGTGACCCCGAGGTCCGTCAGTTCGATGGTGCCCTGCCGACGGTCACCGTCACCGACACCCGCGATGTGGAAGACATCCCGGCGGACCACTTCTGGTACGTCGTGGGTCAGGCGTCGGCCTTCACCGGCCCGAACGGCGCCACCATCTCGCCCGACCACCTCGGATGGACCCCCCGGCTGGTCGACGGCGGCGACGCCGGCCTGGTGACCGAAGGTGAGCCCGTCGGCACCTCCGAGGACACCGGTGAGGACGCGGTCGGCCTCGTCGACCAGGAGCTGCTGTACACGGCGCTGGAGTCGGCGGCCGTGAAGGTCGGCGGGGAGTCGTCGTGGACGGCCGACGCCGCCCTGGTGCTGAAGACCAACGCGGGTGTCAACCCGGGTGCGTACACCTCGAAGCTGACCCTGTCGCTGTTCGAGGACGCATTCTGAGCCGCCCCGCGTGAGCTCAACATTCGTGGGCCGAGTCCTCGACAGGGCTCGGCCCACGGTTTGCTTGAGCGACAAGGACGTCGCGATCAATGACGGCCAGGCATGGTGATGCAGCCGCATGTTTAAGACGCGTCCTTCTTTGATCGCATGGCGATCGCCGTCACGACCCTCATCGCGGCGATGTTGCTGGATATGCCCGCCGCGCACTCCGCCTCGCCCGACGACATCACCTGGTCGGTCACCCCAGCCAACGCGTCGGGCGCCGACAACTGCGGCGTTATTCAGCAGGATCTCGACCCCGGGGCCTCCAAGGGGACTTCCTCGCGGTGCACAATCTCAGCTGCACCGAGGTCACCTTCGCGCGCTCTCGGTGGCCGACGGCTGCTACCCCGACAACGGGCGCTTCAACATACCGTCGTCCGACCGTGAGTCCGTCGACGCGGGTCGGTGGATCGACCACCCCGACGCAGTCACCGTCGCCCCAACGCCATGGCGGTCGTGCCCTTCACCACCGTCCCCGAGGGCGCCGTCCCGGACGACCTTGCGGCGGGCATCGCCGCGTCCGTCTCGCCGACCGACGCCTGCGGCTCCGAGGCCGGGGTGGAGAGCGGGTCGGGTTCCGGGTGATGACGCGTGTGACGGGCGATGTCGCCCCCCTCTTTCGCCGTCACGGAGATCAACACGGGTTACGGCATGTCGTGGAAACCGTTCCGCCCGGGCTCGGCTCGCACCTCCTTCACCGTCGAGAACACCGGCCACGCCAGCCTCGTCATCGGCGGAACGGCGGGTGTCGCCCCGCATTCGGTGGACACCCCGCCGTGGGAGATCCCCGTCCTGCAGCTGCTGGTCCTGCTCGGTCTCGTCCTCCATGGTCGCCCTCTTCTGGAGGCACCGCCGGTACACAGCCGCACTCAACCTTGCACGCGAGGAAGGGCGACTCGCGGCACCCCCGCCGCCGACGCGAGTAGCTCCCCAGTTCAGCTTGCCTGGGTCGAATCCCGCACCACGAGTTGTGGGGTAAACACTGTCTGTTTCGTGGGTGCGTCTCGCATATCCGCCTCATCCAACAGCATCCTCATCGCAGTCTGCCCCAAGAGCTCGCCGGGTTGCCGAATAGATGTCACGGGCACCGCAGCGGCGGCCGCAAAGGGGATGTCATCGAAGCCAACCAGGGCGATGTCTCGTGGCACGGCCACCCGCCCGTCGCTAGTGAAACTCTGCAATAGCCCAAGCGCAAGCAAGTCGTTGGCGGCGAAAATACCATCAGGGCGCTCGCTCGCTCGCCGGCCCATAATCCTGCGACCCGCCTTGGCCCCTTCCGCTACCGTGAGAGATCGGGTCGGAATAACTTCTAGGGTCGCTTGTGTACCGCTGTTGTCCACAGCGCTTCGTGCCCCCGCTAGGCGGTCGTTGACTTGCCGTATGTCAAACCCTCCCCCGACGAACGCAAGTCGTCTACGACCTACCGTCAGCAGGTGGTCAATGGCGAGTTTGCCTCCTGCGACGCCGTCTACGGAGACGGATGAGAACTCGGCGTCACCTGAGTACCGATCAACAAGCACACTGGGTATGCCGCGATTTCGGAGCTTTTGCAAGCGTGCCGTGACATCACTGAACGGGGCAATTAGAAGCCCTCGCACGAGCTGCTGATCGAATAGATCGATGTATGAGGCTTCTCGGGTTGCGTCTTCGTTGCTGTTCGCTTGCAGAAGCGAGAGGCCGTTCCTGCCTGCCTCCACCTCAGCTCCACCGAGGATGTCCGCGAAGAAGGGGTTCCGTCCATCCAGGACGACGAACCCCACTGTTGTGCTACGTCCTGCTCGCAATTGGCGAGCGGCACCGTTGCGTACGTACCCAAGCTGTTCTATGGCTTCATTTACGCGACGGGCGGATCGCGGCGACACTGCCGTCGGTTTATTCAACACGTTCGAGACGGTTCCAACCGAGACGCCGGCCAGGACAGCGACGTCACGGATGCTGATAGACACAGACTCCCCCCGTCTCGCCGCGATCAGGCTCTTAGCAATGACGCGACTTGACCGCGCCGTCCCCATCAGCCTACACTGAGAAAACTGAAACGATTCAGATTGCCGGGTGACCGGTTTGAACCTCGACGGGGAGGCTCCCATGGCCGGCACTACGCCTGGAAGATCCGGTGCGCCCGAGCACGCTCTCGAACTGCATCGCGTGATGAAATCATTTGGGCCCGTGGTCGCTCTACGTTCGGGGAGCCTCGTGCTCGACGGTGGTTCGATCCACGCACTGATTGGCGAGAACGGTGCTGGCAAGTCCACCCTCGTCAAGATCATCGCTGGCCTCTACCGCCGCGACGACGGCGAGTTCCTGCTCGACGGAGAGAGCGTCGACTTCGTCAGCACGGCGCAGTCCAAGGCCGCCGGCATCGCCGTCATTTATCAGGAGCCGACGCTCTTTCCCGATCTGTCGGTGACCGAGAACATCTTCATGGGCCGACAGCCCACCGGACCCCTGGGGCGCATCGACCGTGCCGCCATGCGCGAGGAGGCCACGCGGATCTTCGAGCGCCTCGGCGTCGCCCTCGACCCTGATCGAGTGACCGAGGGACTGTCGATCGCCGACCAGCAGATCATCGAGATCGCTAAAGCCATCTCACTTGACGCGGGTGTGCTCATCATGGACGAGCCCACTGCGGCGCTCAGCGGCGTCGAGGTCGAACGTCTGTTCGCCGTGGCCCGGAGTCTGCGCGACGAGGGTCGCGCGCTACTGTTCATCTCGCATCGATTCGACGAGGTCTTTGCTCTCTGCGACACCGTCACCGTCATGCGCGACGGGGCGTACGTGCACACCACGCCCCTGGCGGACACGAGCGTCGACGACCTCGTGCGCCAGATGGTCGGCCGCGACGTCACCGAGCTGTTCCCTAAGCTCCCTTCCACGCCCGGCGAGGTCGTCCTGGAGGTCGAGGGACTCACCCGCAAGGGCGTCTTCCGCGACGTGTCGTTCTCGTTGCGCGCGGGAGAGATCGTGGGCCTCGCCGGTCTCGTCGGCGCCGGCCGCAGTGAGGTCGCGCGCGCCGTCTTCGGTGTCGACCCGTACGAGTCGGGCACCGTTCGCCTGAGCGGCGCCGCGCTCCCGAAAGGCGACGTGCGCCGGGCCACGGCGCGCGGTCTCGCCCTCGTCCCCGAGGATCGGCGCAAGCAGGGGCTGGTGCTCGACGAGGGGGTGTCGCGCAACATCACCCTCGCCATCCGCACGAAGCTCTCCCGCTGGGGCCTGTTGCGCTCGTCCGATGAGAACCGGGCCGCGCGCGAATGGGCAAGCCGACTCGAGGTAAAGACCGCGGCACTGGATGCCACCGCGGGCACCCTCAGCGGCGGCAACCAGCAGAAAGTCGTCATCGGCAAATGGCTCGCCACCCAGCCGAAGGTACTCATCGTCGACGAGCCCACCCGCGGCATCGACGTGGGCACGAAGTCGGAGGTGCACCGCCTACTCTCCGAACTCGCGCAGCAGGGACTCGCGATCCTCATGATCTCCAGCGAGCTGCCGGAAGTGCTCGGCATGGCCGACCGCGTGCTCGTCATGCGGGAGGGGCGGCTGACGGGCGAGTTTGCCCGAGCGGATGCTACCCCCGAGGCCGTCATGTATGCGGCGACCGCCGAGGCGGGGGCATCGCTGTGAGCGTCATGCGTCATCCGCACACCCCGATCACCACTGAAACGGAGGGCCTCCGATGAGTACCGCCACCCCCGTCCGCCCGGGCACCAGCCCCGCGGCCAAGTTCGTCTCGCACGTCGCCGCGGCGCGCGAGAGCGGCATCGTGCTCGCCCTGGCGCTCGTCATCGTAGTCGCGACCATCAACAACCCCACGTTCCTGTTCTCCTCCGACGGGTTCCGCGACCTCCTGCTCACCCCGTCACTGCTGCTGCTCGTCGCCGTGGGTCAGGCAATCGTCATCATCACCCGCAACGTCGACCTTTCGGTGGGCTCGGTCGTCGGTCTCACGGCCTATCTGACCGGTCGTCTCTTCATCGACGTGCCCGGCCTGCCCCTCATCGTCGTGTTCATCGCGGGCATCGTCGTCGGCGGCGTCCTCGGTTTTATCAACGGCGCCCTCGTCGCCTACGCCAAGGTGCCCGCGCTGGTCATCACGCTCGGCACCATGTACATCTACCGCGGCATCAACGTCGCGTGGGCCGGGAGCAACCGCGTCAACGCCTCCGACCTGCCGGCGGACTTTCGCGGCCTCGGCACGGGCCAGGTCCTCGGCATCCCGTTGCTGACGATCCTCGCCGTCGTGGTGCTCATCGCCGCCGCCTGGTACCTCCGCAACCTCCGCAGCGGCCGCGAGCTCTACGCGATCGGCTCCGACCCGGCCGCAGCGCACCTTTACGGCCTGAAGGTCAATCGCCGCATCATCGGTGCGTTCGTAACCAGCGGCGCCCTCGCGGGCCTCGCCGGTGTGCTCTACGCCGCCCGGTACGGCACCGTCGCCTCCAACGCCGGCTTCGGCTGGGAACTACAGGCCATCGGCGCCGCCGTAATCGGCGGTGTGGCGATCTCGGGTGGCGTCGGCACGGTGTGGGGTGCCGCCATAGGCGCGTACCTGCTGCTGACCATCAACCGCGCCCTGCCGATCCTCGGCATCGACGACTTCTGGCAGCGGGCCGTCGTCGGCGCGCTCATCCTCGGCGCCATCGTGCTCGATCGCGTCCTGGCCGTCCGGCAGTCCCGCAAGCTCACCGCAGAGAGGGAGACGGGTCGATGACTTCCACCACCGTCGACGAACGCGCCCGCACCTACCGGGCCCACGCCCGCCCGTTCTGGCGCCGCGCCGTGCTA
Source organism: uncultured Microbacterium sp. (assembly GCF_963521695.1). Lineage (GTDB taxonomy): Bacteria > Actinomycetota > Actinomycetes > Actinomycetales > Microbacteriaceae > Microbacterium. Next base: position 35,093 of record NZ_CAUQWC010000001.1, on the reverse strand, counting down.
ACGCGCGAGGCGGCCATCATCGGCATCCTGCTGCTCGTGATCGTCGTGTCGCTGGCGAGCGTCCGCAACTTCGACAGCCCGCTGACCGTCACGTACCTCTTGCGCGACATCGCGCCGATCCTGCTGATCGCGCTGCCGATGACACTCATCATCATCACCGAGGAGATCGACCTCTCGGTCGCGAGCATCGTCGGCCTGTCCAGCGTCACCGTGGGCGTGCTGACGCAGTCGGGCTGGCCGTTCGAGCTCGCCGCCGCGGCCGCGATCGTCGTCGGCGTCGCCGCGGGGGCGGTCAACGGCTTCCTCGTCACCGTGGTGGGGTTGCCGTCGCTGGCCGTCACCATCGGCACCCTCGCCCTGTTCCGCGGTATCGCGGTGGGCCTGCTCGGCACGGAGGCGGTGACGGAGTTCCCCGAGACGTGGACCGACCTGGCCAAGGCCAACATCCCCGGAACCCCACTGCCGCTGATCATGATCCCGTTCGCGATCCTGGCGATCGTCTTCGCGGTCCTGCTGCACCTCACCCCGTTCGGGCGCTCGCTGTACGCGATCGGCCTTAACAAAGAAGCGGCGCAGTTCTCGGGCATCGACGTCGGCCGTACAAAGTTCATCCTCTTCGTCATGAGCGGCGCGGTGTCGGGCTTCGCCGGCGTCTACTTCACGCTCCTCTACAGCAACGCCCGCGGCGAGAACGCCATGGGCATGGAGCTGCAGATCATCGCCGCAGTCCTGCTCGGCGGCGTGTCGATCTTCGGCGGACGTGGCGCTCTGCACGGCGTGATCGCCGGCGTGCTGCTCATCGGGACCCTCGGCAGCGCCCTGCGGCTCGCCGGCGTCACCAGCGACATCATCAACGTCATCACCGGGCTGCTCCTCGTGCTCTCGGTGGTATCTGCCAGCCTCATCGCCTGGGTGCAGTCCCGACGGGCCGCCGCCACCGGCAAGAGGAAGAGCGCGCGCTCCGCGGCCGACCTGGCGATCGTCTGACCTGCACCGACTCACCCGCACCACGAAAGGAAACAACGATGTTCGCATTCACCCGCAAGACCCGCATCGGCACAGCCGCCGCCGCAGTGGCCCTCGCCGTCACCCTCGTCGCCACCGGATGCTCCGGCGGCAGCGGAGGAGGAGACGCCGCCGGCGGCGGCGATGGCGGCAACCTCGCCATCACGTTCCTGCCCAAGAACCTCGGCAACCCGTACTTCGAGACCTCGAACACGGGCGGCGAAGAGGCAATCACGGAGTTCGGCGGCACGTTCGAGCAGGTCGGCCCGAGCGAGGCGACCCCGACCTCGCAGGTCCAGTACATCCAGACCGCTGCGCAGCAAGGTGTGGGCGGCCTGGTCATCTCGGCCAATGACCCCACGGCCATTTGCGACGCGCTCGACGAGGCGCGCAGCGCCGGCGTCAAGGTTGTGACCTTCGACTCCGACACCGACGCGCAGTGCCGCGACCTCTTCATCAACCAGGCGACCGCCGAGGGCATTGCGAAGGCGCAGGTCGACCTGATCGCCGAGCAGATCGGCGACGCCGGGCAGGTGGCGATCCTGTCCGCTGCGGCCAACGCCACGAACCAGAACACCTGGATCGACCTGATGAAGGAAGACCTCGCTGCCAACCACCCGAACATCGAGCTCGTCGACGTCGTCTACGGCGACGACGACGACCAGACGTCGTTCGACCGCACCGCGGCGTTGCTGCAGACTTACCCGAACCTCAAAGGCATCGTGTCGCCGACCACGGTTGGCATCGCCGCCGCCGGTCGCTACTTGTCGACCTCGGAGTTCAAGAGCAAGGTTGCGCTCACCGGTCTCGGCACGCCGAACCAGTTGCGCGAGTACGTCCAGGACGGCACCATCACCGCGTTCGCGCTGTGGAACCCGGCCGACCTTGGTTACCTGAGCGCGTACGCGACGAAGGCCCTCATCGACGGCACCATCACCGGTGCTGAGGGCGACTCGTTCGAGGCGGGAAAACTCGGTGAGTTCACGGTCGGCGCCGACGCGACCGTGTTGCTGGGCGACCCGTTCGTGTTCGACGCGTCGAACATCGCCGAGTTCGATTTCTGATCGGCCCGACCATTGACCGACCCCGGCTGCTTTCGCGGTGGCCGGGGTTTGGTCGGCCCAGCGTCAGGGGCTCGAGTCGCGGACGACGAGCTCCGGTCGGAACCGTACGTGTCGCTCCGTCGCGGGCAGCTCTCCGGCGAGCTGGCTCAGGAGCAGGTCGACCGCCGTGGAACCGAGGGCCTCTGCCGGTTGACGGACCGAGGTGAGGGGCACCACGGTGGCCGAGGCGAAGTCGATGTCGTCGTACCCGACCAGGGCGATGTCCTCGGGGACGCGCACGTCGCCGAGCATGGTCAGTGCCTGCAGGATGCCCACGGCGAGCAGATCGTTGGCGGCGAAGACGGCGCGGGGCCGCCGTGCTCCCCCTCGCAGGCGTTCCCCCGCGGCCCGGCCCGCGAGTACCGTCATCGCGTCGGTCTCGATCACGTCGAGCTCCGCATCGGCGACCTCGGCGACGGCGCGACGCGCGCCGGCGAGACGGTCGGCGACCTGGCGCGTGGTCAGCGGACCCCCGACGAAGCAGATGCGGCGATGGCCCGCGTCCAGCAAATGCGACACCGCGAGGTGTCCGCCCTCGACGTCGTCGACCGATACCGTGCAGACCTCGTCGCGCGCAGTCTGCTCGTCGACGAGCACGAGGGGGATACCGGCAGAGACCAGACGCTCCGCCACGTCGCTGTCAGCCTCGGCCGGGGTGAGCAGGACTCCGGCGACCCGCTGCTCGCGAAACTGGTCAAGGTAGAGGCGCTCGTGGTCGACGTCGGCGCCGCTGGAGCCCAGGAGCACGACGAACCCGTCGGCTGCGGCCCTCGCCTCGGCTCCGCGTGCCACGGCGGCGAAGAACGGGTTTCCCACGTCGAGGACGATCAGAGCAATCGTTCGGCTACGACCGGCGCGCAGCTGCCGTGCGGCGTCATTGCGCACGTATCCGAGGGTGTCTATCGATGCGCGCACGCGTGCGGCTGCCGATTCGGAGACCGTGGCGCGTCCGTTCAGGACGTTCGACACGGTGCCGACGGAGACACCGGCATGCGTTGCGACGTCGCTGATCTTGACCGCCATGATCTGCCGACCATATCGCAGTGTCCGCTCCGCGTGTGCTATCGTACTATGAAACGATTCATTCTCGAGGAAGAGAACCCCGCGATGACCGCACCGACCACGCGCGTCTGCTTCGAGCTGCGCATCCGGCCCGAGCTGATCGACGAGTATGTCGCCCGGCACATGCCCGTCCGCGCCGACATGCTCGCCGAGATCGCCGCCGCCGGTCGCCGCAACTACTCGCTGTTCCTGGGAGAGGGGGGTCGTCTGGTCGGTTACTACGAGACCGACGACGACGCAGCCGCGCAGGCCTACCTCGCCGCCTCGCCCATCGCGGCCGCGTGGGAGGCCGAGATGGCGCCCTTCTTCCTCGACCTCGGGGGGCGACCCGATCAGGCCGCCACCGCCCTCACCGAGATCTTCCACCTCGCCGACCAGCTCGCGAACGCGGGGTCGTCGGCATCCCCCCGCTCCGGTGCCGCATCCGCGGCATCCCCCGTTTCGGAGGCCGGCTCCGCGGCATCCGTCCCGACCGAAGGCGCCCGCTCATGACCACTCTCCGCCCCGAGATCCTCGCGACCCTGGAGGGGCAGGCCATCGAGCTGCCCTCGTGGGCCTTCGGCAACTCCGGCACGCGCTTCCGCGTGTTCCCCACCGCCGGCACTCCGCGCGACCCGTTCGAGAAGATCGCGGACGCCGCCGAGGTGAACCGTCTAACCGCTCTGGCGCCGAGCGTCGCGCTGCACATCCCGTGGGACCTCGTCGACGACTTCGGCGCCTTGCGCCGCCACGCCGAAGACCTCGGCGTCAGCCTCGGCACGGTGAACTCGAACACCTTCCAGGACGAGGATTACAAGTTCGGCGCCCTCACGCACCACGATGAGCGCATCCGCCGCAAGGCCATCGACCACCACCTCGCGTGCATCGACGTGATGGATGCCACGGGCTCCCGCGACCTGAAGATCTGGCTCGCCGAGGGGTCGAACTACCCCGGACAGAACGACATGCGCGGCCGACAGGATCGCCTTCAGGACTCACTGCAGCAAATCTACGCGCGGCTCGGAGACGACCAGCGCCTGGTTCTGGAGTACAAGTTCTTCGAGCCGTCGTTCTACCACACCGACGTTCCGGACTGGGGGACCTCGTACGCCCAGGTGGCCGCCCTCGGCGACAAGGCGATGGTGTGCCTCGACACCGGTCACCACGCGCCCGGCACGAACATCGAGTTCATCGTCATGCAGTTGCTGCGCCTCGGAAAGCTCGGCTCGTTCGACTTCAACTCCCGCTTCTACGCCGACGACGACCTCATCGTCGGCTCGGCCGACCCGTTCCAGCTGTTCCGCATCCTCACGGAGGTCGTGCGCGGCGGCGGCCTGAACAACCCCGACGTGGCCTTCATGCTCGACCAGTGCCACAACATCGAGGACAAGATCCCCGGGCAGATCCGCTCGGTGCTCAACGTGCAGGAGATGACGGCTCGCGCCCTACTCGTCGACCGTGACGCGCTCGATGCGGCGCAGCGGGCGAACGACGTGCTGGGGGCCAACGCCGTGCTCATGGACGCGTTCTACACCGACGTGCGCCCGGCCCTCGCCGAGTGGCGCGCCTCGCGCGGACTTCCCGCCGACCCGATGGCCGCGTTCGCGGCATCCGGATACCTGCCCCGCATCGCCGACGAGCGCGTCGGCGGCACGCAGGCCGGCTGGGGCGCCTGAGCGCGTTCCTCGAAAAGGAGACATCATGACGAACGACACCGCCGCAGCCCTCGTCGCGCGCAGCAACCGCCTCGGCTCCGACCCCAAGGTCACCAACTACGCCGGCGGCAACACCTCCGCCAAGGGCACCGACATCGACCCCGTCACCGGTGAGCCGGTCGAGCTGCTGTGGGTCAAGGGGTCCGGCGGCGACCTCGGCACGCTGACCGAGAAGGGGCTCGCAGTGCTGCGGCTCGACCGCATGCGCGCGCTCGTCGACGTCTATCCGGGCATCGACCGGGAGGACGAGATGGTCGCCGCCTTCGACTACTGCCTGCACGGAAAGGGGGGCGCCGCTCCGTCGATCGACACCGCGATGCACGGACTCGTGGATGCCGCGCACGTCGATCACCTGCACCCGGACGCGGGCATCGCGATCGCGACCGCGGCCGACGGTGAGGCTCTGACGGCCAACATCTTCGGCAACAAGGTCGTGTGGGTGCCGTGGCGGCGACCCGGGTTCCAGCTGGGCCTGGACATCGCGGCGATCAAGGCGGCGAACCCGCAGGCGATCGGCACGATCCTCGGCGGTCACGGGATCACGGCGTGGGGGGACACGTCGGAGGAGGCCGAGCGCAACAGCCGGTGGATCATCGATACGGCCCAGGGGTACATCGACGAGCACGGTGCGGCCGAGCCGTTCGGGGGTGTGCGCGACGGGTTCGCGGCGCTGCCCGCCGACGAGCGTCGGGTGAAGGCCGCGGCCCTCGCCCCGACGATCCGTGGTCTCGCCTCGACCGACAAGCCGATGGTCGGTCACTTCAGCGACTCCGACGTGGTGCTCGAGTACCTGGCATCCGTGAAGGCCCCCGCCCTGGCCGAGCTCGGTACGAGCTGCCCCGATCACTTCCTGCGCACCAAGGTGAAGCCGCTGCTGCTCGATCTGCCCGCCGACGCCTCTGTGGAGGAGTCGATCGCGCGCCTGCACGAGCGGCACGCTGCCTATCGTGCCGACTACCAGGCGTATTACGACGCGCACGCCGACGCCGACAGTCCCGCCATCCGCGGCGCCGACCCGCTCATCGTGCTCGTGCCGGGCGTCGGCATGTTCTCGTACGGTGCGAACAAGCAGACCGCGCGGGTGGCGGGGGAGTTCTACGTGAACGCCATCAACGTCATGCGGGGCGCCGAGGCCCTCTCGACCTACGCCCCGATCTCGGATGCCGAGAAGTTCCGCATCGAGTACTGGGCGCTCGAAGAGGCCAAGCTCCAGCGGATGCCGAAACCCCAGACCCACCAGGGTCGCATCGCGTTCGTGACCGGTGCCGCCTCCGGCATCGGCAAGGCCATCGCCACCCGTCTCGCCGCCGAGGGGGCGTGCGTCGTCGTGGCCGACCTCGACCTCGAGAAGGCGCAGGCTGTGGCCGCCGAGCTCGGCTCGACCGACGTCGCGATCGGTGTGGCCGCGAACGTCGCGGAAGCCGCGGGCGTGCAGGCCGCGATCGATGCGACCGTGCTCGCCTTCGGCGGCATCGACCTCGTGGTCAACAACGCCGGCCTCTCGCTGTCGAAGCCGCTGCTGGAGACCACCGAGAAGGACTGGGACCTGCAGCACGACGTGATGGCCAAGGGCTCGTTCCTCGTCTCGAAGGCCGCGGCGAAGGCGCTGATCGCGCAGAAGATGGGGGGAGACGTCATCTACATCTCGTCGAAGAACTCCGTGTTCGCGGGCCCCAACAACATCGCCTACTCCGCCACCAAGGCCGACCAGGCCCACCAGGTGCGGCTTCTGGCGGTCGAGCTCGGCGAGTACGGCGTGCGGGTCAACGGCATCAACCCCGACGGCGTCGTGCGCGGCTCGGGGATCTTCGCCGCGGGCTGGGGCGCGAACCGCGCCGCCACCTACGGCGTCGACGAGAAGGACCTCGGGCAGTTCTACGCCGACCGCACGATCCTGAAGCGCGAGGTCGTGCCCGAGAACGTCGCCGACGCTGTGTACGTGCTCACCGGTCCCGAGCTCTCGCGCACGACGGGCTTGCACATCCCCGTCGACTCGGGCGTCGCCGCGGCGTTCCTGCGATGAGCGCGCCCGTCCCCGACAGGACGGAGCCCGGCGCCGTCCGGGTCGTCGCCGCCGTCGACCTCGGCGCCACGAGCGGGCGCGTGATGATCGGCCGCGTCGGCGACGGGGTGCTCGAGCTCGAACAGGTCGCCCGGTTCCCCAACGGCCCGGTCGAGCGCGAAGACGGGTGGCACTGGGACATCGACCAGCTCTGGGTCCAAGTGCGCGCGGGCCTGGCCGAGGCGCTCCGCCGGGAGCCGTCGATCGAGAGCGTCGGCATCGACGCGTGGGCCGTCGACTACGGCCTCCTCGGCGAAGACGGCGATCTGCTCGCCGAGCCGTTCCACTACCGCGACGAGCGCACCGCGCGCGGGGTGGATGCCGTGCACGCAGTGGTGCCGTTCGAGGAGCTATACCACCGCAACGGCCTGCAGTTCCTCCCGTTCAACACGGTGTACCAGTACGCGGTCGACGCGCAGCTCGCCGAGACGCAGACGAGCCTGCTCATCCCCGACCTGCTCGCCGAGCGGCTCACCGGCCGCCGCGTCGCCGAGCGAACGAACGCTTCGACGACGGGTCTGCTCGACGTGCGCACGGGGGAGTGGGACGCCGAGCTCTCCGGAAAGCTGTGCATACCGCTATCCGTGCTGCCCCCGCTCGTCGACCCCGGCGAAACCGTGGGCCTCGCCGCTGAGTTCGCCTCGCTGCCGGTCGTGGCCGTCGGCTCGCACGACACCGCCTCGGCCGTGGTCGCGGTGCCGATGTCGTCGCCCAACGCGGCCTACATCTCGTGCGGCACATGGGGTCTGGTGGGCCTCGAGCTTGAGGCGCCCATCGTCACGGATGCTGCGCGCGCGGCTAACTTCACCAACGAGGGCGGCGTCGACGGGCGCATCCGCTTCCTGCACAACGTCACCGGTCTGTGGCTGCTGAGCGAGACCGTGCGGGCGTGGTCGGAGGCCGACGGCGTGCCCGTCGACCTCGGTTGGCTGCTCGCCGCGGCGGGTTCTGTCCCCGCGCCCGGGCGGCTGTTCCATGCCGACGACCCCTCACTCGCCGTCCCCGGCGACATGCCCGCGCGCATCGCGACCCTGCTCGGGTCTGATGCCCCCGGTCGATCGAGCCGCCCGATGTTCACGAGGATCATCGTCGAGAGCATCGCCCAGGCATTCGCGACGACCCTGCGAGTGGCCGCGACTCTCGCAGATCGCGAGATCGACGTCGTGCACCTCGTGGGCGGTGGGGCACTGAACGCCTTGCTGTGCCAGGCGACCGCCGACCGATCGGGGCTTCCGGTGCTTGCCGGGCCCGTCGAGGCGACGGCTCTAGGCAACGTGCTCGTGCAGGCGCGGGCGCTCGGCGTCCTCGGCGACGACGCGTCCCTCGCTCACTTGCGCGCCCGTGTGGCCGCAGCCTTTCCACCGCGGCGCTTCGAACCGCGCTCCTAAAACCCTTCCCGCTCTGCGAGCGGGCTACGAGTGGTCTGACCACACGAAAGAGAGCATCTCCATGGTTCAGCGTCAGCTCCCCAAAGTCGGCGAGCTCCTCGAGCTCATGCAGTTCAAGAAGCCCGAGCTCGACGCGCGCAAGCGCCGCCTCGATGCCGCCCTGACCATCGCCGACCTGCGCACGATCGCCAAGCGCCGCACCCCCAAGGCGGCGTTCGACTACACCGACGGTGCGGCCGAGGGAGAGCTGTCGCTCGACCGCGCCCGCCGCGCCTTCGAGGACGTCGAATTCCACCCCGACATCCTGCGCCCGGCGGCCGACGTCGACACCACGTGCGAGATCCTCGGGGGTCCCTCGGCGTTGCCGTTCGGGATCGCGCCCACCGGTTTCACGCGTCTGATGCAGACCGAGGGCGAGACGGCCGGGGCGTCCGCGGCGGCGGCGGCCGGCATCCCGTTCACGCTGTCGACCCTCGGCACCACCTCCATCGAGGGCGTCAAGGCAGCTAACCCGGTGGGGCGCAACTGGTTCCAGCTGTACGTCATGAAGGACCGCAGCATCTCGTACGGCCTGGTCGAGCGCGCGGCCGAGGCCGGGTTCGACACGCTGCAGTTCACCGTCGACACCCCCATCGCCGGAGCCCGCCTGCGCGACAAGCGCAATGGCTTCTCGATCCCGCCGCAGCTCACCGTCGGCACGATCGTCAACGCCATCCCGCGCCCGTGGTGGTGGATCGACTTCCTCACCACCCCCAAGCTCGAGTTCGCCTCGCTGAGCACCACCGGCGGCACCGTCGGCGAACTGCTGAACGCGGCGATGGACCCCACCATCGGCTACGACGACCTCGACGTCATCCGCGGCATGTGGCCGGGCAAGCTCGTCGTGAAGGGCGTGCAGAACGTCGCCGACGCGGCGCGTCTGGTCGACCTCGGTGTCGACGGCATCGTGCTGTCCAACCACGGCGGTCGCCAACTCGACCGCGCGCCGATCCCCTTCCACCTGCTGCCGAAGGTCGTGCGCGAGGTCGGGAAGGACGCCACGGTCATGGTCGACACCGGCATCATGAACGGCGCCGACATCGTGGCATCCATCGCCCTGGGCGCGAAGTTCACGCTCATCGGCCGGGCGTACCTGTACGGCCTGATGGCCGGCGGGCGTCAGGGCGTCGACCGCACGATCGCGATCCTGCGCGGCGAGATCGAACGCACGATGACGCTGCTGGGCGTGTCGTCGCTGGCCGAACTCGAGCCGCGGCACGTCACCCAGCTCACGCGCCTGGTGCCGGTGGATGCGCAGGCGGTCGACGCGCGGGTGTAGACCCTCGCTTCTCCGTAGGGCCCGAATGCCTTCTTATGCGCATCCCAATAACGCCGCTGGGTCAGCTTACTGACGTAGGCAGTTTTGCTGCCTTAGTACTGCCGAGTCGAGGGCAGTACGTAGTGTCCAGGCTCGCGAAACCAGTCCACGCGTCGTGGATTCTCAGATCAAGGCACACGCAGCCGTTGATCTTGTTTGCGGCCGTTCGGAGCCATCGACTGAGATCGCCCGAGCAAGAGGGCCTTGGCCCGCCACTTCGCAAACGGTGCCGGCTGCCGGCTGGACGGTGTTCCGGCGGGTTTTGGACCACATCTCGCCGCAACAGACGACCGGCGTCACAAGCGACAGCCAGTCACATACCCAAGCACGACGATTGCCAGCTCTGCGTCCGCTGGTAAAGGAGAGGCCGTGAATCACGAACGGATTGCCACGCACGCATAGTCACTTACCGGAGGATGGCGGGAGATACCTCGTCAGCCTCTCGCCATCGAGAACGCCTCCAGCCTTCGCGACCAGGGCTACATAATGGTCAGAGCCAGACGAGGATTTTTCGACGTGCGCGAGGTCCCATTGGCTCACGAAGAATGCTCCTCCCGGCGTCCATACCGAGGCTGAAGCACTAGCGAACAGAAGCATCGTCTCCCCTGGAGCTACCCGTACGGCGGTTGCCACGCACGGACGCAGTTCGACTCAGTACATGAAGACCATATCCGAGACGTGACGACAGAGTGTTTTGTCCGACGCTTCACCGCACAGAAGTTGCCGGGGCTACAGGAATCATTCGAAGACCACGCTCTCAACGCAGGACTCGGACCGCTCGACGACGAATGGCGGTACGCTGCGACGAACACGGCCGATGTCTCAAATAGTCGTGTCAGACGGTAAGGACTCTGTCGGCCCTCGGTGTCGTCTGGCTCCGACGGCCTGCGTCATGTCGTCACGGGGTCGCTGTGCACCCTGCACGTTGACGAAGCGGTCTCGGACGAAGAGCATTCGGGACGGCGACGAGATGGACTGAGCATCCCCCAGCGAGGGGGTGGACTACCTTTGTCGACCTCAATAACGAGGTATTTGAGGTGGCTGCGAATCTCGCGAACACAGCGCTTGGTGATTTTTCGAGCAACGCCGATGTGGTGGGGCTTGTTCAGAGGTAGGGTCTGCTGCACGGGTAGGTGACATCTAATCTGGCTTGCCCCGAGGGGTAGGCCTGGAAGGATGCCATCGTGCCCTAGCCCTATCTGAAGGAGTACCGTGATGACGTGGTGCGCGTCGCGGAGAACCTTGAGCCCGGTGTGACGATTGAGCGGATCGCAGCCGACTTCGGTGTTCACCCGATGACCCTCACGAAGTGGCTCGCCCGATCGCGTGCCGAAAAGACCGCCTCCGAGACGGGCTCGCCGTCGCCCAGCGACCGCGACGCCGAGCTTCGCGAGTTGCGCCAGCGCAACCGGCTGCTCGAGCAGGACGTCGAGGTGCTGCGCCGGGCGACGGCGTATCTGTCGCAGGCGCATCTGCCGGGAAAAGGCTCTACCCGCTCGTGAAAGAGTTGGCCTGTGACGGGATCCCTGTCACGGTGGCGTGCCGGGTCCTCAAGCTCCCGCCAGCCGTACTAACGGTGGCTGAACCAGCCCATCACGCGAGCGGAGTTGGTGGAGGCGTACCGCGCGAACGCGCTCTTCGACGCGCACCGCGACGATCCCGAGTTCGGGCACCGGATCCTCGCCGATTAGGCCCGCGACGCCGGTCAGGGCATGGCGGATCGGACGGCGTGGCGGATCGGCGGCGGAAAACGGCTGGTGGGCAGCGTTCGGCAAGCGCAAGGCCCGCGGGAAGGGGAAGAAGGACGGCCCTCCCGTCCACGACGACCTCGTCCAGCGGGTGTTCACCGCGGACGCCCCGAACCGACTCTGGCTGACCGACATCACCGAGCACCCCACCGCCGAGGGCAAGCTCCATCTCCGCGCCGTGAGGGACGTGTTCTCGAGCGAGATCGTCGGGCACTCCATCAACTCCCGGATGAAGTCCCGCCTGGTCGTGAACGCGCTCAACAACGCGGCCGCGCTCGGCGGCGACTTCGCCGGTTGCATCGTCCATTCCGACAGGGGCAGCCAGTTCCGTTCCCGGAAGGCCCTGCGCGCTCTCACGCACCACGGCATGGTCGGGTCGATGGGCAGAGTCGGCGCCGCCGGGGACAACACCGCGATGGAAAAATTCTTCTCGCTGCTACAGAAGAACGTCCTCAACCGGCGCTCCGGGACCACTGGCGAAGAGCTCCGCATCGACATCGTCACCTGTAAAGAGCGCACCCCCCATCGTCGACGCCGCCAAGACCGTCTCGGCCGTCTGACCGCTGTCGAGTTCGAGATCATGATGACCAAGACCCTGGCCCTCGCGGCCTGACTACCCACTGTCACCTACCCGTGCAGCAGACCCGAGCAGCATTGGGGGCAGCTGGCGGAGTTGCCTACCTTCGCTCAGCGAGACCTGCATCGATTTTACGCCATGAGCAAAGACCTGAGTGACGACCAAGCCATCGCGCTCCGCATAGGCGCAACCGCGCAGGAGCCAAGCCTGCCTCAGCAAGCAGGTCGCGCCTTCTCCCAACTCGAGAAAGTCATGAGCGCAGCGCTCGCGCGGAAGCAGAACCCTCCTGCTGCTGCGATTCGAACAGGAACGCGAGGTAAGCGCAGAGGGGGAACTATCCGCTACAGGCGCTGGCTCGACCGGAGATCGATTACGAACGCCTCGCAAGGGCACTCCTGGAGCACGCTATGTACGAGATCGAGAAGGAGAAGAATCCGGAGAAAAGCTAACCTCCCGTCCGCGGCCGAAGCTTCACACCCGCCGCCTTCAGGGCGAGCCGAATCGTGTCCTGCTTGAGCGCCATCTTCGCTGCCACCTGGGATAGGGATTTCCCTGATTCGTACAGCAAGGTGGCTTCCGCGACCTGTTCTCGCGTCAGGGACTGCCGACGTCGCACGACATTCGCTTCGCGCAGGATCGCGAGAATCGTGGTCTTAGCAACTCCGAACTCGACAGCGAGGTCCGTGGACATCTCCCCCGCCTCGTACCGTTCAACCACTCGGGCACGGTCGGCGTGGCTCAAGCGTGTCCAGCGACGTTGCGCAGACGCCGCCTCAGCTAGCTGGTTCGGGCTGTGCTCGGTCTCCAACGCGCCTGCCACGGGGCGGCCGACCACCGTTGTCGAATTTTGGGAACAGAGGTGTATAAGGTCGACCGAGAGGGGAGGACAATGGGAATATTCAAACCTACGGTCCTCCCCGATCCAACAGGTAGACGCGGACCGGGCGCCGCATGTGGACTTGCTAGGGGTTGGGAACCGATCCACGCGAGATCGCATAAACCGATCTGGGCGTTTACGACGGTCACCTGATCAGCGGTCACGAGCTATGCACGGTGCCGCATGCAAGAATGCCCGAGCCGGGTTGAATCGACGGACTTTTGATCGTCGGCTGATGAAACAAAAGCTTCCTTCAGAAGGCGTGGAAGGTGTGTCGGGCGCGTCTGAGCAGCTCGCGCAGACGGCGGGAGCCTCTGTCTGATAGGCGCTGGGACATGACGTGCGAAGCGGCCGCATCGGAGCCGCTCCAGCCATTGTTGCCGCCGAAGGAGACAGCCCGGTCGAGGTCCTTCTTCACGTCGCCGAAAAAGCTGCTCCGACTTGCCTGGCCGTCGGTGAGGTTGATCGCGTCCGCCCCTGCCGCCCACTCAGCGAGGCAAGACCGTGCGCTTTCTAAGACAGCGAGCGAGTACCCGTGCTCGAGGATGAGGGCGAAGTCCAGCGCCCGCGCATCGGGCGCGTGTGCGAGCACGGGGCCAGCGTTGAAGCACTTCTTGCCATGCGGTGTTACATGTTCACCTTGGCCCGCGATCTCGCTCAGGCCCCGGACACTGCGCCCGTTTTGGAGCATGTTCGTGACAAGCAGGGGCTCGTCGCCCTCCTCGTCACTTCGCTCCCATAACCATTCCATGGAGAGGTCAGCGGCTTTCTACCACGGTCGCTGCGGGTCATTGTCGGGTACCCATGCGACTGCTTGGAAAAACATGGTGGGGTGGCGTTTCGCTCCACCCAATGCACCAAAAAACGGGACTAATGCAACGTAAGGTCCGCAAGTGCAACAACAACGTGCTGATGCTCCCGCTGCGCTTCCCCAGCCGTAGCATCAGCGCCAGGCACGTAGCGTCGCGAGCCCGTAGGGAGGCTTGAGCTGCGACCGGTGGACATCGCGAAAAGCCATCTCGACATCCTCTACCAGCACAAGATCCTCGCACTCGTGCGCAGCCTGCCGCTGACAACGCTTGTAGCGCTGCACGACTTGAACCTCGTCGGCAGGTACCCCGACGAGCTCGTCCTCCTCGACCAAGGTCGCGCGGTCGCCAGCGGAACACCTGATGAGATCCTGCAAACCCGACCTCATCGCTCTCTCTTACAGCATCAGCGCCCGTCGCGCGGACGATGAAGGCGTGCTGCAACTCACCTTCTTTCCTCTGAAGACGGTTGCTCAGGACTGACTTGTCCCAGCGTTCACAGTGGCGGCCGGAATGTCGAGCAGCGTTGCGAGCCCGGCGATCGTGGTGTCGACGACGAATCGGAAGTAGCGTTCGCGCAGTCGTTCCGCGCCGCTCCCGCCCTCGGCGAAGGGTGTGAGAAGGGATGCCGTGAGCACTTCGACGCCGGGCCGGCCCACTGCCGTCCGGGCGAACTCGTCCATCATCGTCGCGTGATCGCGGGGGCCGTCGTCCTCGTGGACCAGCCGGTCGTCGCCGATCGAGATGGTGAGCATCGCATTGTTGAGGAGAGCCGCATATGCGAATCCGGCGTCGTCTCCGAATCCTGCGCGCCGCAGCAGTGCGGTGCCGGTGTCGATCACATCGAGGGTCGTGCGGAAGGTCGGTCCGTGTAGCAGGAGCCATTTCGCCACACCGGGGTAGGCCGTGACCGGACCGTAGGCAGAGATGAGGAAGGTGCAGAACCACTTGTCCCACGGACTCTCAGGCGGCGGAACGCTCAATCCGTCGACGACGCGCTCGACGACTCCACGCGCGAGCCGGTCGCGGCCTCCGACGTGGTGGTAGATCACGGAGGGTGAGACGTCGAGGCGTCGGGCGAGATCCCGGATCGACCAGCCCCACAGGTGCGAATCGCGCGTCAGCTCGGCGGCGGCGTCGATGACCGCGTCCGCCGTCATACCGACGTGGAACGCGGTCGTCTGGTTGTCCATCATGGCGCCTTTCGAGTTCGACACCCAGTCTCGCCGACGCGCCGAGGTTGACAGCAAGTAAGGCTGCCCTTACTAATGGACGTGCACCCATTTGAACACTGTTCTATGATGATGAGAAGTGTTCTCAACAAGCTGGAATGCGAGCCCCATGACCGACGATTCGCCCACAGATTTCTTTGCGCCCGTGCGCGGCAGCCTCGCTGGCATCGCCGCGCTCAGCGTCATCGGCGCGGCGAGCGGCGTCGTTCCGTTCATCGCGATCGTCGAGCTCGCGCGGATCCTCCTGCCTGCGGCATCCGGCGAGCCGATCGACGAGGCTCGCGCGTGGACAGTCGTCATCGTCGCCGTCGCCGCGCTCGTCGTGGCGGTCGGCTGCGCGTTCCTCTCCGGCCTCGTGAGCCACCTCGCAGATGCCGAGCTGCAGATCTCGCTGCGCAGACGGATTATCCGGCACCTCCAGCAGTTGCCGCTGGGCTGGTTCGGCCGACGCAGTTCGGGCAGTGTCCGCAAGCTCGTCGAGAGCGACGTGACCGCACTCCATCAGTTGGTGGCGCACTCCATCCAGGATGGGCTGACCGCGGTGACTGTTCCGGTCGTCAGCCTGGTGTACCTTTTCGCGACGCAGTGGCAGATGGCATTAGCTGCCCTCCTGTCGCTGCTGGGAGTCGCGGTGTGCTACCCGCTGATGATGCGCGGCGCGGGCGAGAAGTACCAGCAGTACGACGAGGCCACGCAGTCGCTGTCGGGGGCGACGGTCGAGTTCGTCCAGGGGATCGCTGTCGTCAAGCGGTTCGGGCAACTCGGTCGCAGCCACCGTCGATACCGGGATGCGACGAAGCGCTACGTGCACTTCGTCGGCGAGTGGACCCGTGAGACGGCGATCGCGTTCACCGTCATCGAGCTCATCTGCTCCCCGGTGACGGCACTGCTGATCCTGCTCTGCGCCGGCGCGTGGCTCGTGAGCGCCGGACTCGCCGCACCGATCGACATCCTCCCGGGTGTGGTGCTGGGACTCGGACTCACAGCCCCGTTCATGAAGCTGGGGGCGTCGGGACAGTTCCTGCGCAACGCCTCCAAGGCTCGGCGCGCGCTGTCAGCCTTCTTCGCCCTGCCGCCCGTCTCACAGCCCCCCGCTCCACAGACAACCGAGGGAGCAGACGTCGCGTTCGACGACGTGTCGTTCAGCTACGACGGAGAACACCGCGTGCTCCACGACGTCGCCGCCGCGTGCGCGCCGGGCACGGTGACCGCCCTGGTCGGCACCTCGGGCTCGGGCAAGTCGACGTTCGCGAAGCTGGTCCCGCGGTACTACGACGTCGACGCCGGACGCGTCGCGATCGGCGACGTCGACGTGCGCGACCTCCGCTCGCGCGAGCTCTACCGCGATGTCGGGTTCGTCTTCCAAGACGTGCAGGTGCTCCGCGCGAGCCTGCGCGAGAACATCCGGCTCAGCCGTCCCGACGCGACAGATGCCGAGGTCGAGCAGGCGGCGCGCGCGGCGCAGATCCACGATCGGATCCTCCGCTTCGAGCGCGGCTACGACGCGGTCCTCGGCGACGACGCCAATCTTTCGGGCGGCGAAGCGCAGCGTGTGACGATCGCGCGTGCCCTGCTCGCCGACGCCCCCGTGCTTGTGCTCGACGAGGCCACCGCGTTCGCGGATCCGGATTCCGAGGCAGCGATCCAGAAGGCGCTCAGCACGCTGGCCGCCGATCGCACGGTGCTCGTGATCGCGCACCGGCTTCACACGATTACGGGCGCCGATCAGATCCTCGTGCTCGACGCGGGGCGCATCGTCGAGCGAGGCACCCACGCCGAGCTGGTGGCGGCGAACGGCCGATTCGCCCGCATGTGGGCGGAGTACCAGTCCAACCACGCCCGCACCCTGCCGGAAGGAGCGGCGCGATGATCCGCCGCCTGCTGCACTATTCGTCGGCGCGAGCGCGCAGACTCGTCCTGATCGAGCTCGCTTTTGTCGCGGCATCCGCGATCCTCCAGGGAGTCGCGTTCCTGCTGCTCGTTCCGCTGCTGAGCTCGCTGTTCACGGCGAAGACGGATGCCGTCGGCGGGTGGCTGCTCGTCGAGGCCATCGTCGCGGCGCTGTATTTCGCGACGGCGTGGGTCGCGAGCCAGGTCGGCATGGAGGCCAGCACCGCCGTCCTGGAGTCTCTCCTCGAGTGCCTGGGGGATCGTCTCGTCGACCTGCCGATCGCCTGGTTCACCACAGACCGCACAGGTCTCACGACGAGCATCGCGACGCAGGGCGCGATGTTCGTCTCCACCGCCCCGTACGCTGTGCTGCGGCCGATCCTGACCGGTTTCGTCACCCCCGCGACGGTCCTCGTCGGGATGTACTTCTTAGACTGGCGGCTCGCCGCGGCGATGACGGTGATGGTCCCCGTCCTCGCCGTTGGCTATCGCATGGTCCACACCGCGATCGGCCGTGGCGACAAAGTTCACGCCGAGGCCGTGTCGGAAGCGTCGAGCCGTGTCATCGAGTTCGCCCGGGTCCAGCCGACGCTTCGCACCGCGGGAGACGGATCGGTCGCCGACCGGCTCGTTTCGGAGGCGCTCGAGAACCAGCACCACGCCTACCGTCGACTGCTCTTCGGCGGCGGGGCCGGCATCGCCACCTTCGCGGGGCTCGTGCAGCTGTCGATGACAGTCGTCTTGGTCCTCGGGACGTTCCTCGCCATCGGAGGATTGGTCGAGCCGGCGACGCTCATCGCGCTGCTCGTCCTCGGCATCCGCTTCAACGAGCCGATCATGAACGCCGGCGATCTCGGCGGCGGCGTGGCCGTGGCCCGCACCACGCTCGACCAGCTCGACGCGCTGTACACCGTCGAGCCGCTGCCCGAGCCGGCCGCCCCGGCCGTTCCCGAAGACTGGAGCGTAGAGTTCCGCGACGTCACCTTCGGCTACGGCGGCTCGGCGGTGCTCCGCGGACTGAGTTTCACCGCCCCGGCCGGCCGCATGACAGCGATCGTCGGTCCTTCCGGATCGGGTAAGACGACCATCACCAAGCTCATCGCCCGCTTCTACGACCCCGAGGTCGGCTCCGTGTCGATCGGGGGCGTACCCCTTCCAGAACTCGGCACCGCGGTGGTCGAGAACGCCGTGGCCCCGGTGTTCCAGGACGTGTACCTGTTCGACGACACGATCCTAAACAACATCTGGATCGGCAACCCGGACACTTCCCGTGAGGAGGTCGTCGCAGCGGCGAGGCGTGCACGTGTGGACCAGATCGCCGGACGACTTCCCGGCGGCTGGGACGCGCGCGTCGGCGAAGGGGGCTCGAACCTCTCCGGCGGCGAACGACAGCGCGTGTCTATCGCGCGGGCGCTCCTCAAGGATGCACCGATCGTGCTGTTGGACGAAGCGACATCCGCGCTCGACATCGGCAACGAAATCGCTATCGGCGATGCGATCGACCATTCGCGCATGGGGCGAACCATGATCGTCGTCGCGCATCGCCTGCAGACGATCATGACCGCGGACCGCATCATCATGCTCGACGGCGAGGGCGGCATCCGCGAAACCGGCACCCACGCCGAGCTGCTCGCCGCGGACGGTACCTACGCCGACTACTGGCGGGAACGAGTGGATGCCGCTGGCTGGCAGCTCGCCGACACCGACTTCCCCGCGCATCCGGCGCACCCCACACGAAAGGAACCCCAATGACCCAGCCCACCGACGCCAAGGCTGCACCTGCACCTGCACCTGCACCCGCTCAGCGGTCGCTGCGCTTCACCGCCCGCGACATCGTCAACGTCGCAATCTTTGCCGTCATCTACTTCGTCGTCGTGTTCGCCATGGCGATGCTCGGCGTCATCAGCCCCGTAGTGATGATCGCCACGCTTCCCCTCACGCCAATCGTGGCCGGCATCCCGTACATGCTCTTCCTCACCCGTGTGCGTCACGCGGGGATGGCGACCCTCATGGGTGTCGCGCTGGCCGGCCTCGACCTGGTCATCGGTCACCCCTGGCAGTCCGCGCTTCTCATCGTGGTGGTCTCACTCGTGGGCGAGTTCATCATGGCTGCGGGAAACTACCGCAGCACGTGGGCGGCCATCTGGACCTACACGGTGTTCTCCGCCTGGTTCATCGGACCGTGGGTGCCGTTCCTGATCGACCCCGCGGGATACCTCGCGAACTACGGCCTCGAAGCCTACGGCGAGGACTACGCCCGGGTGTTCCGCGAGCTCGTGACGGTGCCGACGATCCTGCTCATGTTCTTCGCGACCGTGGTGTGCGGGTTCCTCGGCGGTCTGCTGGGCACCCGCCTGCTCGCGAAGCACTTCCGCAAGGCCGGCCTGGCATGACCCGAGTCGACGTCGACGGCACTCGCCGCACGGGCATGCACGCCGTCGGCGTCGACATTGCACGTTCGCGCCCGACCCCGGGGCTCGACCCTCGCACGGCCATCCTGCTCCTGGTTGCGACGAGCGTTGCGGTTATGCAGGTGGACGGTGTGAGGTGGATGCCGGCGGCGTTCGTCGTGGGCCTTGCTCTCACCATCTGGGAGCGCGCGTGGCGCCGCGCCCTCACTCTGCTCGTCGCCGTCGGTGTGCTGGCAGCTCTCGGGTTCTGGCTGCCGATCGTGTGGCCGAACGCGGTTACGGCGACCACTGGCGTCGGGGCCTCCTACATGCTCCGCTTCGTTCTCGTCGCGGCCATCGGCGCTCACCTGGTCGCCACCACCACTCCGACACGTCTGAGCGCCTCCCTCCGCGCGTGGCGGGTGCCCCGCCCGATCGCCGTGACAGTCGGCGTCATGGTGCGCTTCTTCCCGGTGGTCGCCAACGAAGCGCGCGCCGTCCTTGACGCCATGCGACTGCGTGGCCTGCTCGGCGCGCGCGGTGTAGCGCGGCATCCGCTGCGATCCGTCGAACGATTCGTCGTTCCGATGATCGCCGCGAGCCTGCGGGCGAGTGAGGACCTGTCGGCGGCGGCGATCCTGCGCGGTCTCGGCTCGCATCGCACGCCGGTGCCGCTCGTGCCGCCTCGCTTCGGGCTCGGCGACCTTCTCGTGATTCTGCTCACCGCCGCCCTCGCCGCCATCATCCTGCTATCGAAGGGCCTCTCATGACCCCTGTCATCCGTGTCGAGGACGTCGAGTGGACCTACCCGCACGCGGAGCGGCCCTCGCTGCGAGGTCTCAACCTGACTGTCGGCGAGGGCGAAGTCGTCGTGCTGTGCGGAGCCTCGGGCTCCGGGAAGTCGACCGCGCTGCGGCTGCTCAACGGACTGGTGCCGCAGTTCCACGACGAAGGAGTGCTGACCGGAACCGTCACGGTTGCGGGTCTCGTGACGACCGCCGTTGAGCTCGACGCGCTCGGCGCCGTCACGGGCACGGTGCTGCAGCACCCGCGCCGGCAGTTTTTCACGGACTCCGCCCGCGACGAAGTAGCGTTCGCGATGGAAAATCTCGGGTACGAGCGTGAGCACACCCGCGAGCGCGTCGCAGACGCTCTGGACGGCCTCGCTGCGTTTGTGCCGCTCGGACAGTCGTTGCAGGCCCTGTCGGGCGGCCAGCAGCAGCAGGTCGCGATCGCATCGGCCGCGGCGCACGAGCCGCGAGTGCTACTCCTCGATGAACCGTCGTCGAACCTGTCGGTCGATGCCATTGCCCGTCTCGCCGCCACGCTCGCCGCGCTCAAGGCCGCCGGCATGACCATCGTCGTCGCCGAGCATCGCCTGCGCTACCTGCAGGACGTGCTCGACCGCGTCGTCGTGATGCGCGACGGCGCGATCGACGTCGTCTGGACCCACGATGAGTTCCGCCAGATCTCCGAGGAGACGCTCGCGGCCGAGGGTCTGCGCGGTGTCGTCAAGCCTGCAACGCTGCCCGAGATCGCCGCGGTCGGTGCGAGTGCTGCATCGCCCGCCGCGTCGGTGCCCGGTGCGGCACTGGTGCTCGAGGGCATCCGCTGCACACTCGGTGGCCGCAGGGTGATCGACTTCGACCGCGCCGCCTTCGCGGCGGGGGAGGTCACGGCTATCCGCGGCGCGAACGGGGCGGGGAAATCGACCCTCGCCCGCATCGTCACCGGCTTGCAGCGCAGCGTGGGGAGCGTGCGCCTCGACGGCGCCGCCCTCTCCCTGCGCGCGCGACAGCGCGCGAGCGCCGTCGTCATGCAGGACGTGCAGCGTCAGCTGTTCACCGAGACGGTCTCGGCGGAGATCGCCCTCGCGGGCGCCGATGTGGTTGCGACCGACGCCGACGCGGTTCTCGCCTCCCTCGATCTCGACCATCTCGCCGAGCGTCACCCGCTGTCACTGTCCGGCGGTCAGCAGCAGCGTCTTGTCGTGGCAGCCGTGCGGGTCGCGGGCCGACGCATCGTTGTGTTCGACGAGCCGTCGTCGGGCGTCGACCGCCGACACCTGCAGTCGATCGCCGAACAGATCCGTCGCGTCGCCGCCGACGGCGCAGTGGTGCTGCTCATCAGCCACGACGAGGATCTGCTCGCCCTCGCCGCGGACCGGCAGCTGTCCCTCGTGACGCCGTACTCAGCGACCGTCTCCCTACCGACGCCCGCATCCGTGAAGGAGTTGACATGACGACGTCATCGACCACCCGGCAGAGTGAGCGCAAGCCGCAGATCCCCCTCGTCCTCGGGGCGGTCTTCCTGGTCTACCTCGGCCAGATGACCCTGAATCCGATCATCGCACCGCTCGCCCGCGAGGTGGGCCTCGCGGCGTGGCAGGTTGGCGTCACGATCAGCACCGCCGCGCTCACCCTCGTGCTCACGAGCCAGTACTGGGGGCGTCGCTCGCAGTCAGCGGGCCGCAAACCTGTGCTCGTGACAGCTTTCGCGATCGCGACCGTGGCCATGATGCTATTCACCGTCGTCGCCTGGCTGGGGATGACCGGCGCACTTGCCGGAGCCGTCCTTTTCTTGCTCTTCCTCGTTCTTCGCGGCGTCGGCTTCGGTGCCGCGATCGCCGCCGTCCCACCCACTGCGCAGGCCTACATCGCCGACGTTACGACCGACGAGGCCACCCGCGTCAAAGGCATGGCGGGCGTCGGCGCCGTGCAGGGGATGGCGATGATCGGCGGGGCGGTCATCGGCGGCGCGCTCGCGGGGCTCGGCCTCTTGGCGCCGCTGATCGTAGTGCCGATCCTGCTCGGGGCAGGTCTCGTGATCATCGCATTCCGCCTGCGCCCGGAGGAACGGCACGAGCTCATCTCCGTGCCCGCCCGCGTCAGCCCACGCGACACCCGGATCTGGCCGTTCCTTGTGGCCGGATTTGGGATGTTCACCGCGCTCGGCTTCATCCAGGTGGTGATCGGATTCCTCGTGCAGGACCGGCTCGGACTCGACTCCGCGATGACCGGGGTGGTGACTGGCGGTGCCCTGCTTGCGGCGGGACTTGGTCTCATCGTCGCGCAGGCGGTCATCGTGCCGCGCAGCGGCTGGTCGCCAGGAACGCTCCTACGCGTCGGGAGCATCGTCGCTCTCCTCGGCTTCGCCGTGCTGATTCCCGACCTGGGGGCCGTTCCTCTGGTCGCGGCGATTCTGCTGATCGGTCTCGGCCTCGGGATTGCCAGCCCGGGCTACACCGCCGGGCCATCACTGCTCCTGCGACGGGAGGAGCAGGGCGCACTGGCGGGGCTCACCGGGGCGACTAACGGCCTGACGTTCGTCATCGCACCGACGGCCGCCACCGTGCTCTATGGCGTGTGGGGTCCGCTCCCTGTCATCGTCGGTGCCGCAATCATGGCGATCGTCGCGGCGTTCGTGATGATCCATCCGCGGTTTCGCCGAGTGAAGAGTTCACCCGCTTGATGCCGGCCCATGCGAAGATTGGCCGACGGTACCCCGCCAGCCCCTGTTCGTCAGCATGCGACCCGCGACGTTGGCTCAGTGCTCGTAGTAGTGCTCGCCGTGGGCGGCGTGCTTGTGCCCGTCGTGCACGTAGTCGACGTGGTCGTCGTGCGGGACGGCCTCGTGACCGCAGTCCGAAGCGTGGGCGTGGTCTGCAACGGTGTGCTCTGCGACGCTCTCATGCTCGTCGTAGTGATCGCCGTGGACCGCGTGGTGGTGGGTTCCGTGCACGTAGTCGATGTGACCGTCGTGCTGAACGGCCTCGTGTCCGCAGTCGGTGCCGTGCTAATACTCGGCGATGGTGTGCTCCGCGTGGATCTCAGTCGTGCTCATCAGTCTCTCCTTGGTCGAGGGCTTTCTCTTCGAGAACATGGGCAATTGCATCGTCGATGACGTGCGTGATGTGGTGGTCGGCGAGCTGGTAAAGAGCCTCGCGGCCCCTACGTGTCACGGTGACGATGCCGGCCTGTCTCAGCGTTCGCAGATGCTGCGAGACAAGGGGCTGGGACATTTCACTGCGCTCGGCGAGGACACCGACCCCGGAGGGCTCGGATGCCAGCAGGCGAAGAAGTAGCAGGCGCGAGGACGACCCAAGGACCTTGAACAGATCCGCCGTGGCATCCAGGCCCACTGGTTGGTGCATGGCTCCATCTCACAGCATGCATAAGCGAATGTCTATACATTTATGTAGCTGAGAAGCTTTCTCTACGCTCGCGCTAGCCTCCGCGCTGATACCCTCAGCCGCGTCGCGGTTGAGGGCGGCGAGCTATGGTTTCGCCCTGCCCGGGCGGGTTGCTCGGGTTCACCCGCGTAGCTTGAGGCTTTTGGCCACGGGGTGGCACTCATCCCCCTCCTGATGGCGGTTCGGCTTCTGCTCCGCCCGGCCTGGCTGGCGCTGTTCACGGCTCAGTAGGCGGCTCCAACGCTCGATGTGATCTATCCGATGCTGTGGGCGTAGTTCGCCGTGGCCGCGGGCGCCGCCCTCGATCTGTCCGTCCTGCTGTGGTTGGACCTCCGCCGGCCCTGCGGGAACGGCTCACGCGAGCGGCTGACTGGACCGTGACAATTGTGATCGCCGTCGTGATCCTGGGCCTCTTTCCAGCTCACGTCGACACGATCCTGACCAATCCCGTTGCGTTCGGTGGCACTTTTGGGTTGTCTTCCTGTTACTTGTCGTCATGTCTGCCGTGGGTGAGGTCGTTGGGCGGGCACTCCGTCTTGATGGGCCCACCCATGCCCTGCTGACGACGACCACGTCGGCCCGCAACGCGCCCCTCATGCTCGCCATCACCACCGTCGCTCTGTCCGAGGGGCTGGTCGTCTCTGCCGCGATTGTGCTCGAAGTGATCATCGAGTTCCCGCGCCTTACGGTATCGACCTGCGTGCTCCGTCACCAAGCCCCGAGGGCCGCGATGTTGCCTCTCGGAACGCTTCCGACTGAAGCCCGCCGTATCTCAGCGCGGCGCGCTCGCCGTATCCGTCTCAGCGGGCGAATCGCGGCATCCTCCAGTGTGAAGACATGGGTGTGGCTCCTGTCGAGATTTGACAGGGCTGTCCCTCTCCATCAAAATGCAAATGATTGTCAAGTGATAATCATTCTCAATAGGATCCGTCGTGACGCGCACGCGCGGCTTTCGACGACTCGGTTTTCGGAGACGGGGGGACAAGCATGACGCACACCGCCGTCGCCGTTGTCCCCTCTCTATTCGTCGCGCAACCCGACGCTCGCTCTCCCCATCTGCACGGCCGCGGATACCTTCTGGTGGGCGGCGCGCCCCGGTGCGGGTGGGGGACCGACGCGGTATCGACCGTGGCATCCGTTCCCCTCTACGGATTCGGATGCCGCGCGGGGTGGGTGCCCATGAGGGCGCAGCACACGGGGTGGCGTCGCGCGCACTTCGTGTATTCCGACCGAATGTTGCGCCCGTCCTGCTGACCGCCACCGCGCCTTGTCCTGGCACGGAGCGGATGCGGGACGGGGTTGTGGTGCTCCGGCCAGCGTCGACCGTCGGCCTCCGCTTCTCACTCTTCGCGACGTTGTCGCACTCCACAAATCTGCAAGGAAGAAGTACATCTCATGAGTTCTGTTCTCACCGATCGCCCGGACACCCGTCGCTCCCGCACCTTCCTGGGTGTGGCCGCAGTCGCGGGCCTGTCCGTTCTGACCCTGGGCATGGGTGCCTCCGCTGCGAACGCGGCCACCTTCACCGCCGGCCACACCGACATCGTGTCGGTCTCGTGCGACTCCGGGGCGCTCACCATCGACACCTACCGCGAGGACGGTGGGCACATCCCGCCCAGCCAGATTGGCACCCACAGCTTCCTCTACGACGACTCCGCTGCCCCCGCAGCGGCAATCACTTACAGCAGTGGCGCGTACCGCGTCTCGAGCAACGAGATTTACGAGGAAGACATCCCCTTCATCGGGTTCCAGTACGCCTCCGCCACCGGTAGCGGCTGCCCGGCTTCCATTTCGGTGGACGTGCTGAAGGCATCAGGCACGAACTCTGGCAACGCCTCGATCACGGGTGAGGCGAACCCGGATGGGACGGCAACCGGCTCCACCAGCAGCGCGAACACCAGCACGAGCCGGGTGACGGTGTGGAAGCCGGGCACGGCCGGCAAGCTCAGCCACGTGCACGGTGAGTGGACGTTCCAGGGCCCGCAGTCCGGGGCGGACTTCACCCTCGGGTTCAACGTCTACAAGGCCGGGTCTACCGCGGTGCAAGGTTCGATCAGCCCCGTGAAGATCCGCGTCCAGCCGTAGAACCGGCCGGGTGGGAGGACTCTGACGGTGTCCTCCCACCCGCTTACCGTTCGAACCGTCGCCGGTGTGACGACTTATGAAAAAGGTGTGTGGTGGGTTCACGTTCTCGGATGATCAGTGGTGCTCTCGTGGCCGTGATCGCGGTGAGTTCCTTCATCGTGCCTGGAGCCGCCCATGCCGCGGAGGGCACGGTCACCGTTGCGGGACGCGTGTTCGACGACGCCAACGCCAACGGCGTCTTCGACGAGGGCGAGCCGGTCTTCCCCGGTGCCGCGTTGCAGATCATGGACGCCACCGAGACTCCTGTTCCCGACCCTTCGGATCCGTCGCAGCCGTGGACGATCACCACCGACGCGGAGGGGAAGTACTCCTGGCAGGTCCCGCCGCTTCCCTTCGCTGAGTACCAGTACGCCGTGGCGATGCTGAGCATGCCGGCGGGCTACCAGGGCAACGGAGGCGCGCTGCTGCCCGACAACAGCTATTGGCTCGGCACGACGAACGACTTGACCACCGTGGGCGCGGTCGATGACGCGGTGGACTTCGCGTTGACGGTCATTCCTCCGGAGCGGGGGGCTGTGGTGTTCGGGGGCGCGGTGTGGGATGACACCGACCGCGACGGCATCCGCGACGCGGGGGAGCCGGGCTTCAGCGGGTTGACCCTCCGGGCGGTCCACAGCGATGGCTACACCGTGGAAGACCCGGGCAATCCTGGACAGTTCCTCGAGGCGGTCACCGAGGACGATGGTTCCTACCGGTTTGACACCTTGCCGTACCTGGATGAGGGAGCCTCATACGCCGCGTACCTGACCAACCCGCCCGGGGGGTACCTCGCCACGTCCGGGCAAGTCGCCGACGAATACGGCGGTTTCACCCGCAACGGCAACGTGCCGTTGACGGAGGAGGGCGCGACGGATCTCAGCCTTGACTTCGGGTTCGCGAAAGTGTCTGGCGTCACTGTGGGTGGGGCGGTCTACGTCGACGCGAACCGAAGCGGCACCCGGGATCCGTTCGAGCAGCCCCTCCCCGACCTCACCCTCTCCCTTCGCACTCCGTCCGAAACGCCCGTCATCGGCGCAGACGGCCGGCAGGTGACCGCAACGACCGACGCGACGGGCGCGTACCGATTCTCCGAACGCGCCCCCCTCGCGGCGGGGGAGAGCTACGTGGTCGTGCTCGACCGCGCCCCCGATGGGTACGAGCCCACCGTCGACCTCGCCCCGCAGGGGGCGGGGCTGCAGCGGCCCAGTACGGAGGATCTGACGACGCCCGGTGCGTCGGACACCGGCATCGATTTTCCCCTCATCCACCCGGACGGAGGCGGCACTGCAGGCGATTGGCTCGTCCTGGGCGATATTCATGCCGACGTGTTGTATCCGGAACTGGATTCGACACCAGGCGGTGGACAGGCGCTGGCGCTTCGTGCACGCGTGGATGGTCTTGACAAGCCCGTGGAGTGGAACGATCTCGTCATCCCGCAACGGGACGTGCTAAAAGAGACGCTGCCCGAGGTGAACACCCCCGACGCGGACTACAGTTTCATCGCCCCGCCAGGGGCGACGGTGTGGCGCAACAGGCAAGGTGGGGGCGCCGGATCATGGATCGGGATGGCGACGCAGTCTCCCTCTCTCGATGGCCTTCCTCCTCGGCATCCGTTCGTCTTCCGCTTAGACGCCGTCATGGGCGCTGACGGTGGCGCAGCCCCCGGTGACGTCGTTCTCTGGCAGGACGGACCGCAGAACGGAGCTCTCGCGCCCCTGCTGAGTACAAAGCAAGGACTCCCCTCCGCGACTGCGTTCGGGCAGGGGATCCATGCGCACTTCAACTGGTCGTTCACCGCTCCGGGTGTGTATTGCATGGCGATGAGCGTCAGCACCGTCCTCCCGAATGGGACCCCGAAAGAGGCGCACGGGTTCCTGACGCATGTGGTGGGTTCGAACGACGACTCGTCCACGGTCGCCCCGTGCGGACGCACGCTGACCTACCCCACCCCGCCCGTGCAGCAGCTCACCCCCTCCACCGATACCACCCCGGCGGTGTGGGACGACGGACGGGCACGCATCGGTGTCGCGCTGCGGGACGGGGACCTGCGTGTGACCCTGGACCGTGATGCGCCGCGCTGGCAACGCCCGGCTCTCTCCCACAAGGTCGACGACGTCATCGTCCTCAGTGCCCCCGAAACCATCGATGGGGGCGTGTACCGTTCGGAGATCGTGACCGGGTGGGACACCCTCGGGATACCCGCTGACGCACTCAAAGGACAGGTGCAATGGACACTCGAGGGTGCCCGCGGCCCCGGCCAGGTGTCCTGGATGAACATCGGCGAGTACGCCAATCAAGGCTTCGACACTGCGACGGGCACGCTCAAGCAACACCTGTCGGCGGGCGTGACAGGCAACACGCGTCGCGCTTCCTTCCTCTTCACCCGTCCGGGGGTGTATTGCCTGGACATGTCGTGGTCGGCGACCACCGCGGCGGGTGCTGTGGTGAAGGATGCGCACACGTTGACGATGGTGGTGGATGGTCCGCTCGATCCGAACGGGTACGACCCGTTGTGGAAGGCGCATGGTAAGGACAGCGCATTCACCGGCCCTGTTTGGCGTGGTGCGGAGCATGGCGCGTTGGATAAGACGTGTGCGCAGGGCGCGACCCCGACGCGTGCGGATGAGGTCCCTGTCCCCGGTGGCGGAACCGACCCGGGGCCGGAGCCCGAGGCGCCTGTGTGGGATGTCCCGAACTGGTCGCGGACGGATTCGGGTGCCGTGATCCTCAACGACGGGCATCTCGATGTGGCATCGACCCTGGACGGTGGGGTGTTCGACACCCAGGTGAAGGACACCACCGTCGAGGGGGTGGCGAACGCGACCCGGTATGGAGCGTCGTGGCATGACCCGGCCGAGGTGGTGATGCAGCTGCTCCCAGGTTCTGAGACGGTGGTCCCCGCGGAGGAGAAATACCGGTTCCTCGGTGCGGCGGGGGCGCCGGTGTGGCTGGTGACCGAGACGCAGCAGGAGGGTCTGGTATGGCCGGGCTGGTCGACGGAATCGATCCCGCTGACCGCGACGACCACGGGGGTGGACTGGCGGTTGGATCGGGTATCGGGTCCGGGGGAGTTCTCCCTGTCGAAGGGCGGGTCATCTCTCGGTAGCGTCGACGTGCTGATGAACACCCGCGACGGCATCACCGCGGCGGACAAGATCACGATCCCAAAGCACTCCCACGTGCACGGCGACTGGGCGTTCTCCGCCGAGGGCACCTACTGCCTCGGGTTCACCCGATCCACGACTCTGCCCGACGGATCCACCCCTACGGACACGTTCACTCTCGCCGTGGCGGTCGGGAAGGTGTCGGTAAAGAAGATCGACCCTGCCACCTGCTTCACCGACAACGGGCAACCCTCTACCCCCGACACGACGGCAGTGCCGGAGTCGCAACTCACCGATGCCACAAGTGGCGGCGTGCAGGTGCTCGGTGACACCCAGGGTTTCCTGGCCGGGCAGCTCGTCACCGTGAAGACCGGTGCCGCACCGCTCGGCTCGTGGGTGTCGGTCTGGGTGCACTCCACCGGTGCCGCACCCGTATGGACCGGATGGGCGCTGGTGAACGCAGCCGGAACCGCCCAGCTGCGCCTCCCCGCAGACCTGCCGGAGGGCTCGCACAAGCTGGTCATCAAGAAAGCCTCCGGCGAACTCGTCGGCTGGGACGTGTTCACCGTGGTTGCGCCGCCAGCCACGACCCCGCCCTCACCGGGAGGTGGCCGGGGCGACGGGGGAGCGGTCCCCGCCGCTGCAACGCAGTGCACTCCGACCAATGTTGCCGTGATCGGTGCGGGACACCTGGACTGGAACGCGCAACTGGTCGGCGGAAAGCTCGAATCCCTCATCGGGGACGATTCCACCGGCACCCGTGTATACCGCGACCCCGCCTCGACGGTGCTGTGGCTCAAGCCCGCATCGAAGCAGACACTGCCGACCGGATACGGTCAGGTGGGACCTGCCGGAACCATTATTTGGCAGAACCCGCAGACCCAGAACCCGGACCTGATCTGGTTGGGGTGGTCCACAGAACTCCTCAACGCCGGGAACGCGTCCTCCAGCGTGAACTGGTCCCTGGACAGCGTGGATGGGCCGGGCACGGTGAAGGTGTACACGGCCAGTTCCTTCGGCGGGGTTCAGCAGGTGTACTTCGATGGGCCCGGGTCGTTCCGCATCCCGCTCGGCGTCCACGCCCACGCGAACTGGGCATTCAGCGCGGAAGGCATCTACCGGCTGCGGTTCACCCAAACCGTGACACTGCCAGGCGGGCAAGCATCGTCGGACACCGAAACCCTCACAATTGCCGTAGGAGACGTCAACCCAACCACCGCGATCAGCACCGGAAACGGGTGCGGTGTGATTTCCAACGCGATCCGCACCGGGACAGCCGAGCTGACCGACGCCGCGAAGGCAGCCCAGCAGGCGCAGGCGGAGGCCGCCAGGGTCGCCGCCGCAACGGTTACGGACGGACGCGACACCACGGACGGCGACTCACCGGCCGCGCTGTCACCGTTCGCGGCACTCGAAGCCGGTAACCCGGTCCCGCTGCTGCTGTCGATCCTCGGAGCTCTTTTGATCGTGGGAGCGGTGGGAACCGGGGTGCTGTGGTGGCGGCGACGGAGGGGCGACCTTCCGTTGTGAGCGACTCATACGAGGGCATGGGCGAGTTCCATGACCTGTTCATGACCGATGTCTGGGGCGGGCTGCGGCCCGCCCTGGCATCGGCTGTCGGCGACCTCGATGGGAGCGCGACCGTCCTCGACGTCGGCGCCGGCGCCGCCCCGGACGCCCTCGACGAGGTGGCAGACCCGGTGGAGGAGGGCGCCCAGATCGGCCGGCACCGCTACCTGGCACGCCACGGGGCCGCACAAAGCGAGTATCTCGTGCTCGACGGCGACCGTACCCTGCGCCAAGAGACGTTCGCCTCGAGCTGGGAGCCGCCCGCACTTGACGAGCTGCGCGACGAGCTCCGTCGGGCCGGATTGGACCTGGCCGACGGCGACGACCGGATTGGCGTCGTGCGGCACGCGGGGGCACGCCCATGAGCCGCCGCCTCCTCGCTGCCACGGCCGCACTCGCCGCGACGGTGCTGACGCTGACCGGCTGCGCGAGCAAGCCGCTGCTCCCCTCCGACAGCGACAGGCTCCAGGTCATCACGACCACGGGGCTGCTGCGCGATCTTGTGCAGAACGTCGGCGGCGACCGGGTGGACGTTGCCTCGATCGTGCCCGACGGCGCGGACCCGCACACCTACGAGCCGACGCTGCGGGATGCCCGCAACGTCGTATACGCGGACGTCGCGTTCTCCAACTACGCGCTGCTGGAGGAGCACAACGTCATCAAGACGCTCGACTCCAACCTGCAGGCCGGCGCGGTGAACGTGTCCCTCGCCGAGGAAGCGGTGAAGTACGCCGCTGAGATCATCCCGCTGGTGGAGAACGTCAACCTCGACACCGTATGGCTCGGACTGCGCGCGCACGGCGACGGTGCCGCCCGCTACGGGGCCACCCGCACTTCGGAGGTGCTGCTCTCCGCAATTGACGTGACCGGGCCGGGCGACGTGTTCGCCTACCTGACGGGCACGTTCGGCGACACGGACGTGTACTTCGACTCCGCCAACGGCTTCGACCCGTCCAACGGCTACCGGGACGACACCATGTCGTTGCCGGCCGACGCGCACACACACCTGTCATGGGCGTTCACCAAGCCGGGCGTCTACACAATCACGCTCGACGCACGCGTGCAGATCGACGACACCTCGCGCCCACAGGAACTCGGGCAGGCGACATTCACCTTCGCCGTCGGCGTCAACCCCGCCGACGCCAGGATACCCGGCGCGGTGGTGCTGAACCAGGGCCATGCGGACCTGACGGCGAACCTCGAAGACGGAGCGCTGGAGGTCCGCTACGACCCGCAGGGCGGCGGCGAGCACACCCAGATCGCCTACGCGCCGGAGCAGGTCGTGATCGACGTGCCGTCCAAGGCGCTGTCCGAGATCCCCGGCGGGTCACAGTTCTCCTTTCTCGGCCGCGCCGGCACGCAGATCTACCAACTGCCGCAGGCGGTGCTCGGCAAGCACGTCCACGGCGAAATCGACCCGCACCTGTGGCAGGACGTGCGCAACGGCATGGCCTACGTCCAGCTCATCCGCGACACCCTGATCGGCGCCGACCCCGCCGGCGCCCGCGAGTACACCGCGAACGCCGCCGCCTACCTTGCCGAGTTGAAGGTCGTTGACGATTACGTGCGCGAACAGATCGCGACGATCCCCGAGGCGAACCGTTACCTCATCACGACGCACGACGCCTTCGGCTACCTCGCGCACGCCTACCACGTCCAGATCGCCGGCTTCGTGACCCCGAACCCGGCGACCGAGCCGTCGCTCGCGGATCGCCGCAAGCTGTCCGAGACGCTACGGACGCTGCGCATCCCCGCGGTGTTCCTCGAACCCAACCACATCGCCCGCGCGAACGTGCTCACCGAGCTCGCTGCCGAGCAGCACGTTCAGGTGTGCCGCATTTACGGCGACGCTTTGGATGACCGGGTGCCGAGCTACGTCGACATGATGCGCTTCAACGCCGACTCCCTCCGCGATTGCCTCAGCGGATGAGCACGCCGGACCCCGCGACCCTCTGACCGAACCGATGAGAAAGCAGCCCTCGATGACGATCCCTACCCGACCCCGCAGGCGAGCCGCCGGCGCCGTGCGCGCCGGGGTCGCCGTCCTCGCGTTGGCGCTGCTGACCGCGCCCACTGCCGCGTTCGCCCAGGACGGTGACGACGATCCGAACCTCGATCAGACCCTCGGCGACCTCGCCGTCGTCCACGGCGATCGGACACTGGATGCCGGGCACGTCGACATGGGGCCGAAGTTCGACGACGGGCAGTGGACGTTCCTCATCCACGATGACGTCGCCAAGGCCGACGCGAACGCGACGAGCGTGTGGCGCTACCCCGAGGAGACCGTCTTCCACGTCCTCGACCAGGCGGAGCTGTCCGTCCCGGACGACCCGGCCTACGTCTTCGTCGGCGCCGACCCCGGCGCGACCGTGTGGGTGGTGCCGCAGACGCAAAACCCCGAGGTCGTCTGGCTGGGCTGGAACACGCAGGACCCCGAGGTCATGCAGACCATCGACCGCGGCGTCACCCTGTCCCTCACCGGCGCGCAGGGGCCCGGCACCGTGACTACCTACCTGCAGTCGGGATCGTTCGGGGAGCCGCAGCTGCTGTGGGACTCCCGCGTTCCCGACGCGCAGCCAATCTGGGTCGACGTCAACACGCACACGCACGCGAACTGGGTCTTCACCGAGCCGGGTGTCTACCTACTCCAGCTGGAGGCGACCGCCGATCTCGTGGACGGCTCGACCGTCTCTAACACGCAGCTCATCCGCTTCGCGGTCGGCACTGACACGTCCCCGGCCGATGCGCTCGCCGCGACCTGGGCCGGTGCGGCCGCGGCGGCCCCCGGCGAAGGCGCGGATGCCGAGGATATGACGCTGGATGGCCGGGCGACCGCCGCGCCGGAGCCAGCCGGCGACCCGCTCGTACCCATCCTGATCGGCGCGATCGGCCTGGTCGCCGTCGCCCTGGTCGTCGGGCTGGTCGTCGTGATCGTGCGGGGTAAACGCGCCAAGCAGCGCGCCCTCGCCTCCCGCGCCGAGGGCGGCGACCGTGATCGGGACCGCGTGTCCGAGGACGCACGATGACGCCGGCGCTGGCGATCGAAAACGTGTCCGTCGAGCTCGGAGGCAGGCTCGTGCTCACCGGCACGGACCTTGCCGTCGACCGCGGCGAGCTCGTGGGCCTGATCGGCCCCAACGGGGCCGGGAAGACCACCCTGCTGCGCACGATCCTCGGCCTCCTCACACCGGCCACCGGCCGAGTGCTCGTGGAGGGCCGCACGTCCAAACCCGGTCGCACCCCGATCGGCTACGTCCCGCAACGTCACGAGTTCGCGTGGGAGTTCCCCATCTCCGTCGCGAACGTCGTCATGACCGGCCTGACCGGAAGGCTCGGCATATTTCGTCGTCCCGGCGTCGCACAATGGGAGGCCGTCGCCGACGCCCTCAAGCGAGTGCGGATGAGCGACCTTGCCGACCGGCCCGTCGGGCAGCTCTCCGGCGGGCAGCGCCAGCGCGTCCTCGTCGCCCGCGCCCTCGCCGCGCAACCCGCCGTGCTGCTGCTGGACGAGCCGTTCACCGGCCTGGATATGCCCACCCAGGAGCTGCTCTCTTCACTGTTCGCCGACCTCGCCCGTGAAGGGCGTGCCGTGCTCATGACAACCCACGACCTGATGTCGGCGCTGGACGGCTGCGACCGGATCGCGCTACTCAACAGCACGATCATCGCCACCGGCACGCCCGCGCAGCTCGCCGCCGACCCCGCGCTGTGGATGGCGACCTTCGGCGTCGGCCCCGACTCCGCCCTGCTGCGCATCCTGAAAGCTGCGTGACCCCCGTGAACCCGATCGACTTCCTCACCGACCTGCTCAACCCCGACCTAGCTTTCCTCCCGAAGGCCCTCGCCGTCGCGGTCATGTCGTCCATCGTCTGCGGCGTCGTCGGCACCTTCGTCGTGCTGCGCGGCATGGCCTTCATCGGCGACGCCGTCGCCCACGCCGTGTTCCCAGGACTTGCCGTCGCGTTCGTCGTCGGCGGGAACCTCGTCATCGGCGGCACGATCGCCGGGGTCCTCACCGCCGTCCTCGTCGCGGTGTTCTCCCAGAACCGCAGGCTGAAGGAGGACTCCATCATCGGTGTGTTCTTCGTCGCCGCGTTCGCCCTCGGCATCGTCGTCATCTCCCAAGCCCCCGGCTACGCCGGAAGCCTTCAGCAGTTCCTGTTCGGCTCCATCACCGGCATCCCGGACTCCGACCTCTACATCGTCGGGGGCGCCGGCGTGCTCGTGCTCGCGGTGATTTTCCTGCTGCACAAGGAGTTCGTCACTATCAGCCTCGATCGGGAGTCCGCCCGTGCGATGGGCGTCAAGGTGTTCTGGCTCGACCTCGTGCTCTACGTACTCGTCACCCTCGCCGTGGTCATCAGCGTGCAGACCATCGGAAACATCCTCGTCCTGGCCCTGCTGATCACCCCGGCCGCGACGGCCAGGCTGCTAACCGACCGGCTCGAGATCATGATGCTGCTCGCCCCGATCATCGGCTGCGTCTCCGCCCTGATCGGCCTCTACATCTCGTGGTCGGGGGACTTCCCGACCGGCGGCACGATCGTCCTCGTCCTGACCGCCGCGTTCCTACTCGCCTGGTTCTTCGCCCCCCGCAACGGGCTCATCGCGAAGACCTGGCACCGCCGACGCCCCGCCGCAGCTGGCCGGTTCGACACCGCCGAGCTCGACGCCGAGACCGCCCCCGAACCTGAGAACACCGGAGCCCTGTCATGACCGACCACACCCCCGACAACCGCCGGCGCGAGACCTTTGACGCTACGATCGCCTCTCCCGTCGCCGAGCCGACAAGCGATGTCGCCCCGCGCTCGTCGTGGGTACGGTGGGCGCTGCCGGCCGCGACGATCGCTCTGGCCGTTCTCGGCGTCGGCGCTCTGGCCGCGGCAGCCCTCACACCCCCGGCCGATGCC